>JAFDZQ010000038.1 GCA_018266895.1 Bacteroidota bacterium
GTCCATGCTACTATTATTCCCTGAACTTCCTCCCACTCCGCCATTGTCCTGACCGGAGTCGGAGGGGGATTAATGTCATCTGAATTTACAAACGGCGGCTGATATGTTTTGTATGCTTCCTTTTCACTGTCTGTCATGTAATGAGGCAGATCCTGAGCAAAAGCATTCAGTGAAATCAGTAAAGCAAAGATAGCTGTAAGTGTTTTTTTCATTTTAAAATATTTTAGAATTTATTTCAGATACGGATTTTCCGTATCCAGATAATTTTTTATATAATCTGTTACCGCTTCACCGATCGGAGTGAGTTCTTTATCATATCCGGTACTTCTTAATTTGCCAATATCGGCTTCGGTAAAGTATTGATATTTTTCTTTGAGAATTTCCGGCATCTCGAAATATTCGATATCCTCTTTTTCATTCAAAGCGCTGAAAATGGGTTTTACAAAATCATTGAAAGTATTTGCCTTGCCGGTTCCTATATTATAAATTCCGTTTACTATCCTGTTTTTCATAAAGTATAAAGTCATATCAACTGCATCTTTAACATAAAGAAAATCCCTTCTCTGCTCGCCGTCTTTGTATGCAGGATTATCAGATTTGAATAATCTCGCTTTGCCCGTTTCTTTAACCTGATGAAAGCATTTATTTACCACACTCTGCATGCCGGTTTTATGATATTCATTTGGTCCGTAAACATTGAAGTATTTTAAACCCGCGATCTTATCAATCACTCTGCTCTTTTTTGCCCAGAGGTCGAACATGTGTTTTGAATACCCATAAGCATTCAGCGGTCGCAGCAGATGAAGCTTGCTTTCATCATCTGAATATCCCTGATTACCGTTACCGTAAGTCGCTGCAGAAGAAGCGTATATAAATCTTACATCGTATTCAATGCACTGCTCGCAGAGATATTTTGTGTATTCGAAATTATTCTTGAAAAGAGTATTGAAATTTTTTTCCGTAGTCGAACTGTTGGCTCCGAGATGAAATATAGTATCTATCTTAAAATTTTTCAGAAATCCGGAAGAAAGCATATGCCCGAAATCTTCCTTGTCAAATATGTCTGCGTATTTAAGCGATACAAGATTTTTCCATTTGCCGCTTTCTCCCTTTTCCCTGTCTTCATCGCCTGTACCTAATTCATCAACTATTACAATATCTTCTTCGCCAAGCTGATTCAATCTCCATATCAAAGCGCTTCCGATAAATCCCGCACCGCCTGTTACAATTATCATAAAGTTAAAAGTTATTTTGATTTATTTTTTCCAAAATGTTTTACCGGTCTCTTAATTAAATTTTTAATGCATTATATAAATTTGATTCATTTCAAAAATTAATACTTTTTAAAGTCCTGAAAAGATTTTCATTCTGAAGTGTCTTATCAATGACTTTCAGATTTTTTTTCCATACTGACCAGTGAATATCCTCATAAGCTTCTTCAAATGCTGACCATTTAAAATCATCATGCTCGTCTGAAAGAACAACGTCAGTATCATCTGTCTCCGCAAGAAATACAGGAGTAAGATGAAACATATCGTCATTAACTTCATAAAAAACATTTACTGTGTCCACTGCATAAAAATGTATTGCATTCAACCCTGTTTCTTCTTTCATTTCCCTGTAAGCTGTCTGATAAGCTTTTTCATTTTCCCTTATTTTCCCTCCTGCAACAGACCATATTCCGGGGTAAACTTCGTTATCACTGCGCTTCAGAAGCAGGTACTCTATCTTTTTTCCATTCCTTCTGAAGATAAAAACTTCAACAATCTTCGAAACTATTTCAGGCAATGTTAAAAATTAATAGTTTAATTGAATAATCAATGAGCGTCAAACCAGCTGTCACCGGCGCCTACTTCCACTTCAATCGGCACATTCAGTTTAATTGCATTTTTCATTTTATCGGTCACAATTTTCTTAACTTTATCGAGTTCACTCTTTTTTACTTCAAAAACCAGTTCGTCATGAACCTGAAGAAGCATCTTCGATTCAAGTTTGTTTTTTACAAACTCATTAAAAATATTTACCATGGCGATTTTTATCATATCAGCTGCAGTACCCTGAATAGGCATATTTATTGCAGCTCTTTCATCTTCAGCCCTTGCAGCCGCATTCTGATTATTGATCTGTGAGAGATATCTTCTTCTGCCGAGAAGGGTTTCTACATATTTGTTCTCATGTGCGAATTTCTTTGTCCTTTCCATATAATCCCGGACATTCGGATATTCCCTGAAGTATCTTTCAATAATATCCTTGGCTTCTGAATTTTTTATCTCTAGCCGGTTTGCAAGACCGAATGCTCCGATACCGTAAATGATCCCGAAATTTACTTCTTTTGCTTTTCTTCTCATTCCGGGCGTTACATCACTTTTTGAATGGAGGTTAAATATCCTCATTGAAGTTTCTGTATGAATGTCATGATTTCTTTTGAATGCATTAATCATGTTTTCGTCATTAGCAAAATGCGCCATAATCCTTAGTTCGATCTGTGAATAATCAGCAGATAATATGCAGTAATTCTTATCGCGCGGAATAAATGCTTTTCTGAGACTTCTTCCTACATCAGTTCTGATCGGAATGTTCTGTAGATTAGGATCATTGCTTGATATCCTTCCCGTAGCTGCGGCAACCTGATTGAATACTGTATGCACCCTTAGAGTCCGCGGATTTATGGCTTTCTTCAGACCGTCGAGATAAGTTGATTTAAGTTTTGTAAGTGTCCTGTAATCAACAAGCTGCATTGCGATTTCGTGCTGATACTTTAGTTCTTCCAGAACTTTCACATCGGTTGAGAATCCTGTCTTGGTTTTTCTCGAAGGAGTCAGATTCAGTTTCTTAAAAAGTATTTCTGCAAGCTGCTGAGTGGAATTGATATTAAACTTCTCTCCGGCAGATTCATAAATCTTTGATTCGTATTCAAGAATAAGTTTTTCGGTCTGCTTATTAAGTTCGCCGAGTATTTTTTCATCAACTTTGAATCCTTCGAATTCCATTTCGGATAAAACTTTGATAAGAGGAAATTCTATTTCATTGCATAGTTTAAGCAGATTAACTTTTCCAAGTTCGTATTTGATTCTGTGGAAAAGCTGCAATGTAATGTCGGCATCTTCAGCAGCGTATTCTCCGGCTTTATCAATGTCAACTTTATCCATAGTGATCTGATCTTTTCCCTTGCCGATAAGTTCTTTGATGGAAATTGGTTTGTAGTTTAGATATTTTTCCGACAGGGCATCCATGGTGTGTGCGCCGTCCTGCTGAAGAATATATGAACCTACAAGCGTATCGAAATAAATACCGGGCATTTCTATTCCATAATTTTTCATCACAAGATAATCGAACTTTATATTCTGCCCTATGAATTTTATTTTTTTATTTTCCAGAACAGGTTTAATTAATTCAACTGCAGTTCTGACATTTATTCCGGCTTCCGAATCATCCCGGCCGGATTTTGTTTCAGTATCAAACAAAGACTGTTCTTCTTTTTTCCCTTTTTTCAGTGAAAGTTTTCCGGATACGGGAACATAATAAGCTTCTTTTTCCGTATACGAAAATGACATGCCGACAAGATTGCAGTTCATTGCATCAAGCGCATCAGTTTCAGTATCAAAACAAACCATCGGCTGCGCTGAAAGCTTTTTTACAAGTTCCTTAAGATCCTTTTCATTTTTGATGACAATGTAATTATGATTTACATCATTGATTGTCAGGATTTTTGCTTTATGTTCCGGGATATCAACTTTAATATCAGTAACCTTTACGCCTTTTATGGCTAATTCTTTTTTAGGCTTTTCTGTGACAGCAGAATTACCGGCACCGGAAAATTTTTTCGCAAGGGATTTAAATTCCATTTCTTCAAGAAGTGGCAAAAGCTTATCTGTATCAGGGGCGGACCGGTTCAGATTATGAAAATTTATATGAAGAGGCACGTCAGTTTTGATTGTCGCAAGCATCTCTGACAATAAAGCATCATCCTTATAAGTAATAATGTTTTCTTTTAATTTCGGTTTTGAGATCTTGTCAATGTTATCGTAAAGATTTTTTATAGAACCGAATTCCTGAATGAGACTTGATGCAGTTTTTTCTCCGACGCCTTTAATACCGGGAATATTATCCGATGTGTCTCCCATTAATCCGAGAACCTGGACTACTTTTTCAGGATAGACTCCGAATTTTAATTTAACTTCTTCCTTTCCGATTATTTCATTATCAGTCCTGCTGCCGTATTGATTTCTTGAGGGTTTGTACATAAAAATTTTATCCGTAACAAGCTGCATGTAGTCCTTATCGGGAGTAACCATATAGCTGATGACATTTTCCTTCTCAGCCTGTCTGACAAGAGTGCCTATAATATCATCGGCTTCGTATCCGTCAAGTTCTATCATCGGTATATTAAAAGCTTTTACGATTTCTTTAACTCTGTCAATCTGCCACGGCATATCTGTCGGTATTTCCTGTCTCTGCGCTTTATATTTCGGAAATGCCTTATGCCGGAAAGTCGGTGAAGCTGTATCAAAACAAACTGCTATGTGATCGGGTTTTTCGTCTTCAATCAGTTTTACCATTGAATTAACGAATCCGTAAACTGCGGAGGTATTTTTTCCTTTTGAATTTATAAGAGGCGATGATATCATGGCAAAATATGCACGATAGATCATAGCCATAGCATCCAGCAGAAATAATTTTTCAGGCAAAACTGATATTTTTCAGATTAATAAAATTTAAAGGAATTAAAAATTTAATTACGGGAGAAAATATCTTCAGACCTTATGCAAAGCCAGCAGAGGTATCTTTGTATGATACGCCATTTTTTTAGTAAGGCTTCTGTTAAATATCTTGTCAAGCAAAGAGCGTTTTCTGATTGCCATTGCAAGCACGTCGACATCATGTGAATTAACATAGTCATTAATTCCTTCGAGAACATTCTCTTCCTTTACAAGCTCGAGTCTGATCTTGTCATAATTTGAACTTCCCTTTATTTTTTCAAATTCGTTTTTATTCATTTCCTCAGTATTCTTATTTGATTCAATTATATGAAGCAGTGTAATCTCCGATCCGTAAATATTCGCGAATTCTATCAGTCTGTGAAAAGAAGGAAGTCCTGATTTTATGTCATCATATGCATAAACAAGATTCAGCATTTCTTTATAAACGGCATTCTGAGGGATTGCGAGCACTGGCGCAGGTGAACTCTCTATAATACTTGCAGCATTACTGCCGAGTATCAGCTCTGTAATTCCGCTGGCTCCGTGTGTACCCATAACAACAATATCAATCTTAAAATCATCAATAACTGACAATACTTCATCCACTACTAATCCCTGAGTTACAATTGCATCAGTGGTAAATAAATTGTTTCCTGAATTGTCTTTATTCATATCAGTGATTCGTCTGCTGAGATCTTCAAGACTTTCTTTTGCAGATTTCTCTTCCTCCTGATAAGCCGAAAGATAAATCTCAGCCGGCATATTCGGGTCGATCAGCTGTACGCTGTATGCATGGAAAAGAATAAGATTACCTTTGACTTTCCGGGCAATTTCAATTGCATAGTTCAAAGCATTTTCCGCATTCGGAGAAAAATCTGTTGGAAATAGAATGTTCTTCATGACTCGTTTAATTTATTTTCTCAAAAGTCTTAAAAATAATGTTTTATTACAATTGAATAATTTTTAATTAATTTCTAATCGGAATCAGGATAAATATCTAGACAACCTGATTGGTCGGTAAAATAATAATTATTGCTTATCCATAAAATTTTATATTGTGAAATAAGTTTAAGTAAACTATTTTTAACCATGGAAAAGTTTTATTATTTCTTAAAAATTTATTAACTAACCCAATATAAACAAAAAATGAAAAAAGCAATTAAACTAATTTTATTAGTGACAGTATTTATCTCCATGCTGAATGTTAGTTACGCTGTCCGTCCTACATACAGACTGACGGCACAGAATTTTCAGTTCAGAGCAGCAAATGAATTAGTATTTGATATCTACCTCCTTCACACCAATCCTGCTGACACAGTTTTTCAGTTTGCATTAGGTCAGTATTATTTTAATTTTGACACTACATTCTGTGCAGGCGGAGATATTTTTTATGATTTTGCTCCCGGAAACGTCGGAGACAGCTCTGATTTTCCGTTTGTTGCAAGACCAAGAAACCCAACCAGAGTAGGATTTCAATTAAGAGTTAACACAAATTCCGTACTTGGCGTAGGCAACGGTCCGATAGTAAGAGGTGTCGCTCCCGGATCAAAAGTAATCAGAATGAGATTAAGGACTTCCGCTCCGGCTTTTTCATCAACGAATCTTGCAGATATGCATATGAGATGGAGAAATCAGAGTGATGGAAATCCATTTACTAAAATATTTGGATATATCGGCGGTCTTAATACTGAAATGACAGATTCTACGAATCACATTATTGATATTGTTACCGGCACCGGGGATCCTGTTGCAGGAAATTCCCTTGTTCCAAAGGAGTTTGCACTGTCACAGAATTATCCTAATCCTTTTAATCCTTCTACAAAAATTGATTTTGCAATTCCTGTAAATGGAAATGTAAGTCTAAGAATTTACGACATTACAGGCAGAGAAATTAAAAATCTTGTGAACGAATTCAAATCTGCCGGTTATTATTCGGTTCAGTTAAATGCTTCTGATTTCGCAAGCGGAATGTATTTCTACAGAATGACTGTTGCAGGTGAAAAAGCTTTTGATGTGACAAGAAAAATGATACTCATAAAATAAGTCTGTTTTAGATTTAATTTCATTGTTTAAAGACCGTCAGTTTACCGGCGGTCTTTTTTTTTTGTTTTCAAAAAACAGTGATCTAAGTTATTTGAATGTTCCGATTTTTTAAATACAATTACTTATAATTATTAAAGATGATTTCCATTAAAATTCTGTTAAACAGTTTTCTCTTTCTTCTGATAATTGCAGGATGCGGTGAAATTAAGAATACAAATGAAATAAATGCTTCAGGTACCATTGAAGCTACTGATGTTGTAGTCAGCTCAAAGACCGCAGGGCAGATTGAGGATATTGCAGTGAAGGAAGGTGATAAAGTCTCAAAGGATGATTTGCTGGTTGTTCTGGATCATAAATCTCTGGATATTCAGCTGAGACAGATGTCCGCAGGCATTGAACAGGCGGAAGCACAGCTCAGACTTCTTCAGTCGGGGGCAAGAAAGGAAGACATTGCGCTTGCAAAAGAACAGGTGAAAACGGCAAAGATAAATCTGGATCAGGCTTTAACAGATAAGGAAAGGCTTTCAAAACTACTTGAATCAAATACCATTACGCAGAAGCAGTTTGAAGATGCATCGGTAAAATATGAACTCGCTCAGAATCAGTATAATACTGCCAGACAAAATCTTTTAAAAGTCAGCAACATTGTAAGACCGGAAGAGATAGAATCTTCAAAGGCAAATCTTAAAAGAAATCAGGTTGGACTTGAGATCATTCAGAAAAATATTGAAGACTGTACAGTCAAGTCTCCATTGAGCGGAATTGTTACCAAAAAATTCGTTGAGGCAGGAGAATATGTTACTCCGGGTTCATCATTGCTTAAATTATCGGATCTGAGTATCGTAAATTTTTACATCTATATAAATGAAACAGATCTCGGAAAAATAAAACTCGGCCAGAAAGCTGAAGTAAAAACAGATTCATATAAAGATAAAATTTACGGCGGTGAAGTGATTTTTATATCTCCTGAAGCCGAATTCACTCCTAAGAATATACAGACTCCTGAAGAAAGAACTAAACTCGTTTTTAAAGTGAAGATTCAGATTCCAAATCCGGATTCCGAATTAAAATCAGGAATGCCCGCTGATGCTAAATTAATCATTAACTGATTTGGAAAAGAAAAGAAATGCCATATCAATCAGCAATATCTGTAAATCTTTCGGAGAGATTGAAGCACTTGTGAATGTGAGTCTCAAAATAGAAATGAATACTGTTTTCGGTCTTGTGGGACCGGACGGAGCCGGCAAGTCTACACTGATAAGAATTTTATGCGGTCTTTTAAAACCCGATTCTGGTAATGCCGAAATTTCAGGCTTTGACCTGCTTAAGGATTCAGATAAAATAAAAAACAGCATAGGCTATCTTTCACAAAAATTCAGTCTCTACACCGATCTGACGGTTGATGAGAATATAGAATTCCTTGCGGAAATTCACGGGGTAAGAAATTATAAAAAGAAAAGAGATGAACTTCTCGGATTTACAAGATTAACAAACTTCAGAAAATTTCTTGCCGGAAAATTATCAGGCGGGATGAAACAGAAACTTGCGCTTGCTTGCACACTAATATCCGAACCGCAAATAATTTTTCTGGATGAACCGACGACTGGTGTGGATCCCGTGTCAAGAAGAGAATTCTGGATAATTTTATCCAACCTTCTGAAAAATAACATCACAATTTTTATTTCCACTCCTTACATGGATGAAGCTGAGAGATTCAATAAGATCGCGCTGATTGACAAAGGAAAACTCCTTACTGTCGATACACCGGAAAATATAAAATCGGTAATGAAAGGTCAGATCCTCGAAGTAGTTTGTTCACCCGTAAGAAACGCTTACAGGATATTAAAAGATAATACTTCGTTTGAAGTTCAGCTTTTCGGAGACAGAATCAATATTGCTTCGGAGAGCAGTGATCTGACAGAAAATTATTTAAGCGATCTGCTTTCTTCAAATTCCGTCAGCATATCCGGTATAAGAAAAGTTTCACCTTCACTTGAAAATGCATATATACATTTAATAAAGGAAAATTACTGACATGAAAAATTTATGTATCATTTTTTTGTTCCTGATTTTTACCAATCTGCCTTCAGAAGGACAGATCAGAACTTTTTCCGAAGATGAAAGCATCAAAACAGCTATTGAGAACAGCAGGGAATTAAAAATTGCTGAATCAAGAATAAAAGGAAATAAGGCGAAAGAAGATGAAAACGGTTCTTTGTTTTTTCCTCAGCTGAAATTCACGGCAGGTTATACAAGATTAAGCAAAGTAGATCCTTTTGTAATAAATGTCCCTTTCTCACCATTACCGGTAAAGATCTCTGATGCTTTGCTGAACAGTTATAACTTCAGGTTGTCACTCACACAGCCGTTGTTTACAGGCAACAGATTAACATCCCTGAAATATTCGGCAAGTTTTACCGCGAAAGCATCTGAGGAAGAATTTGAAGCTGAAAAAAACAATGTAGCTGCCAGTGTCAGATCAGCATACTGGAATTTTTATAAAGCTAAGCTGATAAAGGAAATTGCCGGCGAAAATGTTGCAAAGAGCGGGCTTCATGTCACGGATACAAGAAATTTTATGATTAACGGACTGGCTACTGTAAGCGATCTGCTTAAGCTGGAAGTTCAGCTGTCGAATGCAAATCTACAGCTGTTAGAAGCTTCAAATAATCTTGAATTGTCAAGAATTTCATTTAACAAAACTCTCGGAATTCCTCTGGAATCAGAAACAGATATTGAAATTTCAGATAAGGAATTTAGAGATGTAAATTTAGATCTGAAACAATTGTTAAATGAAGCTTTCAGTAACAGAAGCGAACTGAAATCATCCGATTATAAATTAAAATCTTTTGAATCAAATATTAAAACCGCAAAGTCATTTTATTTCCCTTACATTTATCTCGGAGCAGGTTATACTTATGCAAATCCAAACAGCAGGTTACAGCCGCAAACTAACAGATTTGACGGTACCTGGGATGCGGGGATTTTTCTTTCATGGGATATATGGAACTGGGGAAATACTTCCGCACAGGTTATTCAGAGTGAGCAGATGCTTGTTCAGGGAAGGCTAAACCGTCAGCAGCTGAAGGAAGCAATTGAACTTGAGATTAATCAGAATTATCTGAATCTGAATTTTTTAAAGGAAAAAATAATAGTAAGCGCCAAAACCATTGAACAGTCTGAAGAAAATTACAGGGTTATCAGAGAAAAATATAATTCACAGCTTGCAACAAGCACTGAACTGGCAGATGCAGAAACTCTGCTCTTTCAGGCAAAAACAAATTATGCAAACGCAGAAACGGATTACAGGATCGCTTTAATAAAACTTTACAGATCAACCGGAAGAAAACTTTATCCCTGAGTCAAAATAATTTAATGCGCAGATGAATTCCATCGAAGTCCGCAAACTTACAAAAAAATTTGAGAACTTCACTTCAGTTGATAATATTTCTTTTGAAGTGGGCGAGGGGGAAGTGTTCGGATTTCTCGGTTCAAACGGAGCAGGCAAATCCACAACAATAAAAATGCTGTGCGGCATTCTTTCACCGACTTCAGGTGATGCAAATGTCGGCGGTTTCAGCATCAGCAAAG
Organism: Bacteroidota bacterium; assembly: GCA_018266895.1. GTDB lineage: Bacteria > Bacteroidota > Ignavibacteria > Tepidaquicellales > Tepidaquicellaceae > JAEUSI01. The sequence continues at coordinate 10,335 of JAFDZQ010000038.1, forward strand.
ATCCGGATATGGTTAAGAAAAATATCGGATATATGTCACAGAAATTTTCTCTTTATAATGATCTTACGGTAAATGAAAATATAAATTTTTTCGGAGGTGTTTACGGACTTAAGGATAAGATGCTCAGTGACAGAAAAAAATGGGTTCTGGAAATTTCCGAACTGCAGAGCAGCGAAAATACTCTTACCTCTTCTCTTGCAGTCGGATTCAAACAAAGACTTGCTCTCGGCTGTGCCGTAATTCACGAGCCGAAAATCGTTTTTCTTGATGAACCTACCGGAGGAGTCGATCCTATTTCCCGGAGAAGATTCTGGGATCTTATAAATGTATTGTCTGAAAAGGGGACTACTGTATTTGTTACCACTCACTATCTGGACGAAGCTGAATTCTGCAACAGGATAATACTGATTGACGAAGGAAAACTGATTGCAGACGGAAGTCCTGAAGATCTGAAAAAAATGTATATCGTAAATCCCGTAATTGAAGTTAACACTGATAACATTTACAGTTCAATTGAAATTCTGGAAAGGGAATATGAACCGGGTAATATTACAATTTTCGGAAATGCTTTGCATGTTACATTAAATGATTCTCATTCACCGGACACTGAAAGTGAAATTAAGATTATTTCAGATATACTAAATAAACACGGCGCTCACGGAATAAACAGAATTCAGAGAATTAAGCCATCTCTTGAAGATGTGTTTATACATCTTTTAGAAAAGAAAACTTCCGATGTTAAGTAAAATATATTCAGTTTCGAAAAAGGAATTCAGGCAGATCAGCAGGGATAAAAGAAGCCTGATGATTATCTTTGTGCTTCCCGTTTTCCTGCTCACATTATTCGGATATGCCATTACGCTTGATGTGAATGTTATTAGACTCGGGATCCTTGATAAAGACAGATCGGAAACATCAAGGGAATTTATTAACAGTCTGAACGGGTCTCCCTACTTCAGCATACTGGCAAACATTGACAGTGAGAAGGAAATAAATGAACTGCTTGACAAAGGAATTGTTCAGTGCGTTGTCTCTGTGCCGGTAAATTTTTCCGGAGATCTGGCGCTGAAGAGGAATGTGAGCGTGCAGTTTCTGATCGACGGAGTTGATGCCAATACAGCAACCATAATTCTGAATTATGTCAATGCAGCCACCGGATCATTTTCACAGAATATTGCAAAAGAATTTCTTGCGCTCAAAGGAGTTAAGCTTTATCAGCCGTTAAGCATTGAACCGCAATTCTGGTATAACAAGGATCTTAACACAACACAGTTTTTTGTACCGGGATTAGTGGCAATGATACTGATCATAATTTCAGTTATACTGACTTCAATCTCGCTTGTAAAGGAAAAAGAAACGGGAACGATCGAACAGATAACAGTATCTCCTGTTTCTTCACTTGAGTTAATATTCGGCAAAATAATCCCTTATCTTATAATTTCGCTTCTCATTGCTGTATCAGTTTTGTTAATGGCTTATGTATTATTCGGAATCACTGTTAAAGGGAGCTACCTGTTCCTTTTCGCAGGAACAGTTTGTTATCTTCTTGCAACTCTGAGCATGGGTGTTTTCATTTCCGCGATTTCCGATTCGCAGCAGGTGGCATTTATGATATCGCAGCTTGCATCACAGCTTCCGACCGTAATCTTATCCGGATTTATATTCCCGATAGAAAGCATGCCTGTTCCGATTCAGATACTGTCTTACATTTCCCCCGCAAAGTATTATATAATTATTCTAAGAGATATTCTGCTGAAAGGTTCCGGTCCGGAAGCATTCAAAGAACAGATGCTTTATCTGCTGATTTTTGCTGCAGTGTTCATTACAATATCAACAGTTAAAATTAAAAAGGCAAAATCATTATGAACATTCTGAAAATTTTTTTAGTAAAGGAATTTCTTCAGTTTATGCGTGATCCGAAAATGTTTATGGTCGTGATCATTGCTCCGGTGGTTCAGCTGATATTCCTTGGTTATGCAGCAAACAGGGATATTAAGAATGTTCAGACAGTAGTTTTCGACAGGGACAGATCGGAAACCAGCAGGGAATTCGTCAGAAACTTCGAAAAATCCGGGTACTTTTCCATGGACTATTACATAAACGATTATAATGAAATGAACAAGCTGATAGACAACGGCAAAGCAATCGTGGGAATTGTAATACCGGAAAATTTTGAAAAGAACATAAGTGCCGGAGTAACGGCGAAAGTTCAGATCATTTTTGACGGCTCAGACGGCAATAAAGCATCCATTGCAGCAGGTTACGTCAGCAATATAGCTTCAGCTTTTTCAAAAAACATTTCATTTAAAAACATAGAAAAAGCCGGCATAAAAATACCTTTAGCAGGTTCAGTGGAACCTGTTTCTAGGATCTGGTATAATCCTGATCTTTCGACGAGAAATTACATGCTGCCCGGAATAGTCGGACTGATACTGATTATAATCACGACAAATCTTTCATCTCTTGCTATTGTAAAGGAAAAGGAAATCGGAACTCTTGAACAGCTTATCGTTACACCTGTAAAACCATATCAGATCATACTTGGTAAACTCATACCGTTTGCAATTCTCGGAGTTATTTCCATGACACTTGTGTTGTCTGTAATGACTTTCTGGTTTGGAATTTATGTCAAAGGCAGCCTGGCTTTTCTCTTTGTATCATCATTTATTTTTATGCTGTCAACTCTGGGACTGGGATTGTTTGTTTCAACTATTTCCAGGACACAGCAGCAGGCTATGATCACTGCGGCATTCCTTGTTATAATGCCAATGATTTTTTTGTCAGGATTTTCATTCCCGGTTGAGAATATGCCTCTGATTGTACAGTATATCTCATATCTGATTCCTCTCAGATATTTTCTGGTAATCATAAGAGGCATAGTCCTTAAAGGTCTTGGTATTTCTGATCTCTGGATTGAATGCTCAGTGCTGCTTTTTATGGGAATATTCATTTTGATCTCAAGTTCGCTGAGATTCCGTAAAAGACTCGAATGATAAAACTGCCGTTCAGTTTTTATTAAATTCGTTATTTCTTAAAGTCCATATGAATTGGAAACAAAATGGAATTTTTAAGTCATCTTCTAAAGAGAGTGTTTCAAAACCATCCTACTTCCCAGACCCAGTCCGTCTAAAACAAATTTAAGAGAAAAACTTCAAAGTCTCTATGGCTCAAAGAATCCGGCTTTGAAAGTTTTTTAAATTCGAGTCTTAGAGACATTGTGGTTATATCTTAGGATCAGACAAACTGCACAGCTTTGGGAAAGTTAAATTCCGGTTTATTTACAGAACATTTAATTTTAAAATGAATATGATTAAGTGATAATAATATTTATTTTACAAAAATTTTAAAATGCCTGATAATATTAACAGCAATATAGATGAACTGCAGAATTTAGTAAACGGGATGAACTACGTTCTTGATATCTCGCAGAGGATCTCGGAAAACAAGCCTTTGAATATTTTACTGGCAGAAATTATGGACAGCTGTAAAAATCTGATGAATGCAGAAGCAAGTTCTCTGCTTTTATATAATGAAAAAGAGAATAAGCTTTTCTTTCAGGTTGCAACAGGTGAAAAAGGAGATGAAGTAAAGAAGATAACTTGCAACATGGGTGAGGGAATTGCCGGATGGGTCGCTCTTAACAGAAAACCACTGCTGATTGAAGATTGTCATAAAGATGAAAGATTTAATCCTGAGTTTGATAAAAAAACAGGATTTGTCACAAAGGATATGATCTGTGTTCCGATGATCCATAAAGAAAAGCTGATTGGCGTTCTGCAGGTAATTAATAAAAAGGAAAATAAATTATTCGGCGAAACAGATCTGAAACTGTTTGTAATACTTGCCTCACAGTGCGCAGTAGCTATAGAAAACGCCGAACTGATGGAAGAAAAGATAAAACAGGAAACTCTGAACAGGGAAGTGAAAATTGCCCGTGAAATTCAGCAAAGGCTTCTTCCGTCCGGATTTCCGGGATTTAAAGATCTGGAGATCGCATCCGAATTAATTCCCGCAAAGCAGGTCGGGGGAGATTATTACAACATTTACAAAATCAGCGATACACTGACATTATTTTTTGTAAGTGATGTATCGGGAAAAAGTATTTCGGCTTCGCTTATAGTTTCCACGATCTATTCTTACATTGTCACTTATTTTAATCTAAATAAAAATAAATTTGTTCTTCACGATTTCGTGTATACATTAAATAAAGTGCTTATGGAATCCACGACATCCGAGAAATTCGCCACATGCTGGTTCGGCTTGTTTGATCATGAAAGCAATTCCATACAAAGCATTAATGCCGGGCATAATTCCGTATATGTTTTTAAAAAGAATGGTGTAACAGAAGAGCTGAACAGGGGAGGAATATTCCTCGGCTGCATGGAAACGGAATTTGAATCAGAGGAATATATTATGAGTAAAGGTGATCTGATAGTTTTTTACACTGATGGGGTTACCGAAGCAATGAACATAAATTACGAGCAGTACGGTGATGAAAGACTTAAGAATGCTGTCAGTAAAAATTACGATTTGCCTGCTAAGGAAATATTAAGAATTATACTGAAAGACATAAGTGATTTTGTACTGGATGCGGAGCAAAGCGATGACATAACATGCTGTGTTGTGAGATTCCTTAATTAACTGATCAGGCGGTCTTGCCGATGTTGTATTTTTTCCTTTTTATTCCGTTCCATAACTCCATTGTCGGATATTTATTCGGTATGCCTTCTTCAGTATCCTCATCCCTGCTGTAAATAAACACCATCGTCATCTGATAAGCCGATGCAAAACTTTTTTTGTCTTTTGTCTTCTTTATGTAAGGAAGGAATGTCCCAGTGTTAATGTACATTTTTACTTTTCCGTCCTTATCACCGAAATAATAATCATGCAATGCTTCGTGAGTGTGTCCGTAAAGAATAAACTGAATGTCCTTTCCTGTATAATATTTGCTTTTGAATTCTGACATCGCTCCTTCAGAATAAGCATCAACAGGACTTCCGAATATTTTATCAAATAATTTATAAATTTCAACATATTTATTTATTGAATCAAAATTCAGATCATCAATGATATGCAGTATTTGTTCAAATCTGTCCGTAATATCTCCCTTTAACAGCCAGACCTCAGGCTGAATATTGTCCCATAGTTTCGCAAGGTCAGTATTGAGGACTTCTTTAAGCGAATCCCGGAATGCGTTCAGAAGTATTTTTTTATTTCTGGATGATCCTGCAGCACCATACCAGTAAATCCATAAAAATGTATCTGAAACCGGTCTGATATTATTAAGATCTTTCAATGAATTTAAAAAATTTACATCACTGATCTTTTCCCTGACTCTGAAAATTATGCCGGACATAAGTTCGGCTGTAATCACTTCGCCGATTGTCTGAAGTTTATATATATCCCGGTGGAATCTGGTTATAAAATCGTCTGCATTGTTAATGAATTTGAAAAGTTCGAATCCGAAATTTGCATTGTCCCATTCATGACCGTGTCTGCAAAGAACGGAATATTTCTGCGCATCCATAAATTCATTTGCAAATGAGATATTGGCTTTTTCGTAAGACGAAAACAAACCGGTAATTTTTTCCTTAAGGGCAGCAGAGGTATTAATGATTCTGTCATGATTGCCTGTAACATAGCATACTTTAACGGGGATATTTTCTCCGAACTTTTTGCTGACGGAATTCATCATTGATATAAATGCCATGCTGCTTTTTGTCTTAAGAATTTCTTCAAACAGTTTTCCGTAATGAAATTCCATAAGCTTTTTATTGTCATTCATGGCTGTTCTTTTATCAAGATTACCGTTCCAGGGTCTTTCAGATCTGTCAATTTTCAGCCAGTAATCAGTTCTTACAAAATCAAAGATATCACCGTTCAGGACAATAACAATTTCCCTGGCTTCATTTTTCAATGCGCAAAGTTCAATTTCCTTCTGAAGTATTTTTGTAAATGCTTCAGGATTTACGTTTACTGCAGTTGTTTCATCAGTTAAATGTATGTCGCTGAAAACTACAATCATAATATTTTAGGAGATTTAATTTGTCCTGCCGGGATGATCAAATGGACAATCAATTAAAAGATCAATAAAATTTTTTCAGTTAAAGGATTTCATCCCGAGAAGAATGAAAAATAAAAAAATCTGAAACTGCAGAGTGATCATTCCTTTTTTATAATTACTGAATTTAACATTAGCTATCTTTGCGCTTTCATAAATCTGCTGAAGAAGATCATCCAGAAAATCTTCGGATGAAGTGGAATTGAAATCAGAAATAAAATCTTTAACGGAGTCTCTCTTTGATATGTGCCCGAAGAATATGATCTGGTTTCCGATTAAATCGGATTTGTCATTTTTTCTCGGAAGGATTGTGTTCAAAAGAAAGTAAACAAACACAACGAAAGTTAGAAAAAACATAGTGAGAATTACTTTTGAAAAAAAGCTTATCTCGTAAAGAAGCTGGAAATTTGTTATGACAAAAGAAGTTGCGATCCCGTTAATTACTGAAAGTGAATTAATCTTCGTATCCGCAAATCTTATCAGATTCTGAGTGCTTTCATAAAGTTTTAAAGCTATGTCAGTTTTTCTGAATGTATCTACCATAAGTTTATTATTATAGTTTAAAACTTAAATTCAAAATCACAGAGCTGAAAGAGCGTTATTTTAATCTTTATAAATTTTAATTTCAATGTCTTTACCGTTTTTAGTATAAGCTCTGTACATTCCTTCAGAATTAAAACTCAGTACTATGTTTCCTTTTTTATCTATCGCAATTAATCCGCCTTCTCCTCCTATATTCTTTAATTTGCCGTGAACGATTTCATTGCATGCGTCATAAATGGATAAATCTTTTAACTCCATCAGTGACGAAACGTTAAAAGCGGCTACAGTCCTAATGAAAAATTCACCGTCACCTGTGCATGAAACAGCGCAGGTATTGTTATTTGCATAAGTTCCGGCCCCGATTAACGGGGTATCACCTATCCTGCCGTATTTAGTATTTGTCATTCCGCCTGTGGATGTGCAGGCGGCGAGGTTGCCGTAACTGTCAAGCGCTACTGCTCCGACTGTCCCGAATTTTTTTTCATCCGTAAGATCAGGTGAAATATCGGCGGGGGAATCTTCTGAATGATCGAGCTGATATTTATTTTCCTTCAAAGCTTTCTGATATTGCTGATACCGGAATTCATTAAAAAAATACTCATCGTTTTCAAATTCGAGTCCGTGAATTCTCGCGAACTCTTCAGCGCCTTTGCCGCTCAGAAAAACAAAACCGGAATGATCCATTATTTTCCGGGCAAGTAAGACGGGATTTTTAATATTCGAAACAGATGAAACACATCCAGCATCCAGATTTTTACCGTCCATTATGGAAGCATCCATGCTGTGTCTGCCTTCATTAGTAAATACTGATCCCTTTCCTGCGTTGAAGAGGGGATTATCTTCCAGAGTCTGAACGGTTTTTTCAACGGCATCAAGCGCACTTCCGTGCTTATTTAAAACTTCCCATCCCTTAAGCAAAGCTTCCCTAAGACCGTCTTTATAGGAAATTTCTTTTTCCGGAGTCATGGAAGATTTACGGATAGTTCCTGCGCCGCCGTGAACTGCAATCCCTGTTTTATTCAAATTATATTTTTTCTGAAAATTCTGAAAAAAAAACCTTGTTAAAATATTAACAAGGTTTTACATATTCTATATGCTTAAATTTTATTTTCTCTGAAATTTATCTTCTTCAAGAGTAAATATGAGTGAAAGTACGTGACTGTTTCCAAGTTGTTCGAGTCCGTCAAATTTAGAGAATGAATAATCGATGTTTATTTTTGGAAATTTTACACCTGCTCCGAGAGTCAGATTGCCGAGTTCATTGTATCCTGTTCTGATGCTTATCATATCTTTAAAAGAATATTCCAGACCTGCATGCATATCAAAACTGACAGGACCTAAATTTGCATTTGCACTTGATCTTCTGTTTTCAAATCGTACATCGAAGTCAAGAGCCGGGGTAAGAGTGCCTTTAAGAAAGTCGATCTGATAAGCTGTTCCGATTTTTGCCGTGGGTGAAATAACTTCCTTTTTACCTGTTGACCAGGAAAGATAAGTAGTGGTCAGGTCCTGCAGATTAGCTCCGAGGAAAAATCTTCCGAAAGGATTATATCTTGCTCCGACGTCAAAACCGAGACCCCATGCACCTTCTTCGGCAATGTTTCTTCGTATGATTTTTAAATTTGCGCCGTATGAAAATTTTTCGGATTGTTTTTTTGCGTAAGTAATATAGACTGCATAATCGGAAGTGTTGAATTTGGTTATCTTATCAGGATCAAGTCTTTCACCCGGGTCGAGGATTCCGTTGCCGTTAAGATCAATAAGAGCGTTTCTTGTATCTGATATGTCATCTATTCCCATTCTGATCAGACTAAGACCAAGAGAAGCGTTTGAGCCGAAAGGAATAGCAACTGAGCCGTAATCGTAATTAATCAGATTGCCGAACTGTGCATCATGCATCAGAGAAAACTGGGGATAATTTATTTTTGCAAGTGAACCCGGATTCCAGTAACCAGAAGTTACATCATTTACGAGGGCAACATAAGCTCCTCCCATTCCTTTTGCTCTTCCTCCGACACCTATGGATAAAAACTCACCGGCGTATTTGTTCCCGCTGCCCTGTGAAAATCCTTCCTGTAATGTAATCACGGATAACAGGAGTATTGCAATTGCATTAAATTTAAATGATTTCATAATTAGATTTTGGTTTACTTTAAAATTAATTAAAGAGTAAACATTCCTTCATAATCCCCCGTAAATTTTTGTAATAATGTTTATTTTATGTCTTTAAGTCAATACAAAATTAATTGATTTTTCATATATTGAATCACTGCTGTCCAAAATATTTTTGAATATGTAATTTTTATTTGTTTTTTAAATGTAATTCAAATTTATTTATTATTAATTAAAACAAACCCGCCTGTGAGAAATTGCCGTTAAGAAATTCTGAGCAATTGCGTTAAGCAAAAATTTCTGTTCGAGCCGAAGGCGAGTTAAATTTTTGCAGCAATTGCGAAAGAATTTCAGGCAATTTATCACCANNGCGGGCGATTTTTCTTTGGTTCTTTCTTTTGATCGATCAAAAGAAAGAACAAATCTGAATTCTTAATTAATTTTAAATTAAACGTTTTGGACGGATGTGATGTTGAATCACTTCACTTGCAAATTGTGTTCTTTATATTTAAATACAAAACTTCTCTTTTGAAAACGTGATTGTCTCAAAAATATTATGAAATGATTATTTCTAAGTCTCGAAGTCTCAGAGTATAAATAATTGAACTTTATTCTCAGCGATTTTGAATCTTCGGATAAATTAAATGTTTTAAGACAAACTTAAGTATAAATAATGCGGATTAAAGTTCACATGCTGACATATTATTGTATTCAGACAGAAAATTCAGTCGGTTATAAATTATTGATAGATGTTCCGTTGAATATTATAAAAAAACACATACTGCAGGGATTACTGTATTCATAATGGAACAATTAACATAACATTAGCATTTTTTATAATATCTTATTAATGTATTTTAAAAAAATAAATAATAAACAGAAAATGAGCAAAAAACTTATAATCCCTGTTGCAATAATACTTCTGATTGCAGGAGTATTTATCGGGATGAAAATTCAAAATGCAGTATCTGATGATAAAATTTCATCTCAGGTAAAGAAATTTAACGATGCACTGGAGGTAACTTCAAGATATTATGTTGATGATGTCGATTCTCAGAAATTAACTGAAGACGCAATCAAAGGAATGCTGGATGGTTTGGACCCGCACTCAGTATACATAAGCGCTGAGCAGTTAAAAAGAGTTAATGAAGATTTTCAGGGCAGTTTTGAAGGTATCGGAGTTGAATTCGATATAGTGAACGATACACTGACTATTGTTTCACCCATAAGCGGAGGTCCTTCCGAAAAGCTTGGAATTCTTGCAGGTGATAAAATAGTAAAAATCGACGGTAAGAGTTCAGTAAAAATAGCCAGAGATGATGTACCTAAAAAACTAAAAGGTCCGAAGGGAACAAAGGTAGTTATCACAGTTGTAAGAGCAGGGATTAACTCTCCTCTTGAATTTGAAATTGTAAGAGATCAGATTCCGATTTACAGTGTTGATGCCTCATTTATGTATAATGATGAAATCGGATATGTAAAGGTTTCAAGATTTGCCGCTACGACTTACAATGAGTTCATGAAAGCCATGGGTGATCTGAAAAACCAGGGGATGAAGAAAGTCGTTCTTGATCTTCGCGGTGATCCGGGAGGATATCTTGATCAGGCATTTAAAATGGCAAGCGAATTCATTCCTGCAGGTAAAAAAATTGTTTACACAAAAAGCAGAATAAAGGATTTCAATGAAGAATACGTATCGGAAGGCGGGAAATATACTGATATACCTATGATAATACTGGTTAACGGAGGATCTGCATCAGCAAGCGAGATAGTTTCAGGTGCAGTGCAGGACTGGGACAGGGGACTTATAGTAGGAGAAAATACATTCGGAAAAGGACTTGTTCAAAGACAATTCGACCTGCCTGACGGTTCAGCATTCAGAGTAACAACTGCAAGATATTACACACCTTCAGGAAGGCTGATTCAGAAACCTTACGAAGGAAGCAAATACAATAAAACAGCAGTCACGGATGTTGAAGGTGAAAATTTCGATCATAAAAATGATATTAAGGATTCAACAAAACCTGAATACAAGACAATGGGAGGAAGAACTGTCTTTGGCGGCGGCGGCATAACACCGGATTATATTATTAAACTTGATACACTAACGGATTATTCGGTACAGTTAAGAAGACTGAATCTGTTTTATATTTTCACGGAAAGATATATGGCGGCAAACAGAAGCAATATAGAAAAAGTGTATCAGACTCCCAATCAGTTCAGGGATAATTTTGTTGTAGATGAAACAATGCTCAGTGATCTGAAGAGTTTAGCTTCTGAAAAACAAATTGCATTTAATCAGAGTGAATTTGATAAAGATCTCGATTTCATCAGGACTTCAATTAAATTCCTGATAGCAAGGGACATTTGGGGAAACAACGGAAGTTATGCAGTATATGTCGGAAGCGATGATCAGTTTATGAAAGGGATTCTGTTATTTGACGAAGCCATAAAATTATCAAAGCTGAATCAATAATCTTATAATGCCTTTTCAACATATCAGAATAAGCTTCTTTGTATTATTAGCATTGATTTATGTTATTAATTTAAAAGAGGCTTATTCTCAGGAAAAGGTACTTGAGGTAGGTGAAGAATTACAGTATGAGGTGTCTTTCGGTTTCATAAAATTAGGTTATGTGAAATTCACATTGTCTAATTCCAGAAAAGAAGGTAAAAAACTTATTTACAATTCTAAAACGGAAATCAAAACCTATCCTGAAGTTCCATTCATAAAATTAAATGAAATCTTTGAATCTGAAATGGAATCAGACGAAAAAGAACTTTATTCCCGCAATTTTTATGAAACAAATTTTAAGGACAGATCAATAACCAGAACGGATTACAGATTCAATTACCCTAAAAAGCTCGTAAAAATTATAAAAGAAACAGACGGAAATATTGAAAAGAATGACCGGATTTTTATTAAGGATAATGTTTTATACAAAGATGAACTCAGCTGGCATTATGGAGCAAGGATAAATTCATTTACAAACAGAAATTATAATATTCCGGTATTTGCAAATTCTGAAGAATCGTCAGTGAGGTATTCATTTAATGTTAATAAAACCGTTATAAAAATTGAAAAATACGATTATGATATCGGGGTTATTAAAATGGAAGGGACATGTGACTTCACCGGTTTTTTCGGGATAAAGGGAGAGTTCCTGATTCTTCTTTCCGATGATGAATACAGAGTTCCTGTCAAAGGATATTTTAATTCGTCACTGGGAAATGTTGTATGGGAACTGATTTCCTATAAAAAAAACAAATGGGCACCACCGGCATTTCTGAAATAAATGAAATTAATGAAGGATTATATTGTTCAAGTTTTTATGCTCAGAGATATTTTAAATAAGCAAAAAGTTATTATGAAAAGTTTTTTAACTGTATTATTTGTACTCGGAATTTTAGCGGAAACTTCTTATGCTCAGAAAATTATTCTGTATGAAGGAGAAGAATTAAATTACATTGTTTATTACGGTTTCATTAAACTTGGTGAAGTAAAGCTGAAAATTATGTCAAGGAAAACTGAAGGAGATAAAATAATATACTTCTCGCATGCTGAAATGAAAACTTTTAAGGGAATTCCATTTGTTAGCTTAAACAGTGTTTTCGATTCTGAAATGGTTTTAAACGGGACGGAATTGTATTCCAGGAGATTTAAAGCCACTGATTATAAAGCAGAAGGAAATGTTGATATTGAATACGGATTTAATTATGATTCGAATTTTGTCCGTGTCAAAAAGATTAACAACGGCAAAACGGAAAAGGATGAAAAAATTTCATTCAACGAAAACATTAAATTTCAGGATGGATTATCACTTCTTTACAGAGCCAGATTAAATTCGTATTCATCCGATAACTTCCTTATACCTGTTTTTATGAATGAAGCTGAAACATCCGTCAGTTATTATTTTTCTTCAAAAAAAGATGAAATATCAATAGATTTATTTAATTACGACATCCAGTCTGTCAGATGCAACGGTGTTGCAAATTTCGAAGGAGTATTCGGGTTATCAGGAGAGTTTGCTGGCTGGTTTTCAAATGACGAAGCAAGAATTCCCTTAAAGGCGCAGATGAATGTAATTATAGGTAATGTAACACTTGAACTTGATTCCTTCCGCAGAGCCGGTTGGAAACCATGAGAAAATTTATTGATTTGAAAACTACAGTCTGTTTGTCTATTTTTAACTAAATTAAATCAAACATGAGATATATAAAATTCTTAACATTACTTTTCAGTTTTACCTTTTCGGTTTCTTCTTTTGCGCAGGATTCACAGGAAATAATCAAAAAAGTCCAGTCTACATATGATAAAATTACGGATGCAAAAGCTGTTTTCAGTCAGACTTTAAAAGGTTCAGGCGGCAAGGCGAATTCATCTTCGGGTACTATTTACATAAAAAAGAACAATAAATACAGAATTGAAACCGGAGGGCAGATAATCATTACTGACGGGCAGACTTCATGGTCATATTCTCCGAGAAAAAAACAGGTAATTATAGATAATTATAAGGATGACGGAAACACTTTTTCACCCAATAAATTTCTTTTCAATTATCCGGAAAATTTTTATTCTGATCTCGAGGGAGAAGATAATGTAGGAGGAGTGACCTGTTATGTTATAAAGCTTTCTCCGAGAAGCGGAGGTTCCGTAAAATCCGCTAAGATATGGATTGATAAAAACGATTATCTGATCAGAAAGATCAATATAGTTACTTCTGAATCCACGAATACATATTCATTAAAAGACATTTCACTGGATGCCGGCGTGAGCTCTTCTAAATTCAGTTTTTCTCCCCCGGCCGGAGTGGAAATCATTGATTTAAGATAAAGATTAAAACTAATAAAAATATTCAGTAATAAGTTAGGCATATTATTTTATTATGTGCCTGACTTTTTTTATTTTACACTTGAAAGAAAAGTTTAAAAAAACACTTAAAGCCCTTTTCCTGTTTTCGCTGACAATATTCTTCCTGTACCTTGCTTTTAAAGGAAATAATTTCAGCGAACTATTTGTAGTCCTTCAGAATGCAAATTATTTTTATGCCATCGGCGGTGCATTCATCGGAATAATTGTCGGGGGTTATGTCAGGGCTCTCAGGTGGAGATATTTTCTGAATCCTTTAAAGCCTGATATAGGGATTAATAATCTGTATTCTTCAATGATGATAGGTTATATGATGAACAGCATTATTCCAAGAAGCGGAGAGATTTACAGGCCGGTTTTGCTCGCAAACAAAGAAAAAATTTCAAGAGCATCCGCATTCGGAACAATACTTGCCGAAAGAGTATTTGACATGCTTTCAATGCTGATATCATTCGGGATCTGTCTTATTTACTTTAAACAAAAGCTTTCTGCTACTTTTGCAGAGTATAATCTTGAAACAGTATCTCTGTATACTTCAATTATCATACTTTCATTTGTAATACTTCTGATCATAATAATTTTTAATCTTGAGAAATCCGAAGTTCTTATTGAAAAGATCACAAAAAAAATATTACCTGAAAAGCTTTTCCTGAAAGTTCATAAGATATTTATTTCCCTCATCAACGGATTTTTGTTTATAAGATACCCTAAGTATTATTTTCAGATAATTTTCCTGTCAGTTCTTTTGTGGTTTTGTTATGTTACTTCCACTTATCTGACACTGGTAGCTTTTAATATTGATATGAATACATTCGATGCCAATCTTGTGCTGACTATGATCACATTTGCAATGACCATTCCTTTGCCTGCGAATTCAGCCGGAATTTACCATCTTTTCGCTACTGCAACTCTTGTAAACATATACGGAGTTGATAAGGAAGCTGCTTTCGGATTTGCTACTGTGAGCCATTTGCTCGGTTTGCTGGGATTACTGATAGCGGGTTCTTATTATTTCCTGAAAGAAAACCTCAGTATTAAGAAAGCGAAAAGTCTTGAAGAATCTGAGCTGATCAAATAATCAGTTTATACTTCTTCAGCGCTTAATTTTGATTCTTTTCTGTGTTTAAGATAACCGAAAATCACCGGCAGTAATGATAAAATTATCACCCCTACGATTACATATTCGAAATTTTTCTTTACAAAGGGAATATTACCGAAAAAGTATCCGAGAAGCGTCATAGACAAAACCCAGAATATCCCTCCAAAAATATTGAAGGAAATGAATTTTCTGTAATTCATATTTCCTATTCCCGCAACAATTGGAGCAAATGTTCTTGCGAAAGGTACAAAGCGTGCATAAATTATAGCCCTTCCGCCGTATTTTTCATAAAAGTCCTTTGCTTTAATAAGATGATCCTTATTAAACAGCAGTGATTTTTCACGGTTAAATAATTTAGGTCCGGTCTTTTTGCCGAATAAATATCCAACCTGATCTCCGGCAATGGCAGCAATTATCAGAGTTACATTCAGAATTCTTATATCGAGAAATTCCTGAGCGGCTAAAAGACCGGCCGTGATCAGAAGTGAATCTCCCGGAAGGAAAAATCCGACAAGAAGTCCGGTTTCTGCAAATACAATGATTATAAGTACGGTAAGACCGCCCCATTTTATTAAATCTTCGAGGTTTCCGAGTTTACTGAAAAAATCTGATATTACTTCCATTTAAAAATTTTGATTTAATTAATTCACTCAATTTAAGCATATTAAAAATAATATGTGCGTGAAAAAATAATCTCTGAGCAAATAAAAATCCAGTATTGTCCAAATTAATTTATTTTTGTAATAGAAATAAATTTTTATTACAAAAATAAATTACCAGCCACATCCGTTCAAAACGTTGAATATTTGTTAAAGAAACTAAAACTATAATATAAATCAAAAGGATTGCTTCTCACAGATAACACAGATTCACACAAATCATACTCTGCATTTCTTTTTCAAATTTTGAACTCAGGGTTAAGAGTAAAAGTGTGATCTGTGAAAATTTGTGTCATCTGTGAGAGAAAAGCTTTGGTTTGATTTTAGATCCGGGGATAGTTTTGAAATGACCGGAAATCTGTTTTAAATTTATATTCATAATAACTTTTTTTACTAACCGGAAATGTTTTAGATAGTTGTGATTACCAGCATACTTACACAGCAGTTATTTTATTGTTTTTACATATACAAAGAATTATATTAACAAACTTTTTATACAACAAATTTTAATATTTATATGTCAGATATTCTTCTTGAGGTTAACGGATTAAAGAAATACTTCCCGATTAAGACAGGTCTTTTTTCAAAGACTGTAGGAAATGTTAAAGCAGTGGATGATGTAACTTTTAAAATTAAAAGAGGGGAAACCTTAGGACTGGTAGGAGAATCGGGATGCGGTAAAACCACAGTGGGCAGGGCTTTACTCAGACTTATTGAGCCGACGGCAGGTGAAGTTATTTTTGACGGAAAGAATATTACCGATATGCCTCTGAAAGAACTGAAACAATACAGAAAACAGATGCAGATAATATTTCAGGATCCTTATTCATCCCTGAATCCGAGAATAACAGTCGGAGGAATGCTGACAGAAATACTTAAGTTTCATGAAATTGCCGAAGGTGATGCGGCGGAGAAGAGAGTCGAGCAGCTTTTGGATACAGTAGGACTAAGAAAAATTTATGCAAGAAGGTATCCGCATGAGTTTTCCGGAGGTCAGAGACAGAGAATCGGTATTGCAAGAGCTTTGTCTGTTGAGCCGAAGTTCATTGTATGCGATGAGCCTGTTTCCGCACTTGATGTATCCATACAGTCTCAAATTATAAATCTTCTTCAGGACCTTCAGAAAGATTTCGGCATTACATATCTGTTTATTTCTCATGATCTGTCTGTAGTCGAACATATTTCAGACCGTGTTTGTGTTATGTATCTCGGACAGCTTGTAGAGATCGCTGACAGCAAAGAGTTATATAAAAATCCCAAACATCCGTATACACAGGCATTGCTTTCAGCCGTACCGATTCCGGATCCGAAGAATAAGTCAAAGAGAATTATTCTTAAAGGTGATGTACCGTCGCCGGCAAATGTACCGACAGGATGTTACTTCCATCCGAGATGTCCGAAAGTATTCGGGGACTGTCCGACAATTCATCCTGTTCTTGGCGGAAATGAAGAACACAGACAAAGCTGTCTTCTTTATCCCGAAAGTTATCCCAAAAGCATCAAAGCCGCATAATAAATTTTCGGATCTTCAGAGTTTAGAAAAGACATTCACTATATAAGGATGTCTTTTTTTGATTTATTACAATTATATAATGATAACAGAAAAAATTCTTTCAGAAACTAATTCACCGATCATTGCGTTTCTTATACTGTAATTAAACTCAATTTCACACCTTAATATTAAATGTATAGAATTTATACTCTGATCATAGTATTTCTAATTGTAAATTCAATTGTTTCTGCACAGAATTTAAGAGATTCCGCTATAACTGATTACTCAGGCCTAAAAGGAAGGATAGTAAGTGATAAGGACATCAATCTGGCAAATATACCCGTTAAGATCTTCAATGAGACAAAAAATTATAAAGCATACTCTGATGAAAGCGGGCAATACTTCATAACGACTGAACCGGGAATTTATACAATCACTGTAAATTATCCCGGATTCAGCTCTTACGAATATAAAAATTTTTCTTTAAAAAGCGGGGAAACAAAGACTCTGGATATTGTAATGATAGAAAAAATTGTAAGCACGGAAGAGATTGAAGTTGAAGGAGTATTCAGACAAAGGCAGGAAGATCTCAGAACAAGTTTATATAATTTCAAACCGCAAAGTGTAAAGATTCTCCCCGGGGCAGTGGAAGATGTACTGAGATCTCTTCAGTCACTTCCTGGTGTTACTACTCCTAATGATTTCACTTCACAGCTTGTTATCAGAGGTTCCGGTCCTGACCAGAATCTCATTGTAATGGATGATGTGGAAATATTTAATCCGTACAGACTTTACGGACTTGTCAGTATGTTCAATCCTGAAACTCTCAGTGATATAACTTTGATTACCGGCGGATTTCCGGCAAAATACGGGGACAGACTGTCAGCGGTTCTTGATGTGATGAATAAAGAAGGTGATAGAAAAAATTCTTTTAAAGGAATAATAAATACCAGCATTACAAATGCAAATGTGATTTTTAACGGTAAGAATCCTTTAAAACTGCCCGGTTCATGGCTGATCTCGAGCAGAAGGACTTATTACGATCTTATCATCGGACCATTTGCAAAAAAAGCCGGTTTGATCACTGAAGATTCTTCATTTCCTTCATTCAAAGACCTGCAGTTTAAATTTGCTCTCGGTCCTTTCAGAAAAAATAAGTTCATAATAAACGGAGTATTTTCAAAAGACGGGGTGGATATTATACCCGGAGCGGAGAGCAAACAGGCAGACAGTGTAGCAGTTACCGATGTTACAAAAAATGACATGCTTTCATTTGCATGGCATTATGCGCCAAATCAGAAGTTTGTTTCCAGGACAACGTTTTCATGGTACAGAAACAGCGGTGATAATGATTTTAACAGCGAACTTCTGGATCCGCTGATTGACAATGAAAATTATTCTCCTGAAAAGAGAGACAGTCTGAGACAGATCGGAGCTTTTCTTGGTCTGGAGTTTGATTCCAAGTATGTATTCAGAAAATATTCTATCGGAAATAAATCCGTAATAATTAACAAAAAGTCTGAACAGGAATTCGGCGGCGGAGTGGACATTGTCAGAACAGATCTTTCTTATAATCTTAAAATTGACGATAAACTAAGAGCATTTTTCAACAATTTTCCGGCAGCTTCTGCTTTTCAGGATAATTTCAGGCTGGAAGGTGAAGATAACGTCAGAGCTTATTTATACGGTCAGAGTATGTTTAAATTAAGTAACAGATTTTTTATACAGCCATCAGTAAGATTCGATTATTTCCAGATCATTAAAACACCTTACATAGCTCCGAGACTGAATTTAGGTTATGCAATTGATCCGTTAACAACGATCAGAACATCGGCAGGAATTTATTATCAGTCTCCCGGACTCGAGAAATTAGTTGACGGCAGGGCGTTTTTTGATCTTAAAGGTGCGGATAAAAAAGGATTGAAAGCCGAGAACGCAATTCATTTCATTGCAGGCATTGACAGATGGATTAACAATGAATGGTTTGCTAAAATAGAAGGATATTATAAAAAATTCAGTAACCTCATTGTTCAGGAAAAATTAACAGGATACAGATACAGATATACGCTTGAAGATCCTTCTAATACTGATCCTGTGTATGTTAAGGATTATGAAAACTGGATCAGGTCTGACGTAAAACTACCCTACGATTCTCTCACAACAAATCCCGTTAACGCTTCTTCCGGAAACGCTTACGGATTTGAAATCAGTCTTGAAAAAAAATATGTAAATGCAAACACCAAACTATACGGCTGGATAAATTATTCTCTTTCGTTTTCTGACAGGGAAAAATACGGAATAACGAATCCTTACAGATTTGACCAGAGGCATATTGCAAATATCGTTTTGAATTACAGAGTTAACAACTGGCTGGAACTCGGAGCAAGATGGTCTTATGCAACAAATTTTCCGGTTACCACACCTGTCGGGATCACTCCGAGAATTGTCGGAGATTCGATAGCCGTTAATCCTGTAACAAGGGAAGTGATCTTTAATCTTGATTACGGCGGACAGGTAAATACTTACAATGACAAAAAACCTGCTTATCACAGACTTGACTTCAGAGCAACGGCTTATACACATTTCTGGTCATCTGACTGGGCATTTTATATTGATGTCATAAATGTGTACAACAGAAAAAATGTTCTTGGGTATGATTATTTTCTTGACAAGGATCTGAATGTCAAAAGAAAAGTCATCGGTATGTTTCCGATACTTCCGACAATTGGCATCAATGTTAAATTTTAAGTTTTGTTCTATGGCTGAAAATTAAATTATCCGGTAATGATTTAATTTTTGAAATTCTATCCCAGAAGATACATTTTCTCACAACTTTCTTTTGTTTAAGTGACGTCTCACTGCCTTAAAAGACATCAGGCCGTAAAATATCCTATACCTTAATTGTCATATTTCATAATTTACGCAGATTTTTCCGTGACTGTATATTTTAAAAGAAACATGACAATTAAATTCATAAAGATAACCGTAATGGTTCTGCTGATATTCATTCAGGCAGATTATTCGAATTCACAGACTGAGGATTCCTTAAAATCCGCCTGGTCGGGAGCATTCAGTCTGAACGGTCTTTATCAGAGCGGAAATACAAACAAGATCTATGTTTCAGGAAAAGGGGAAATTAAAAATTCGGGAAAGGTCATTGAAACAATTTTAAGCACTTATCTCGGTTACGGTGAATCAAACAACAAAAAGGACAATAATGATTTTTACTCCTCACTGACAGCTGATCTTTTTTATACAAATGAGTGGTCTCCGTTTCTGCTGGAATTCATTGAGTTTAATTTTGCAAGCGGAATAGATTTCAGAAATCAGACAGGTGCGGGCATCAAGTATTCTTTTATTAAATCCGAAAAGCATAAATCATCTGTCTCCGCCGCATTCATTTACGATTATACAAATCTGACTTCAAAGCCAGGTAATTCCAAAAAAGAAACACCCAGATTATCTCTCAGATTAAAGACGAAACAATTTTTTTTTAACGGAAAAATGAATTTTTCGTTTGTATCATTTTATCAGCCCTCCCTGAAAGAACTCTCGAATGCGATCTTCAGATTGGAATCAATTTTAGAAATTCCCCTCTCAAAACAATTCTCCGTTAATGCGACTTACAAATACATTAAAGATGATGTCGTGTCAGTCGGAAGAAAAAGAGTCGACGCAAAATTGACATTCGGAGCCGGATTTAATTTTTAACAGATTCAGTGAAAGTCCTTATTAAAATTTCAGAATGCAAAACCGATCTCTTTGTAATTCCTGCATACTCCTGTCAGGGGTTACCCTCTGGGTCATCCACTCATTAAAGCTTAATTCTAATTTAAATTCTTTGTGATTGTATCCCACTTAATCGGCATGCCTGCCTTGCTGTTTACCTCGCTATAAGCGGAAAAGGAGAGTATCTCAAAACAAATAATAAAATTTAACCATTAAGTCTTGAAGGCTCAAGGATTGCTATTTTTAAAATATTTTTTCTTCGTGTCTTGGTGCCATAGTGGTAAAATGGATGTTTTGAAAAATCTTCAAAGCTGAATTATTAGTTCATTTCAAAATGTTCTGGAAGACAATGACCTGAACAAGATAATATACCTGAATATGCAATTTCAAAAGTAAACTGAAATATGTAATTTGACTTATAATATTTTATGATAAAATTTACGATAACATTTATTTTTTTATTATTACTGCCTCTTTCAGTATTTGCAGATTCACCTCTTACTTCCACACCGATTAGCAACGCTTACGAAGATAAGGAAATTGTTATGAAAGCAAAAACCGAAGGGACAATGAACAAAGAAATTGCGGATTATCTGCATGAAAAAACAAATCCATTGGATATTAAAGCCGCAGTGATTAATGTATTAGGATGGGATTTTAACGGTAAAAAAAATGCTGAAATATATTGCGGAATTATCTTTGGAAAACAGATCATGGAATCAGATATAAGTTTATTAAGCGCTCATGATAATTTCGTCATAGGTTATCTTAAAGCTCTTGATGATTACTTCTATCCGTATAAGGCTGTTCCTTTTCTGAGGGGAGCGCAGAAAGAATTGAACGACAGCTACACTGTTTCAATCATACTTGCTCTTGCAAGAGCGCAGAATGCTGATTTTTGCAGTTCCTGGAAATATGTGAATAAAGTTTTCCGGAATAAGAGCCTGGATAAAGATTTGAGGAGTGATGCTGAAAAGATTATTTATGATTATATGGTATTGTATAAAAATGACTGCAAATAAAATTTTTGAACATAAACACACTTGTCCGCGATACATTTATTTAAGAATTAAAAAACAAAATGAAAGAAGTATTTATAATTGATGCATTAAGGACACCGATTGGAAAATTCGGAGGTTCTCTCAAAGATATCAGACCGGATGATATGGCAGCAATGCTTATCAGCGGGATTGTAAAAAGAATTTTTGATTCAGCTAATATTCCCGTGGAAGAAATTGAAGATGTAATTCTGGGAAATGCAAACGGCGCAGGTGAAGAAAACAGAAATGTCGCAAGAATGAGTCTGCTTCTCGCAGGTCTGCCTGTAACAACGGGTGGTGTTACTGTTAACCGGCTTTGCGGTTCAGGTATGCAGGCATTCATTGACGGAGTCAGAGGCATCCGCAACGGTGAAGGTGAATGCTATCTTGCAGGTGGAACAGAGTCAATGACAAGAGCACCGTTCGTAATTGCAAAAAACCCGGAGCCCTTCGGAAGAAAAGCTGAAATGTTTGACACAACTATCGGATGGAGGTTTACAAACCCAAAACTTGCCAAACTTTATCATCCGTATTCAATGGGAGAAACTGCAGAGAATGTTGCGGAGAAATACAAGATCACAAGAGAAGAGCAGGATGAGTTTGCATTTGATTCTCAGATGAAAGCCAAGAATGCAATAGAGTCAGGTAAGTTTAGAGATGAGATATTTCCTGTAGACATAAGGTTAAAAAAGGATATTGTCAAATTTGATAAAGATGAATTTGCAAGATTTGATACTTCGGTTGAAGCATTGTCAAAGCTAAAACCTGCATTCAGGGAAGGCGGTACGGTAACTGCGGGAAATTCGAGCGGAATAAATGACGGCGCAAGCCTGATCCTGATAGCTTCAGAAGATTTCGTCAGGAAATACAAACTTAAACCCAGAGCCAGATATGTGTCTTCAGCCATAGCAGGAGTTGATCCTTCGTGTATGGGCATCGGACCTGTCCCCGCGACAAAGAAGGCTCTCGGCAGAGCAGGACTGAAAACGGAAGACATAGATCTTATAGAACTGAACGAAGCATTTGCAGCGCAGAGTATAGCATGCATAAACGAACTCGGTCTTGATAAAAGTAAAATTAACATTAACGGAGGAGCTATAGCTCTGGGACATCCACTGGGCAGCAGCGGTTCGAGAATCATAATTACACTTCTGAATGAACTTGAAAAGCAGAATAAAAAAACCGGTCTTGCCGCGATGTGTATAGGAGTCGGACAGGGAATTGCGACTGTAATTGAAAGAATTTAAATTAATAATATCAGAAAAGAATTTAACCGAATCTCCGGAATATTAATTTTGAAAAGAGAAGTAACAGCATCCGGATTTTGAAAATAATGATACAGAATTATTTTCTTTGAAATGTATGATTAAAATTTTTACAGAAAATACAAAATCACTATAATGTCTTTTCCTAATCAGCTTTCCGTTTTAAGAATATTACTGACACCGCTGTTTCTGTATCTGTTTCTTTCGGAAAATTTACTTTACAAGAAACTGTCACTGCCGGTTTTTTTCATAGCCGTTCTGACAGACTGGATCGACGGCTGGCATGCAAGGAAATACGGACTGATATCGACTTTCGGGATTTTTATAGATCCTCTCGCCGATAAGATACTCACATCAGCTGCATTTATCGGATTTTACAAGCTGGGAATAATGCCTTTCTGGATGGTTGCAGTAATTGTTTCAAGAGACATTGTCATAACACTGCTCCGGTCTTACAGGGAATACAGCGGATATGCAATGAAAACTTCGTTAGCGGCGAAGACAAAGACTTTTATTCAGATGACTTACATTTTTTTAATGATAATTATGATCTGCGCACTGTCATTTCAGATCGATGAAACCACTAAGACAGCAATCAATGAATTTATACGGTCTGATACAAATTACGTTCTGATGCTTGTAATAACTCTGCTGACTTTATATACAGGGATCACTTATTTTTTTGAATCAAAAACTACGGAAGTATTATCAGAATGAGATTTATTAAAGAAAAAGCGGTTGCAGATGAAAGTGTAAAAGCTGATTTGTTCAGCAGAATATTCTCTTCCTGTTTTTTTATCGGATACATTCCCAAAGCTAGCGGAACATTCGGAAGTTTATTCGGATTGCTGTTTTTCCTTATAGATGATTTCAGGAAACCGGAAATACTTATTCCTGCAATAATAGTTTGTTTCATAACAGGAATTTTCACATCAGCCGTAATGATGAAAAGATACGGAGACGATCCTTCCGTGGTTGTAATCGATGAAGTCGTGGGAATGTGGATTACCGTAATGGTCTATCTTTTTTTTACAAAAGGCGAATACGGAATTTATACTTTAATACTATTATTCTTTGCATTCAGATTCTTTGACATTGTAAAAATCCAGCCCGCGAAGTTTTATGATAACTCCAAAACCGCATTTGGTGTGATGATGGATGACGTGATAGCCGGAATTTATGCAGGAGTTTCGGCATTCGCATTAGTTTATATTGTATCAGTAATAATTACGCATACCTGATTATGAGATCTAAAATTATTTCAATAGGAGATGAAATTCTGATCGGTCAGATCGTCAATACGAATGCAGCTTATCTCGGAGATAAATTATTCTCTGCAGGAATACCGGTTGAAAAGACAACAGTGATCTGTGATGAAGAAAATGCTCTGCTTGCCGAACTTGATGACTCTCTGAGTAATTATGATGTGACAATTATTACAGGAGGTCTAGGACCAACTCACGACGATATAACCAAACCCGTAATTGTGAAATATTTCGGAGACGAACTTGTTACTGATGAAGCAGTTTTAAATCATGTCAAAAAAATATTTTCATCAAGGAACATAAAAATGCCTGAAATCAATACAAGGCAGGCGCTTGTCCCGAGAAATTCCGAAGTAATACATAATGAAAGCGGAACCGCACCCGGAATCTGGATTGAGAAAAACGGAAGGATAGTGATCGCGCTTCCCGGAGTTCCTTATGAAATGAAATCAATGATTGAAAATGTTGTTCTGCAAAAGCTTAAACTGTTTTTTAAGGACAGGTTAAATGTCATTGTTAAGCAGAAAACACTTCTGACTACAGGGCTTGGCGAATCCACGCTGAACGAGAGACTCGGCGAAATAAAAGAGATAATTGAAGACGGCAAACTTGCTTTTCTTCCTTCGGCAGAAGGGGTAAGATTAAGGATCAATGTTACAGCAGAAAACGAATCAGATGCTAAATTGAAAATCAATTTTATAGAATCAAGAATCAGGAACAAAGCCGGAGATTTTGTATATGGTATTAATGAGGAGAAGCTGGAAGAAATAACAGGAAAAATTCTCCGGGACAGGCATAAAACACTTTCATTGGCTGAATCATGCACAGGCGGGGAGTTATCTTCAAGGATAGTGAGCGTAGCCGGCTGTTCGGATTATTACACAGGAGGAGTATGCAGTTATTCCAACAATCAGAAAATAAATCTGCTTGGAGTAAAATCTGAGACTCTTGAAAGATTCGGAGCTGTCAGTGAAGAAACAGCGATTGAAATGGCTGAAGGAGTAAGAAAACTAATGGGTACGGATTACTCCTTATCCACAACAGGAGTCGCCGGACCTTCAGGAGGCAGCAGTGAAAAACCAGTCGGATTAGTCTGGATAGGATTTTCATCTATGGAAAAGACATTTGCTGTAAAATTCTTTTTCGGAGAAAGAAGAGACATTGTAATAAGAAGAGCCGTAATGAGAGCACTGGAAATACTGAGAAGAGAGCTGCTTGGCATCGAGTTGAATTTTTATTAAGCATTAAAAATAAAAAACGTGAGCATTGTAAAAGAAATCTATGATGTAACAAAAGACCTTGCAGGAAACAAGATCGCTTTGAATAAAATCAAGAAAGCGCTGCTTACGGAATCCAGACTTAATCATAAATTCCTGGAAGAATTGTCAGAGACGGAAAAGAGACTGAGCAAAGAAAGACTTATACAGATAATTAATAATCTTGAAGTATCCGAACTGAAAGCTGCAATAACATGCGGGCTGCCTCTGGAATTAATTTCAATGAAAAAAGCAGATAAGCAGATGCTTGCTGACCTGGATTCACTCAGAGCATTAGACAATGATCTGGAAACCGTCATGGAAAAGGTATATCTGAAAATCGCATATCTGAAAAAGGATTTTAATTCGGAAAATATTAATCTTTACATCAGGGTAAGAAATATATACAGCTATAATCAGCTTTTGCAGAGAATGCTTTCGAATCAGCAATGAAATGCAATGGACTTTGTTTTTCAGAAGTATGCGTTAAAGAAATGTAAAATGAATGTTGATAAATAATATATGCGGAGAATATAAATTCAAACGTTATTAATTAAATTTAAAACAGACAGAAAATCATGTACAAAAATAAATTCAATGAAGAGGATGCGCGGGAGATAGGCGAGAAGCTCGGAATAACATGGGATAAATTTGATCCGGAGCAATTCACTAAAGGACTGAATGTAGAACTCGAACACGGTTCACGCGATCCTGAAATAAATGTTACGAACAATGATCCATTGCAGACAGGGAAAATTGCACTTGCTCATCTGAAAGAGATTCCGGATTATTATACAAGGCTTGAAAAGATGGAGAAGGAAGCGTCAGAATTCTGGACTGTGTAATAAATATTATTCAGGATCAGGCATTAAAGAAATACACTGAAAATAATCTTCCGGATAACCGGGTGACGGATAAACTATTATTAAAAACTGATGAAAGACAGGGACGAGATTTTAAAAGGACTGACTGACAGCGAAGTTGCAGAGAGCAGAAATAAATACGGTCAGAATATTCTCGAAAACAAATCAAGACGAAAAAGTTTAGAGATATTTACTGACATTCTGAAAGAACCAATGATGATCCTTCTTATGGCAGCATGCAGCCTGTATTTCATACTCGGTGATATTACTGAAGGCGTTATAATGCTTTTTGCAATATTTGCAGTTGCCGGCATTTCAATAATTCAGGAAGTAAGAAGCGAGAATGCCATAAATGAGCTGAAAAAACTCTCCGAGCCACTCACAAACGTAATCAGAAACAACAAAGTAGTCTCGATTCCGTCGCATGAGCTTGTAGTTAACGACATTATGATAATTGAAGAAGGTCAGAAAATTTCAGCTGACGGCGAGATTGTGCTTTCAAACGATCTGACAATAGATGAATCAATTCTTACGGGTGAATCATTTCCGGTATCCAAAGATCAGGAAAACAATAAAACTTTTTCCGGTACAAATGTTACCGCAGGCTGGGGTTATGTCGAAGTAAAAAGCACCGGCATGAATACGGAAATCGGTAAACTCGGAAAATCCCTGGAGCAGATAAAAAAGGAAAGGACTCCGTTACAGCATCAGATAGACAGATTTGTAAAACTGATGGCAATAGCAGGTGTAATAGCGTTTATGTTTGTCTGGATCTTTAATTACATTGATTCGGGTGATATACTTCACAGTCTTATGCACGGACTAACTCTTGCAATGGCGATACTTCCGGAAGAAATTCCTGTTGCATTATCTACATTCATGGCTCTCGGAGCATATCATCTGATAAAGAACAACATTATCACAAAGCAGCCGCATACCGTGGAAGTGCTTGGTTCAGCTACCGTAATATGTGTTGATAAAACCGGAACAATTACGGAGAACAGAATGGAAGTTTCTGAATTATATGATTTCACGGAATTAAAGATTTATGATAATTTTGATCACCGTTTTTTATCTGAAACCTGCAAAGAAGTTATAGACTACGGTATGTGGGCATCGGAGCCGCTGCCTTTTGATCCGATGGAAAAAGCATTAAGAAAATTGTTTGAAAACTCAGGCAATCAGCTGCAGACTTCTGAATATGAAATGATAAAGGAATATCCTTTGTCGGGCAAACTTCCGATGATGACACACATTTATTCCAATTCAAACGAAACAATTATTGCATGCAAAGGCGCACCGGAAGGCATACTTCGAATTTCAGGTCTGAGCAATGAACAGACTGAAGAAGTCAGCCTGATAATCAAAAAAATGGCTTCCAAAGGATTAAGAATACTCGGTGTTGCAAAAGCTGATCATGTTAAGATGCCTTATCCTGAAGATCAGACTGAATTCGATTGGAAATTTCTCGGGCTGATCGGTCTTAATGATCCGCCGAAGAGCAATATTTCGGAAGTCATAAATTATTTTCACGAATCAGGAATTGAGGTTAAAATGATAACGGGTGATTATCCCGTGACCGCCGTAAGCATTGCTTCAAAAGTCGGAATCAGAAATCCTGAAAAATTCCTCACAGGAGAGCAGATTATCGGAATGAGCCACGATGAACTTCTTAATAATGTTAAAGAGATAAATGTGTATTCGCGAATGCTGCCCGAAGCTAAACTAATGGTTGTAAATGCGCTAAAGGAGAAAGGTGAAATAGTCGCAATGACAGGCGACGGTGTAAATGACGGTCCTGCTCTTAAGGCATCTCATATTGGAATTGCGATGGGTGAAAAGGGAACGGCCATAGCAAAACAGGCGGCTTCTCTGATAATAGTAAACGATGATCTTTCAAATATGGTGACTGCTGTATCATTCGGAAGAAAGATTTATTCAAATTTAAAAAAAGCCATACAGTATATTATTTCCATTCACATTCCGCTTATATCAATTGTAACGCTTCCGCTGATACTCGGATTTAAGTATCAGAATATATTCTCTCCGGTGCATGTAATATTTCTTGAACTTGTAATGGGTCCGACCTGCTCGATCGTTTATGAAAATGAACCGATAGAGAAAGACATCATGAAGCAGAAACCCAGAAAGCTTACGGCTAATTTTTTTAATCTGAAAGAACTTACTCTGAGCATTTTTCAGGGATTGGTCATTACAGCAGGCTTAATATATGTTCTTAATTATGCCATAGAATCTTCACTGAGCGAAAATACGGCAAGGACTCTTGTGTTTACTACAATTATCTGCAGCAATATATTTCTGACTCTAACCGGAAGGTCGAAGGTCTTTACAATATTTACAACCATTCGGTATAAAAATAATCTTCTATATATCATTATATTTGTTACTTTTTTGATCCTGTTCCTTTCACTCACATTCACTCCTTTTATGAATGTATTTGAATTCGAGCCAATTTCCCTGGTTCAGTTCTTCTATTGTCTGACTGTTGCATTTATATCAGTTATCTGGGTTGAGTTTTATAAACTCTTTTTCGGTGGAAAGGTTTTTTAGAATAATCAAAACTGTAAGAGTATTTTACTGACTTTCGTACAAGGCAGGTATAACAGTGATATCCAAAACTTTTTGGAATAATATACGGAGACAGCATTAGTCTGTGTACATTTATTCAAATAAATAAAAAAGCAGATGAAAAAAAATATTAAAGTTCTTTTTATATGGAAAATTGAAGATCAGCTTAAAAAGCATCTTATAAATTCTCTTAAAAAATTAAAAGAAGTTAATCTTGTATTCCCTGGAAGTTTCTCTGCGCAAAATCTTCTGAAAGAAAGCAGGGATGCGGATGTGATAATAGGCTGGAGGCCGGCGAATGAACTGCTTTTAAATTCTCCTAAACTTAAACTTTTTATCAATCCGGGAACAGGAATAAAACATCATATTTCAAATTTCAGGGAATTAAAAAAAGCAGGAAAAAATATTCTGCTGATAAATGGTCACGGTCATGCTTATTCTACTGCTCAGCATGCAGTTGCAATGCTGCTGGCATTAATGAACAGACTGGTTCCGCATCACAACTGGATGCAAAACGGGATCTGGAGAACAAGCGATAACAAAGACATTTTCAGCGCATCCGTTCCTCTCAGGAACCGAAAGATCGGTTTGCTCGGATACGGAGCTATTAATCAGTATGTTCACAGGTTTCTGTCAGGATTTGAAAATGAATTTTATGTTTTAAAAAGAGACTGGGAAAAACAAAAGGAAAATTATCCGACTGAAATCACAACATTCAGAATATCAGAACTGCATAAATTCCTGAAAGCAACCGATATACTTATCATTGCAGTTCCTCATACTTCAAAGACAGAGGGGCTTATCGGCGCACGTGAGCTGAAGTTACTCGGTAAAAATTCATTGCTTGTTAATATAGCAAGAGGCACGATCATTAAAGAAAAAGATCTCTATAATGCGCTGAAGAAAAAAGAGATAGGCGGAGCAGCCATTGATGTATGGTACAACTATAAACCCGGTAAAGATAAATCCGGAAAGGAATATCCTTACAGTTATCCTTTCCATAAACTTAAAAATGTACTTCTTTCACCTCACAGGGCGGCATCGCCGTTTGATGATCTTTCAAGATGGGATGAAGTAATCGAGAATATTACAAGACTTGCCAAAGGAAGGAAAGAATTCCTGAATGTTGTGGATATAAATGAGGAGTATTAGACCTTCTGCGATCTTTGATTTTGGATTTTAGATTCACGGAAAATAAAATTCAATTATTTCCGGGTGTTCATTTGATTCGATAATAATATCAGTTTTATGAAATCAATAATCAGTCTGAATTCTATGATTTATATTTACAGCAATTATTAATTTGTCTGCTTTTCCGTAGCAAGAAGATCACTGCTAAAGACAGGTTGTCTTTCACCGATCTGCTGTCTCCACATTGCATAATAGAGACCCATCATATCCAGGAGTTCCCTGTGCTTTCCTGATTCAATAATGCTTCCTTTTTCCAGTACATAGATCTTATCGGCATGCATTATAGTGGAAAGTCTGTGGGCTATCATTATTGTAATATGACTGACACCTTTTGAGATTTCCCTTATTGTCTGATTAATTCCTTCTTCAGTAAGCGAATCAAGCGCTGAGGTCGCTTCATCAAAAATAAGGAGATTTGGTTTTCGCAGCAGCGCTCTGGCAATGGAAAGTCTCTGTTTCTCGCCTCCCGAAACTTTTACACCGCCTTCTCCAATGACGGTATCGAGACCTTTATCGGCTCTTTCAAGAAGCGTCTGACATGCGGCTTTGTTCAGAACTTCATAACATTCCTCGTCTGTTGCTTTGGGATTTACGAACAAAAGATTTTCCCTGATCGTACCGGAGAACAGCTGAGTATCCTGCGATACAAATCCGATCTGCTCTCTGAGACTGTCGAGCTCAATATCAGAATAGGAAATTCCGTTGTAAAGAATATCTCCGCCTTCAGGTCTGTATAAACCAAGAAGAAGCTTGACTAAAGTAGTTTTGCCTGAACCCGAAGGTCCGACAAATGCTATTGTACTTCCTTTTGAAGTTTCAAATGAAATTCCGGTCAGGGCATTTGTCGTTGAAGACTGATGTCTGAATGTTACATTATCAAATACAAGTTTGTCAATAGAATTTATTTTTTCCGGATTCACGGGTTTCGGATCTCTTGGAGTGTTCATTATCTGGCTGAATTTTCCTAAGGACACTTCAGCTTCACGGTAAATATTAATTATGTTACCGAGTTCCTGCAACGGACCGAAAATATAAAATGAATATATAAAGAGAGTAAAAAACTGTCCCGTAGTGATCTGCTGGGTAAATATCAGATACATCATAAGCAGAAGTATGCCCGTCCGGAGAAGATTGACAATGGTACCCTGAATGAAACTCAGACTGCGGATATATTTTACCTTCTGAAGTTCAAGCTTAAGAATTTTTTCCGTAGTACTGTTCAGTCTCTCGGTTTCCTGCTGGGAAAGCCCCAGACTTTTTACAAGCTCTATGTTTCTGAGTGATTCAGTAGTGGAACCTGCAAGACCTGTCGTTTCAGCTACGATGGTTTTCTGGACATTTTTTATTTTTTTTCCGAGAGTGGAACTCAGCCAACCTATGATCGGAATTGCGCAAAGATAAATCGGTGCTATGATCCAGTGAACGGAAAGAGCGTAAACGCCGACAAAAATTATTCCTACAATGGATGTAAAAAGAACATTAACCGCAGAGGAGATCAGTCTTTCCGAATCAGCTCTGACTTTCTGAAGAATACCGAGAGTCTGACCGCTTCTCTGATCTTCAAAAACGGAATATGGGAGTTCAAGTGAATGACTGATACCGTCGGAATACAGTCTTGCTCCGAGTCTTTGTGTAATAACATTAATGAAATAATCCTGAAAGTTTTTGGCAACTCTTGAGACGAGAGCCGCACCTACTGCAAGCAGAAGAAGAAATCCTACTCCACTGAAGAACTCACCCGTACTGTACTCTTTATACTTTGTCGCGTAATCATCTATGACATGTCTGAAGATTGCCGGATCAAGCAGTGAAAAAACCTGATTTACGGCTGCAAGAAGCAGGGCGAGAAATACAAGATGTTTATAATTTTTTAAATAAGAATATAATATTTTCATAAGAGGGATAATTTAATTCAGATGATCAAGTAATTCAATATATTAACAAAGTTACGAATATTTTTTAAAACCTTTTGCTGAAAGTATTTTTTACATTAAATTTTGTAAAAAGTTTTACCTTCATCTTACACTGATCCTGCAGAAGTTTTTATTGATCGTTTCAGCTATAAATAAAATAACTCAGCGGAAAAGTTCCGCTGAGTCTGAAAAGCATAGCGAGCGATACTGAAATAATTTTTTAAGGTTTTACGGATGAAACATTTGCAAATGAATTATTATCAGCAACTGAAATATCAGCACCGTCGACTACATCATCGCAATTCAAATCAGAAATCAAAAATCTTCCGCTGTATCCGCTTAATGCATCATTATCAACTGCACTTAAATCAGAAGCGTCTACGACACCGTCCTTGTTTGTGTCCCCGCTGTAAATGCAGTACTTTGTTCCCTTTAGAACTAAATTATTCCCGAATGCCTTTGAAGCGCCTGAAGTGAAATCATAACTGTAATTCTGACTTCCGGAAAACATATTCTCACCTCCTGATCTGCTCCATGTTTCAATCGAATTAAAATGATCAGCAACGATATAATATGAACCAGGAAGAGTATTTGTAAAACTGAACTGCCCCATAAAATTAACAGAATCGATTACCGCTTTTGCCGAATCAGTTTTCTGATAAGGTGAAACTGCATTCCTTAGATAAACCGTAATTGTATCCCTCCGCGAAAGTCTGTTTGTAACAGTGTTGTAAGACCCTTCAAGCAGAGAGGTAAGGTATAATATTTTGTTATAATTGTCGAACTTATACAAAGAAACCACAGGAAGATGATCAGAACCATAGTAAAGGGCATCAGAAATACTGTCGGGGACAGATGAGTTTGGTCTTTTATTAATGCTGTCGTTGTAGTGACTGCCGTCATTTCCGATTGGTTTCAGAGAGCCGGGTATATATTTTATTTTACCTTCTTTATTAAGTCCTTTTGAATTTAATATCATATCGAATCGGTCATCAAGTCCTCCGGTTGCGCCGCTGTCATTTAAATTTCTTGTACGTGTTGACTGAGTATGATACTGTGCAAATGCCGCCTGATTCCATAATCCCGGCATTGACAGGGGATCAGTAAAATGACCTTCATTACCTGACTGAATCTGCAATAATTTCTGATATGCAGGTTCTGTAGATCTGTAAATATTGAAATCACCCATTACCGCGAATTCAGTTCCTGCAGGATAAACATTTGTAACAGTCCTTAAAGTATTTACTTCACTCAGTCTTTGTGTAGAATCTCCGGAATTATTTCCCGCCTTCAGGTGGACGGCAAAAAGTCTGATAGTATCACCGGAAGCAATATGCTTTAAAACAAAAAGATTGATAGTTCTGAGAGTAGTAGGTATTGCCTGATTGTAAAGAAAAATAAATTTTGATGACTTATAAAATACGGAATTATCAGTATCCGGACCGTTAAGGAAAGTTCCTGCCGAATAAATTCCCGGAGTATAAAAATTCATTATATTTGCAAGCATATTATTCACTGCTGATTGCGATATTACTTCTTCGCAGACAAGAATATCGGGATTTACATATTTGACAGTTTTTCTGAAGTTCTGATCTTTAACAATACTGCCGTTGTAATTGAGGAGATTGTAAGTCATTATCTTAACTGTGTCCTGTGAATAGGTTTTGTCTGAGATAAATGAGAAAAGAATAATAAGAGCAAATATGACCGATGAAATATTCTTCATGGTATTCAAAAAATTAAATTGGTAATTGATTTTATGCAAGATGAACTAAATGAAATATTAAATAAAGACAAAAAAGATATGGAATTTGAGACTTCAGATTCGGAATTTACAATATTGAGAATGTCTGACAGTTTGAATTCAAAAAATTACCTGTAAGAATTATCCCAATTCTAATTTAAGGTGATCGTTTAAGATTAAAAACCAGAAAATGTCACTAATTTCACTAATGGCACGAATTTGAAAATATATTATTAATACAATTGGTGTAATTTCGCGTAATTCGTGGCGGAAAAAATCTTCAAGGATTAAAACAATCAACTTGAGTAACTATTTTTCAACTGCCAATACTATTCTTAATTACTCAAAATATAAATGAATGCAAAAGTAATTTATTACTGTTTTAATTTATTTAACACAGTTCCGGATAAATAAAAATATCATAAAATCAGATTCATGGTCTGATCACTGTTACAACCAGATTCGAATTATTATCAACAATACTCAAATCACTCACATCGACAACTTCATCCCCGTTCAGATCAGCAGGTACTCTTCCTTTAAGTAAAAGAATGGTTCCATTATCAACTTCCGAAAGGTCGGAAGCATCTATTACCCCGTCTTTGTTTACATCACCGCTGAAGAGACAGTACTTGTTTCCTTTAAGCTTCAGATTATTCCCGTAAGCTTTTGATAAATTGTCGGTAAAATCATAGCTCAGACTTGCGGATGTGAAACTCTGCGCAGAAGAAGACCAAGTTTCGATTGAATTTCTGTGATCGGCAACAATGAAATACGGCATACCGTTCTGAGCATTTTTGAAAATGAAACTTGCTTTTCCCAGACTGTCTGATACGGCAACGGATGAATCAGCAATAGTATAAGGCGGCGAGCTGTTTCTTAAAAATACTTTAACGGAATCCGGGATCATTTT
Source organism: Bacteroidota bacterium (assembly GCA_018266895.1). Taxonomy (GTDB): domain Bacteria; phylum Bacteroidota; class Ignavibacteria; order Tepidaquicellales; family Tepidaquicellaceae; genus JAEUSI01. The sequence goes on from JAFDZQ010000038.1 coordinate 44,939, forward strand.
ACCGGAAACATTGTCATAGCGACCTTCTATCAGAGATTTTAATTCGAGAACTTTATTCTGATTATATTTTACAGTAAGAAAGTCAACCGCTCCTTCAGTTCCTTTGCTTGAACCTGTTACGTAAACATTACCCTGTGCATCTGCTTTTACAATTGCTGCCATATCCGAATCATTATCCTGATAGTTATATTTTATTTTCCATTTCTGTTCACCGTCCGGATTGTATTTAATTGTGCAGTAATTAAAATTAGAAATCAGATCACTGCAGAATCCGGTTACATAAATGTTGCCTGCATTGTCTGTGCAGGAAGAATTGATTTTATCCGTGCTGTTTGCAGATCCGTTATATTTTGAAACCCACTGCACAGCCCCTGATGAATTATATTTCAGGGTAGTATAATCAGGACCGCTTCCGGTATTTCTGCTGTTTCCGCTTGAATAAATATTCCCGGAATTATCAGCAATAACCGATACAGCTTCATCATCGCCGTTTTCAGTTCCGTTATACAATGAAGCCCATTGCTGTGTTCCGGATGAATTGTATTTAACGATGACCATATCGAAATTAGCAACCTGCATACTTTGTGCGGAAGCTGATTTCGATTTACCGCAAACAATTATGTTCCCCGAAATGTCTGAAGTAACGGCAAATCCCTCGTCATAATTATTCGCGCTTCCGTTAAATGAAGATGCCCATTGCTGTGAACCTGAAGAATTGTATTTTATGGTTAAAATATCTTCCATAGAACCTATGCCGGTGCTTTTTCCGGTTATAAAAACATTACCCGATGCATCTGTAAACATATCATTTGCAATATCCTCCGAATTGCCGGATCCGTTGAATCTTGAAACCCATTGCTGAACACCCGCAGAATTATATTTCAAAGCGACATAATCATTCCCGGTACCTGCACCCGATCCGTAACCGGCAACATATACATTCCCGGAATTATCAACTGAAACTTTCACTCCGAAATCATCTCCGTTTCCCGTTCCGTTATATCTTGAAGCCCATTGCTGCGCTCCGGAAGAATTATATTTGACTGTCGCAATGTCTGCGCCGGTTCCGCTGCCGGTACTGTATCCTGTTACATATATATTCCCGCTGTTATCAGTGCATACTGAAGCAGGTTTGTCATTACCGCTGAATCCGTCATATCTCGAAACCCAGAGGGGAGCACCTGCAGAATTATATTTAATAGTGGCATAATCATATCCTGAAACATTGTCAAAACTGTAACCCGTTACAAAAGTATTTCCGCTGTTATCCTGAGCAAGTGAAACTCCCGCGTCGTTTCCCGTGCCTGAACCGTCATATCTTGCTTCGAAATCAATTCCTCCTGAGGAATTAAATTTAAGCAGAAGATAATCGCTTGTTCCGCAGAAAGGACTGAAAAAATAACTTGAGCTGGTGGATAAAACAAAAATGGAATTATTATCAATTTCCATCTGTACAGGATCATCATCAAGATTACCTGAACCATTATACAGCTTTGACCATACAGCATCACCGGATGAATTATATTTCACCGTAACCGCATCGCTTGTGCCGTCCGAAGACTTAATGCATTTGCCGGTAACGAAGACGTTTCCGGAATTATCAGCTTTTACATCCGCCGCCCTGTCAAAATAATTCTGATCACCGTTATAATTCTTAGCCCATTGCTGAACACCGGAGGAATTGTATTTGATCGTAAGATAATCCTGATAATAGGGAGTTCCATATGTGTATCCAGTCACGTAAACATTCCCGCTGTTATCAGCATCGACGGAAACGGGTATATCTTCATTGGAGTAAGGACCATTGTATCTCTGCGCCCATTGCTGAACGCCGGAGGAATTGTATTTTACAGTAGCATAATCAGATCCTGTTCCTGTCCCGCGGCTTTTACCCGTGACATAAATATTATCGGAATTATCTATTTTTAGACCCGCCGCCTGATCATCGAGTGAATTCGGTCCGTTATAAGTCTGAGTCCAAATCAAAACACCTGAAGTATCATACTTTTGTGTGACAAAGTCATTGGAAGATGCAGGATTATAGCTGAAACCGGTAATGACTAATTTCCCGTCCTGTGAAAGTGATATTTTTTTAAGATAATCATCGGAATTGGAAGGAGCGTTCCATCTCTGCACCCATTTCTGATCACCCGAGAGATTGTATTTAATAATAAGATAATCGTAACCCGTTCCGGCGCCGTAACTGTAACCACCGACATAAATGTAACCTGAATTGTCAAATACAATTCCTGAAGATATATCATCAAAGTTTCCCGGTCCATTATACTGTCTTACCCACTGCTGTATGCCTGAAGAATTATACTTCAAAAGAATAATATCGAATTGTCCTGATATAAGTCTTGAAACGCCTGAAACATAAACATTGCCCGAATTATCCGTGAGGATTGAAGTTCCTTCATCATTCTGATTGGAAGCTCCTGAATATTTTGCAATCCATTGCCTGACTCCCGAAGAATTATATTTCACGGTTACAATGTGATAATAACTTCCTCCAACAATTGTTCTGCCTGTTACATAAATATTCCCTGAAGCATCTCTTGTGAATCTCGTCGGCGTATCAGTACTTGATTCAGGTCCTGTGTATCTGTGTAGCCATTCCTCGGTGACCTGTGAAACAGATACATTGCTGAAAAATAAAATAAGTAATAAAAACACTGATGTTTTGAAGATTGAATTTAAAAACTTCATAAGCAGGAATATTGAATTCAGTTAATATTTTTCATCCAAATTAATATTTATAATTTTAATTGTAAATGATTATTATATATATTTTATTTATTTTATCAGTCAATGAAAACAATAATTCAAATAATAATTATATTTTTAACTTCACTAAATCTGTATGCTCAGCTGCCGAACCATAACACACATCTGCTTGCTCAGATCAACAGCTATCCGGGATATTCGGGACTCTGGGGATATACCGCTCCGGACAGCAGCGAATATGTTATTCTCGGCTGCTTCACCGGAACATCCATTGTAAATATAACAGACTCGTCTAATATCCATGAAGTTGATTTCGTTCCGGGAGTAAACAGCGGCTGGAGGGAGATGAAAACTTATTCGCATTATGCTTATGTTGTATCTGAAGGAACTAACAGCAGACTGCAGATAATAGATCTTCAGTATCTTCCTGACTCTGTAAGTCTTGTGCAAAGCTGGGGTTATACGGGATTTACACAGGCTCATAATATTTCCCAGTCTGGACCTTATCTTTACATAAGCGGCGGCAATGCAAGTCCCAACGGCGGCATGCAGATTATAGACATTACAGATCCCGTGAATCCTATCAGAAGGGGAAACAACACAGTAAGATATGTTCATGACAGCAGAGTCGTCAGTGACACAATCTGGGGGACAAACATTAACAATCAGAAGATAAGCATTATGAACGGAGTGGACAAAGATAATGTAACTGAAATCAGGAATTTCAACACGCTCCAGTCAATGCCGCATAATTTGGCTTTTTCTCCGGACAGAAAATTTATTTACGTTACTTATGAAAATCAAAATCCCGGAATGCTTGATGTACTGAATGTAGAAGATCTGGAAAATATAACTTATGTAAGGAGCTGGCAACCAACCGGAATTGAAACTTCAATTACCCACAATGTGGAAGTATTCGGGAATTATGCAATAGTCGCTCATTATACTGCGGGTATCCGTATTCTTGATCTGACAAATCCTTCAGACCCGCAGGAGATTGCCTGGTACGATACGAGACCGCAGGATAATTCGGCAAATTTTCTCGGCTGCTGGGCTGTGTATAAATTTCCTTCAGGAAAAATTGCCGGCTCGGATATAACAAACGGACTTTTTGTTATAAAGACTACAATACCGACTGCCGCTGCGGAAATTACTTCTGCTGTCCCTGAGAAATTTGAACTTTATCAGAATTATCCCAACCCTTTCAATCCGGTTACTAAAATTGAATTTGAAATTCCTGAACCGGGATACATATCTTTAAAAGTATTTGACATACTCGGGAAAAAACCGGCAGAATTAGTAAACAAAAAACTCTCTGCAGGAAAGCACGATGTTTCATTTGATGGCAGCGAACTTGCAAGCGGAATATATTTTTATAAATTAATATATTCATCCGGGGGTAAAGTTTATGAAAAAGTTAAAAAAATGTCATTGATCAGATAAAGTCTGAATTTAATATATAAGAAAATTATATATAATTTTCAGACCGATACTTGATTTTTAAAATCAGAATAATTAAGTTGTCTAAAATTATTTCTAAAAACGTTCATAGCTCATACAATTTTATCATTTACATTGTAGATGAAAGATTGCAGATCTAAATGAATATTCAGTTCTGATTAAAACATTGAAATTAAAGCAAGATCAAATATGAAATTTATTTACTCTATTTTCCCCGAAATTCAAAAATCCGTTTTCCTTTTCCAAAATAATATTATCAGATTAATTAATTCCTTATTTCAAAAAACAGATATAGTTAATTGTAACTATATATTTTAAAACAAACAAAAAGGAGATACAAATGAAAAACATCTTTACATTGTTAGCTTTGTTACTGGCAGTCAGCTTTTTGAATCTGCAAAAAGTAAACGCACAGCCTGCAGCTAACGACTCAACAGTTCTAATTCTCGATGAGACAATTACAAACGGTATAAACAGCGTTGAAGCTCAGGCATGTATAGCACTGGGTTTTGATGTGGAAATAGTTACCGACGCTCAATGGGCTGCAAAATCACAGGCTGACTTTGCAACATACAGAGCAATTATTCTCGGAGATCCTACCTGTCAGGTGGGCAATACTGCAATAGATGCAGCCGAGAATAACAGGACCACCTGGAGTCCCGCAATTGACGGACATGTAATCATCACAGGTTCCGATCCTGTATTCCACCAGTTTCAGGGAGGAGCCTCGCTTGTGCAGAAAACACTTGCATTTGTACTTGCAGATGATCCGGGCAGAACAAAAACAGGCGCTTACATTTGCTTAAGCTGTTATTATTCACCTACTTGTACACCCACTTCGGTAACTGTTCTGTCATCACTTGCAGCATCAGGTGCAGATTTTAAGGTTATCGGTGACTGTGTCCTGAACTGTTACAATGATGTTCACATTACTGCAACACATCCTGCATTAACAGGATTGACAGATGCTACTCTTTCCAACTGGTTCTGCTCTCTCCACGAAGCTTTCACGGAATGGGATTCACTTAACTATCAGGTTCTTGTAATTGCAAAAGACATTGCAGTTAATTACATAGCTCCTGACGGAACATCCGGAATACCTTATGTTCTTGCAAGAGGCGTTCAGGTTATCAGCGATATAACATTAGGACCTGATACAGCTACAAATATAATAGGATCAAATCACACACTTACAGCTACACTTGATTCAAACGGATCACCTGTAGTCGGAAGACTTGTAACATTTACGGCTATTGGCGGACCTTGTCTTGGTGTCATAGGAACTGCTGCAACAAACGGAGCCGGAGTTGCTTCAATTACATATACATGTAATACAACTGGCGTTCAGTTCATTAAAGCAACTGCGACGATCAACGGTCTGAATCAGACTTCAAATACAGTTCAGAAAACCTGGATAGACAATCCGTTGCCTGTAGAATTGTCAGCACTTACATCCACCGTAAGCGGAAGAGATGTAACCATCAACTGGACAACAATAACAGAAACAAACAATGCCGGATTTGACATCGAAAGATCAGCAAACGGCGAATGGACAAAAGTCGGAAATGTTACAGGACACGGAAACACCACAACTTCCGAAAATTATTCCTTCACTGACAGAAACGTAGCTTCAGGAAGATATAATTACAGATTAAAACAAATAGACTTCAACGGTAATTTTGAATACTTCAACTTAAGCAACGAAGTTAATGTCGGAGCTCCTGACAATTTCAGCTTAAGACAGAATTATCCGAATCCGTTCAATCCGTCAACAAAGATAGAATTCGCTCTGCCGAAAGACGGAAAAGTATCTCTGACTGTCTATGATAACAGCGGTAAAGAAGTTGCTTCACTTATAAATGAAAACAGAACAGCAGGATATTACACGGTAGATTTCAATGCAGCAGGATTATCCAGCGGCATATATTTCTATAAACTTGATGTAAAATCAGGCGATCAGTCTTTTGTTAAAGTACTGAAGATGTCTTTACTGAAATAATAAATATATATTCTCAAAAAAAGGCGGACCGGAAGATGGTTCGCCTTTTTTTTCTGAAAAATGTTTTAAAAAAATGTACTTTTATTTAAAAATGATGTTTTTTAAATTACTGTAGTCTAAAAAAGAATTTTTTTCAGATCAGAAAGGGATTTTAAAAAATTAAATTTCTTTTTATGAAAAATTCAAATCCTCATCCGCCTTAGCTCATTCAAGACTCTTTCTATCGGTTTTTATCCTTTATACATGTTTCTAAAATAAGCTGTAATAGTGTTTTCATTTACGTTTAATTTGAATTCCTTCTTTAAATTAATTTTTCAATTAAATTTAAATTGTTTTTGAAAGGAAATAAAATGAAGAACAAATTTACAAAAGCAATAATGATAATATTGCTTGCAGTATTCGGTTTCATAAGTATTGCCAATGCTGCACCGGATACTAAAGGTACTGATTTCTGGCTTATGTTTAATTACAACGATCTGGGAGGGAGTCAGACTTTAAGTATATTTATCACTTCAGATGTAAATACTTCAGGAACTGTAGACGTTCCTGGAATCGGATTTACTTCGCCGTTTAATGTAGCAGCTAATACAGTAACAACTGTTGTAATACCGAATTCAGCAGTTATAAGTTCTAATGACATAGTCGAGAACAAAGGCATACATGTCACGGCATTAAATGAAGTAACAGTTTACGGTCTAAACAGAAAACAATTTACCACTGATGCATTTCTGGGATTGCCTGTTGACATATTAGGAACTGATTACATTGTAATGGCGTGGGGAAACAACAATGTTGTACCGGGAACATTATTCGGAATTACGGCAACAGTAAATTCAACTACAGTAACAATTACTCCTTCAGTAACTACAGGTATAAGAACCGCCGGTGTTCCTTACAATGTACTATTGAATCAAGGAGAAACATATCAGCTTGTTAACGGTACATCAGGATTTGCAAATGATCTTACAGGTACATTAATCACATCGAATCAGCCAATAGCAGTTTTCGGCGGACACAGATGCGCAAATACACCTGTAGTCTTTGTCTGCTGCTGCGACCATATAGTAGAAATGCTTCCTCCTACAACGACCTGGGGAAAGAATTTTGTAACAGAACCTCTTGCAACAAGACTAAACGGAGATTCATGGAGGATTCTGGCATCGCAAAATTCCACATCCGTATCAATCAACGGAGGACCTGCAACAGTAATTAATAAAGGTCAGTTCATAGATCAGATAATTGCAGTAAGATCAATCATCAGCAGTGACAAACCTGTTCTGGTGGCTCAGTATTCAAATTCAAGCGATTATGACGGAGTAACATCAGATCCATTCATGATGCTGATACCTCCTTATGAACAATTTCTTGCATCATATACAATAACAACGCCGGCATCCGGATTCACCGGTAATTATTTAAATGTAGTAGCACCGAATGCAATAGTTGGTGCAATACTTCTTGACGGGCTACCGATTCCTGCCGGAAGTTTTAATCCGATCGGCGCAAGCGGTTTTTCAGGAGCTGAAATAAATGTAGCGTTAGGATCACATTCATTACAGGCAACACTTCCTTTCGGAGTTTTCTCGTACGGATTCGATTCATTTGATTCTTACGGATATCCGGGAGGTCTGTCTCTGGCTCCTATTGCAACAATAACAAATTTAGACGTAACTCCCGAAATAGCGACTAACATAGTAGGCACACAGCATTGTGTTGACGGACTTGTAACTGATCAGAATAATCAGCCGGTAGTTGGTATCAGAGTAGATTATCTCATCAGCGGAGCAAATCCGGGAGCAGGATTCGCATTTACAAATGCAAGCGGTATTGCTCAGTATTGCTACACCGGTAATAATGCCGGATATGATACAATCATCGGATCGACAGGCAGTCTGTCAGATACAGTATTGAAAATTTGGCAAAGTGCTTTACCTGTAGAATTAAGTTCATTCACATCTGCAGTTGACAACAGAGATGTAGTTCTGAAATGGTCAACGGTAATGGAACTCAACAATTCCGGATTTGACATAGAAAGAACTTCAGATCATAATTCATGGACAAGAATCGGAAATGTTGCCGGAAACGGAACAACAAACGAATTAAGGAATTATGAATTCAGGGACAGAAATCTTGCCTCCGGAACTTATAATTACAGACTGAAACAAATTGACTTCAACGGTAATTTTGAATACTTCAATTTAAGCAATGAAGTTGAAATAGGAATTCCGGACAGATTCAGTTTATCACAGAACTATCCGAATCCTTTCAATCCGAATACAAAGATAGCATTTGAAATTCCGAAGGAAGGAAATGTTACATTGTCAGTATATGATAACGGCGGTAAACTTGTATCCACATTGGTAAACGGATATAAAGCTGCAGGTTATTATACAGTTGATTTCAGCGCATCAAATCTCTCAAGCGGAGTCTATTTCTATAAGATAGAATACAACGGACTAAGCAAAGTAATGAAGATGACTGTCATCAAATAATTTAATTTTAACTCGGTTTCAGAAATTAAGGCGGGCTTGAAGAAAGTCCGCCTTTTTTATGTTTGAAATAAATTTGTATGAATTAAAAATTTTACTTTTATTTAAAAATAGTGTTTCTTAAATTGAACAAATCGCAGGAAATTAATTTTTTCAGGTCAGAAAGGGATTTTAAAAATTTAATTTTACCCATTATGAAGAACGTAAATCATCATCCACCCTAACATTTTCTCACATATCCATTTCAAGTTTCAACATTTCAAGTTTCAATAAGTGTAAAAAGTTTTAAAAATAAGTAATGTTACTCATTTGTTATCATATTGTATCATCTTATTTTTGTAGTGTGTTATTAAAATTAATTATTAAACTTCCAAACAAAACATCTACTTAAACGAAAGGAATCAAAATGAAAGCTCTAAACAAAATCGCAAAAGTATTTTTACTTATGCTGTTTGCTTTAATGTCATTTAACACTTCAAAAGCTCAGATAACATCCGGCACGGATTTCTGGCTGATGTTTATGGACAATTACGGACCGTACAGCAGTACTTCTGACCTTACATTGTTCATTACATCGAATGTAAACACATCCGGAACTGTTACAGTGAACGGATTGGGATTCAATGCTCCTTTTAATGTAACAGCCGGCGTAGTAACTTCAGTCGCTCTTCCGAATAATGCATTGATGAAAACAAACGATGTAGTCGGAAATCTGGGTATACATGTAACAGCGCTCAACGATGTAACAGTATACGGACTTAACAGAATCATAGCCACTACGGATGCATTTCTGGGACTGCCGACATCATTTCTCGGAACAGATTACATTGTTCTCGGATACACAAGCAGAAGCGCAAGTTTATATTCAGAATTCGGAATTGTAGCTGCTCAGAACGGAACAGTTGTTACCATAACTCCTACAGCAGTAGTTAACGGAAAGCCGATCGGAATTCCTTATAATGTTAATCTCAATCAGGGTGAAACTTATAATGCTCACGGTTCAACAAATACTGACGATCTGACCGGTACAGTAATCACATCGAATAACCCGATTGCAGTTTACGGCGGACATCAGTGCGGTAATGTTCCGGATGATACTTATGGAGCTTGCGATCACATGGTAGAGCAATTGCCGCCTACCAATACATGGGGAAAGAATTTCGTTACATGTCCGCTTGCTACAAGAATAGGCGGAGATACCTGGAGATTTCTTGCTTCAGATAATAACACTACAGTAACAATCAACGGTGTTGCACAGGCACCTATAAATAAAGGACAATTCATTCAGACAATACTGACAACAACTTCAATCATCACTTCTGATAAGCCGATACTTGCAGGTCAGTATTCCAACAGCTCATCTTTCGACGGTGTAACATCAGATCCGTTCCTAATGCTGATACCGCCTTACGAGCAGTTTCTTGGAAGCTATACGGTTACTACACCGGCAACAGGCTTCAGTCAGAATTTCATCAATGTTGTTGCACCAAATTCGGTTGTCGGAGCACTGACTCTTGACGGAGTTCCTGTTCCAGCTGTAAACTATACACCGATCGGAGCAAGCGGATTTTCAGCTGCGAAGCTTCCTGTAGCATTAGGTTCGCATAATCTTGCTGCAACACTTCCATTCGGATGCTTTATGTATGGATTTGATTCATTTGATTCATACGGATATCCGGGAGGACAAGCATTATCACAGGTTGCAACAGTAACCAGCCTGGATGTAACTCCTGAAATAGCGACAAACATTGTCGGAACACAGCACTGCGTTGACGGATTAGTAAAAGATCAAAACGGAATTCCGCTTACAGGAATCAGGGTTGATTATCTCATCAGCGGAGCAAATCCGGGAGCAGGATTCGCATTCACAAATGCAAGCGGTATCGCTCAGTATTGCTACACCGGTAATAATGCCGGATATGATACAATCATCGGATCGACAGGAAGTCTGTCAGATACAGTATTGAAAATTTGGCAAAGTGCTTTACCTGTAGAGTTAAGTTCATTCACATCTGCGGTTGACAACAGAGATGTAGTTCTGAAATGGTCAACGGTAATGGAACTCAACAATTCCGGATTTGACATAGAAAGAACATCAGATCATAATTCATGGACAAGAGTCGGAAATGTTGCCGGAAACGGAACAACAAACGAATTAAGGAATTATGAATTCAGGGACAGAAATCTTGCCTCGGGAACTTATAATTACAGACTGAAACAAATTGACTTCAACGGTAATTTTGAATACTTCAATTTAAGCAATGAAGTTGAAATAGGAATTCCGGACAGATTCAGTTTATCACAGAACTATCCGAATCCTTTCAATCCTAATACAAAGATAGCATTTGAAATACCGAAGGAAGGAAATGTCACATTGTCAGTATATGATAACGGCGGTAAACTTGTATCCACATTGGTAAACGGATATAAAGCTGCAGGTTATTATACAGTTGATTTCAGCGCATCAAATCTCTCAAGCGGAGTCTATTTCTACAAGATAGAATACAACGGACTAAGCAAAGTTATGAAGATGACTGTCATCAAATAATATAATTGTATTTCGGTTTCAGAAACTAAGGCGGGCTTGAAGAAAGTCCGCCTTTTTTATGTCTGAAATTTATTTTATATACAATCAAAAAATTTACTTTCATTTAAAAATGATGTTATTTAACTTACACAAATTAAAAAAGTATAAAGTCTTTCAGATTATTAAGGGATTTTAAAAAATTTAATTTTTAATCATGAAGAACACAAATCCACATCCGCCATAGCATTTTCTTGCAATTCCTTTTTAAATCACACTAAGTATAAATTGTTTTAAAAATAAGTAGTAATACTTATTTGGTTTCAAATTTCGATAGTATATTTTTGTTTAGTTGTTTCGGAATATTAAAAATTTAAATCTCTTTTTTAATTAAACTTTAAATAAAGGTAAACAAAATGAAAACAAAACTTACAAAATCATTATTGATTATAATGATTGCATTATTCGGATCACTGAGCAGTTCTTATGCTACATTGGACAGTAAGGGAACAGACTTCTGGATAATGTTTGACGGAAATATAGGATCAAATACAACTTCTTTATTCATTACTTCAGATGTAAATACTTCCGGAACAGTTGCAATACCGGGATTAGGATTTACAGCTCCTTTTACAGTAACAGCAAATACAGTTACAACAGTTGTACTTCCAAATAACTGCTCATTCCACACACCAGATATAATTGATAACACTGGTATTCATGTTACCTCTTTACAGGAAGTAACAGTTTACGGATTAAACAGGTCATCCGCAACAACAGATGCATATCTCGCACTTCCAACGGACATTCTTGGAACTGATTATTATGTATTAACATACAAAAATTCAGGAATAGTTGCGGGAAGTCAGTTTGGAATAGTCGGAACAGTCAACGGAACCACGGTTACAATTACACCTTCTGCAACGACACACGGGCATACGGCAGGCATAGCTTATAACATCACACTGAATCAGGGAGAAACCTATGAATTAAGAGCTGATGATGATAACTTTATAGATATGACCGGCACTCATATAACATCAACTCAGCCTGTCGGAGTTATGGGTTCTCATTTTTGCGCAAACATTCCGGGCGGTATAACATTTTGTGATCATATCTGTGAAATGATACCTCCTTCTTCAGCGTGGGGAAAGAATTTTGTAACGGTTCCTCTTGCAACAAGGCTTAATGGAGATACATGGAGAATAATGGCTTCACAGGCAAATACAACAGTAACAATAAACGCAATTGTACAACCTGTACTTACAAGCCCCGGAGATTTCATTGAAATAAATTTAACAACTCAGTCAATTATTACTTCGGATAAAGCTGTACTGGTAGCTCAATATTCAAACGGAAGTACCTGGGACGGTGTTACATCAGATCCATTTATGATGCTGATCCCTCCTTATGAACAGTTTCTTGCAAATTATACAGTTTCAACAGCTGATATAAATTTACCTATAAACTACATTAATATCGCAGTACCAAATGCAGTAGTAGGTACATTGACGCTTGACGGAGTACCTGTCCCGGTAGTTAATTACACTCCTATCGGAGCAAGCGGATTCTCAGGTGCACAATTAAGTGTTGGTCTTGGTTCACATACACTTTCTGCTACTCTGCCGTTCGGTCTTTTTGATTATGGATTCGGATCGTTTGATTCATACGGTTATCCGGGCGGACAGGCATTGTCACAAATTGCTATAGTTTCAAGTCTTGATGTTACACCTGAAATTGCTACAAACATTGTAGGAACACAGCACTGCGTTGACGGATTAGTAAAAGATCAGAACGGAATTCCGCTTACAGGAATCAGGGTTGATTATCTCATCAGCGGAGCAAATCCGGGAGCAGGATTCGCATTCACAAATGCTAGCGGAATTGCTCAGTATTGCTACACTGGTAATAATGCCGGATATGATACAATCATCGGATCGACAGGCAGTCTGTCAGATACAGTATTGAAAATTTGGCAAAGTGCTTTACCTGTAGAGTTAAGTTCATTCACATCTGCGGTTGACAACAGAGATGTAGTTTTGAAATGGTCAACGGTAATGGAACTCAACAATTCCGGATTTGACATAGAAAGAACGTCAGATCATAATTCATGGACGAGAGTCGGAAATGTTGCCGGAAACGGAACAACAAACGAATTAAGGAATTATGAATTCAGGGACAGAAATCTTGCCCCGGGAACTTATAATTACAGACTGAAACAAATTGACTTCAACGGTAATTTTGAATACTTCAATTTAAGCAATGAAGTTGAAATAGGAATTCCGGACAGATTCAGTTTATCACAGAACTATCCGAATCCTTTCAATCCTAATACAAAGATAGCATTTGAAATACCGAAGGAAGGAAATGTTACATTATCAGTATATGATAACGGCGGTAAACTTGTATCCACATTGGTAAACGGATATAAAGCTGCAGGTTATTATACAGTTGATTTCAGTGCATCAAATCTCTCAAGCGGAGTCTATTTCTATAAGATAGAATACAACGGACTAAGCAAGGTTATGAAGATGACTGTAGTTAAATAATACAGGAAAGGTAAGAAATATTAAAAGGCGGGTCTGAAGAAGATCCGCCTTTTTTATTCTTTCCCTACATCGGAAATAATCCCATTTAGTTTATCTGTAAATACCAGTATTCTTTCATTCATCATTATCACCTCATATTCATTTTTAATAATATCATCAGGTTTAAGAACTTTCTTTTTTAGGTCTTCAATACCTTTAATATTATTGTCCATTATGTCAATGAATTCATTTTTAAGTAAAAGAGACATATTCCAGTTTTTTAAAGTATCTGTTTTACTGATGTCATTTCTGACATTTTTGAATTTTTCTTCATAGATACTGATATCTTTGTAATGATAGATTGCGGCTGAAAGCTCTTTGGTCAGAGCCGCATAGTTACTTAACCGGTACAGAAATTCGAATTTTCTCCTTTGTTCACCCTGGCTTATTCTGTTACAATTTACCGTAATTAAAAGTATGTAACTCCCATAAATTAAAAGAGTTATATGTTTTAATTTAAAATTCTTCATAGTTTAATCTGGCTTTAGCATTTGTAAGCAAAGAGTCATTAAGGAAGAAATTCTTATCATCAGAGAATTTATATCTGTAAAATCCGACAAGGCCAATCATTGCAGCATTGTCTGTTGAATATTTTTTTTCCGGAAAACTGACTGAATAACCGGAATCTTTAAGTGAATTAAATTTATTCTGAAGGTACTTATTTGATGAAACCCCTCCTGATATCATAATGATATTTGCGTTAAATTTTTCTGCTGCGGAAAGAGTTTTATTGAACAAAGAATTCACGGCTGCTTTCTGAAATGATGCGCAGATATCATTTATCATTTTTTCACTTTTAATATTCTCAAAATCAATTTTCCTGAGAAAATAAAGTACCGATGTCTTTATTCCGGAAAAAGAAAAATCAAATTCACTTCCCCTGACATGAGCTAAAGGAAAATCGTGAAAATCCGTGTTTCCATTTGCAGAATATTTTTCAATTTCAGGACCGCCGGGATAATTAAGACCGAGAAGCTTTGCGACTTTGTCAAAAGCTTCGCCTGCGGCATCATCAACGGTCTTTCCGATGACTGTATGTTTAAAGAAATCTTCAGCAAGAACAAGCATTGTATGACCTCCTGAGACAATAAGAGAAATGAAAGGAAACTTAATATTGTTTTCTCCAATAAAATTCGAATATAGATGCGCATGAATGTGGTTTACCGGTACAAAAGGAATGCCAAGACACATTGAAAGCGATTTTCCGAAATTAAGTCCGGTCAGCAATGCACCGATAAGACCCGGCTCTGATGTTGCGGAAATCAGTTCAATATCCGTAATCTTTTTCCCGGCTTCGTTTAAAGCAAGATCTGTTATTTCCGTAATCTTGCCCAGATGCTCCCGCGAAGCTATTTCAGGTACAACACCTCCGAATTTTGTATGTGAGATCTGTGATGAGATAATATTTGAAATTACTCTGTCATTATTTAGTACGGCAACGGATGTTTCATCACAGGATGTTTCTATGGCAAGGGAGATCATTTAAACTTTTTTAATTAAATTTCTATTGTGTTTATTTACAAATATATCTGATGTAGCTTCTTTATCAAATATATTGATTAATCGCATTATTAAATTTAAATTGAACGCGTGAATAATAACAGATTAAAAATTTTATTAATACTCTTAATTTCATTCCTTTCTACAGGAATCTCCAATTCTCAGGTAAAACTGCTTATCCCAATGGAACCGGATCAGACAAATCACCTAAAAGCTTACGGAATTGCATACAGACATTTACTTTCCGGAAAAGAACTGGACTGGCTGCTGAATTACAGAGGCGGGGCATTTATGTTCAATTATTCTTCTGCAGTTGAACAGGAGTGCAAAGAAAAAGGAGTTTCTTATGAACTTAAGAACGGAACCCAGACTGCACAGATTTATGCTGAAGTAAAAGATGAAAAAAATAACATGGATGTTGTGAGACTGGAAAAAGTCGCTAAAGTAGCGGTTTATGTTCCGCCAAATGCACTTCCGTGGGATGATGCCGTTCAGCTTGTACTTGAATATGCCGAAATACCTTATGCTAAACTCTGGGATGAGGAAGTTCTGACGGGTAAACTGAAAGGATATGACTGGGTTCATCTTCATCATGAAGATTTTACGGGTCAGTACGGCAAGTTTTTTTCGACATATGCCACAGCCCCCTGGTACATTGCTCAGAAATCAATAAACGAAGAAACTGCGGCTAAGCTCGGTTATTCAAAAGTTTCAAAACTTAAACTTGCAGTAGTAAAAAAACTGAAAGAATATATTTCAAACGGCGGTTTTCTTTTTACTATGTGTTCTGCAACTGACACTTATGACATTGCGCTTGCTGCTCAGTATACTGATATATGCGAATCAATGTTTGACGGAGATCCGGCTGATCCTGACGCAAACAGCAAGCTTGATTTTTCTGAATGCATCGCGTTTGAAAATTTCAGTATAGACATGAATCCTTATGTCTATGAATATTCAAATCTCGATGTTACGAATGAAATTGTGGCTCTGGGACAGTACGGCGATAATTTTAAGCTGGTGGAATTTTCGGCAAAGTTTGATCCCGTTCCCTCTATGCTCACTCAGGATCATACTTCACTTATAAGCGGATTTATGGGACAGACGACAGCTTTTAAAAAGCAGTTTCTTAAAAAGAATGTAACAATACTGGCAATGAATGAAGGCACTGATTATGTAAAATATTTACACGGGAATTACGGAAAAGGGACTTTTACATTTTACGGAGGCCATGATCCTGAAGATTATCAGCATGCCGTTGGTGATCCGAAAACAGAACTTTCAATGTATCCTCATTCGCCGGGATACAGGCTTATACTTAATAATGTTTTATTTCCCGCTGCTAAAAAGAAAAAGCTTAAAACCTGAGATTTATTTAAAAAATAAAAAATTCAATCTTCAATAATTATAATTAAAACTGATTTTGCAGATACAGTTCTTTTTAAGAATAATTTTTTGTTTAGTATTATTATTACAGTTTTATTCCTGTTCGGACAAAAACGGTAAAGCGGATTCAAAAAAAATAATAAGAGATGACCTCGGAGTAAAAATCGGTTTTGACACTATTCCGCGTAAGATCATTTCCCTGGCTCCTAATATAACTGAAGCGTTATTTGCTATCGGAGCGGACTCTCTGATAGCAGGTGTTACTGATCTGTGCGATTATCCGTCAGAAGCAAAGACAAAAACAAAGACAGGAAATTATTTAAATCCTGATTATGAAAGAATTTCTTCTTTGTCACCTGATCTTATTCTAATGTATGTATCCGGAGTTTCACAGCCTTCGTATCAGGCATTAAAAAATCTTAACATGAAATTATTTGTATGCAATCCTGTCAATACAAACGATATAATCAGAATGATCACAAATCTTGGAAGGATTACCGGAAGGGAACTGAAAGCCCAGGAATTATCTCAGAATCTCGTAAATGAAAGAGAGAAAATCTTTTTATCGGTCAGAGACAAAAAGCTGGAAAGCTGTCTTATCGTAGTTTCAGTCAATCCTCTTATGACAGCCAGCGGCAAAACTTTTATTCATGAAATTACTGAACTTTCCGGACTCGATAATATCTATAAAGACGAAAGTCTTGATTATCCAATGATAAGTTATGAAGATGTAACTGCTAAAAATCCTTCTTTCATTATACTGCCCTGTGATACCACTGACGAAAATAAATATAACAGATTCATTAACGAACTGTCCGAAAAGCTTAGCACTACAAATGCGATAAAGGATAAAAAAATTATTCTTGTGGATGATAATGTAATATTCAGACCGGGTCCGAGATTTCTTGAAGGAGTGAAACTTATTACAGAAAAATTGAAAAAATACAATTAGAAAATTACGATATATTAAATTGAAGTATATTATATAGTCTACTTCAATGTCAGGTATAAAGTCAATTATGTTGTTTTAAGTTTATTTATTGATGTACTATCTAAAATAAAACCTTCGATATTTATTTGAAAGTTTTTAAGTCCGGTTAAGAATTAGAAATTCATTTAACAAAAATTACACAAAATGCTTACAGAATCCGCAAAAATAGTAAAAACAGTTTAAGCTTATTGAAATGAAAAATCTTGTTTATGATTATTAATTTTTTAAATATTTCGATATAACATCTCTAAAATCCTTATAGTTATGCTTACCAATCAATGTTTTTTGAAGAATGTTATTGCTGTATATGAAAGTCCCCGGAATTGATCCTTCCCAGTCTTTGCTGATATAATTGATAAGGTCTTCGTCTTTTGTGAAATTGTTGTAATAAGTTACAAAATCAACTCCCTGCTTTTTCAAAAAAGCTTTTGTCTTATCACCTAGATTGTCTCCGAAATCAAGAGATATGAATATGATTTTAAAATTTTTGTCCCTGTAATTTTTGTACAATTTCATAAGGTCAGGGAATTCCTCCGTGCACGGTCTGCACCAGGTAGCCCAGAAATTAATAAGGATTACATTCTCCCTGTTTGCAGTTCGGATGCTGTCTAAAACATTTTTGTCTGCAGGTAGAAGTACCTGTGAATAAGAAGAACCGTAAGATGAAATTAATATCAGCAGTAAGATGAGTTTTTTCATGATTTTTAAAAGAGAGAGATTTACAAATCTCTCTCCTGATAAGAATATTTAATTAATTCAGTTCATTATCTTTTAATGCCGCAGCCAAAAGCTTTTGTAAGATTGCTGCTTATTTCCTTTCCTGTAAGGAATTCGTTCAGAGCATTCTGAAGGTCATTGGAAGTAACTTTTGAAGCTTCTTTATTATCATCTATTCTGCCGTGATATACAAGAGTCATAGAATTGTTATCAATTACAAAGACTTCAGGAGTCCGCATTGCACCGAACTGATCTGCAACAACATTATTCACATCCTTGAGAACAGGGAAGTTGTAGTTTTTACTTTTAGCGTGATTCATAACTTCATCGGTTGATTCGGTTTTATTAGAATTTATTCCCCACAAAATTACACCTTTAGAGCTGAATTCATTATTCAGATTTATCAGTCTTTCTGTATATGGCTGGACGAACGGGCATTCAGTTGACATAAAAATTATTACGGTCGCTTTTGCATCTGAATTTTTCAGAGTATATGATTTTCCGTCGTAGTTAGAAATTGTAAAATCAGAAACCTTATCTCCGATTTTATACCCTTCTGTTCTTTCATTTGAATAGGAATTGATAAATAATGATAGGATTATTGCAATTACAGATAAAGATTTGAAAATTTTCATTTATAGTCTCCTTTTTGATTATTGTTTAATGTTAAGAATGACATAAACTAAATTAAAGTTTCTTAAAATGATAAATTTAATTATTGTCAGATTGTCTCAAATATAATTAAATGACAGACACAGTTTTTCACAGTGAATAAGAAAAATGAGCATAAAATTAAGCTTACGGTCTGGATGATAAAATTTACAAACAGTTTTACTCTTTATTAATTTATTTCTGAATGCTTTTAAAATGGCAGTTCAATAAGGAATTAAAATAATTCAGATATTACATTTTTATTTAAAAATACAAAAACTAAATTGCTGTTAATATAAAATATCAATTAAAACTTACTCAATGCATTTTATCGACTGGATTATTATCCTTCTTTATTTCGCAATTTCACTCACAATAGGTCTAATTTATTCAAAGAGAGCAGGCGGTTCAACTGAGAATTTTTTCCTGTCAGGAAGGAAACTATCGTGGTGGCTTGCCGGAATATCTATGGTTGCGACCACTTTTGCCGCAGATACGCCTCTTGCTGTTACTGAACTTGTCGGACAAAACGGCATAGCAGGCAACTGGCTCTGGTGGAACATGCTTATAGGAGGAATGCTTACGACTTTTTTCTTCGCAAGACTTTGGAGAAGAGCAAACATAATGACTGATATAGAGTTTATAGAGCTAAGGTATTCAGGTAAACCGGCTGCGGCATTGAGAGGATTCAAAGCAATTTATATGGGAATATTCATGAACACTATAATCATGGGCTGGGTAAATCTCGCGATGATTAAAATTCTTATCGGTATGTTCCCAGAATATGTGAATTCTTCCAATGCATTATTTTTTGTGGGAGGATGCATGCTTATCACTGCAATATATTCGGCAGTGTCAGGATTATGGGGTGTAGCGGTTACGGATGCTTTTCAGTTTATTCTTGCAATGACAGGATGCATTGTTCTCGCAGTAATTGTTGTAAATCAGCCGCAGATCGGCGGTATAACGGGTCTTCAGGAAAAGCTTCCTGAATGGGCAATGAGATTTACTCCTGAAATTACAAAAGAGGTATCTGCTACTTCAGTCGGAGGAATACTTGCAATGAGTGTTTCGACTTTTCTTGCTTTTATCGGAATACAATGGTGGGCTTCCTGGTATCCCGGAGCGGATCCGGGCGGCGGCGGTTATATTGCTCAGAGAATGATGGGAGCAAAAGATGAAAAGAATTCATTGTTCGCTACACTGTTTTTTCAGATCGCTCATTACTGCATAAGACCCTGGCCGTGGATAATAGTAGGTCTGTGCTCATTGATACTTTATCCTGATCTGTCCCAGGCGGATAAAGGACTCGGATTTGTAAAAGCCATGAATGATTTTCTTCCTCCGGGACTGAAAGGACTTCTGCTAGCTGCTTTTCTCGGAGCTTATATGTCGACGATTGCAACGCATCTTAACTGGGGGACCTCCTATTTCATAAATGATTTTTACAGAAGATTTATTTCAAAAGAAAAATCAGAAAAGCATTATGTTTCGGTATCAAAATTAATGACGATAGTATTTATGTTCCTTTCAGTAATAGTAACTACTCAGATGACAAGTATTTCAGGTGTGTGGAGTTTTGTGATTGAATGCGGAGCGGGTCTGGGACTTGTTCTGATTTTAAGATGGTTCTGGTGGAGGGTAAATGCAATTAGTGAGATTGTTGCAACTATAACTCCGTTTTTGGTTTATGGAATATTGTATTTTGGAAAATCCGATATTGTATTTCCAAATACTCTTTACATCATAGTTCCGGTAACAACCATTGCCTGGTTAATTACGGCATTTATTACAAAGCCGACGGAAGAAAGCAAGCTGCTTTCATTTTACAGACAGGTGCATCCCGGCGGCATAGGATGGAAAGACATATCAACAAAGTTAACGGATGTAGTTTCCGATACAGGATATTATTTATTATTCATTGACTGGGTTGCGGGTATTGTTCTTGTTTACTCATTTCTGTTCGGTTTCGGAAAAATCATTTTTGGAAATTATACAATGGGATTTTTATTTTTACTTGTAGGCTTTGCTGCTGCAATGCTGATAAAGAGAAATTTCAATAAAGCAGGATGGGAGACAATAAACTGATTGTGTTTTTCGTTAAGTTAAGTATATTAAAATATTTTCAACTGATTATTTCGCCAATAAAGTTTTTCAATATAATTTATTAATTTGAATAAATTAAATGTATGTTAAAACCCGGAGACAAAGCGCCTGACTTTAACTTAATAAGTGATGAAGGCAAGAACGTAAGTTTAAAAGATCTCAAAGGAAAGAAAGTAATACTTTATTTTTATCCTAAGGACGACACTACGGGATGTACGGCTGAAGCCTGCAGTTTCAGAGACAGCATAAGACTTATTGAAAAGAAGAACACTGTCGTAATCGGTGTGAGTAAAGACAGTACCGCCTCTCATCAGAAATTCAAAAAAAAATACAGTCTTCCTTTTACGTTGCTCTCGGATGAGAATCTTGATATGCTTAAGGATTACGGAGTATGGAAAGAAAAGAGCATGTACGGTAAAAAGTATATGGGCATTGAGAGAACCACTTTTATTATTGACGAAAAAGGAAAGATACAGGATATATTCAATAAAGTGAAAGTTCAGGGACATACGGAAGAAATACTCGCGAAAATTTAAACCAGATTAAAATGTCAGACAAAATAGAAATCCTGCCGGTCGAATTAGAGGGAGAAAAGAATAAATTCATTGAATTTCCTTACAGCTTTTATAAGAGCGATAAGAACTGGGTAGAGCCGCTGAGGTTTGATGTAAAAAATAATCTTAATGAAAAGAAGAATCCTTTTTATCAGCATTCAAAAATTAAACTGTGGCTTGCAACTA
The DNA here is from genome assembly GCA_018266895.1 of Bacteroidota bacterium. GTDB lineage: Bacteria > Bacteroidota > Ignavibacteria > Tepidaquicellales > Tepidaquicellaceae > JAEUSI01. The sequence continues at coordinate 66,818 of JAFDZQ010000038.1, forward strand.
AGAACGGCGAAACAGCCGGAAGAATAGCCGGCATCATAAATGACAATCATAATAAGTTTCACAATGACAAAACAGGATTCTTCGGATTCTTTGAATGCATCAATGATAAGAATGCAGCTAAGATGCTTTTTGACAAGGCTGCAGAATTTGCAAAGGAAAACGGAATGGACACTCTTCGCGGACCCATGAATCCTTCGACAAACGACGAATGCGGATTATTGATTGATGGTTTTAACAAACCTCCTGTAATGCTGATGCCGTATAACCCGGAATATTATGCGGGATTACTTGAAGATTACGGATTTGTAAAGGCAAAAGATCTTCTGGCATTCTGGATAGACAAAGAAGTTTCAAAAGACGAAAATATGATGGGCAAGCTAAGAAGAGTAAGCGATATAGTGCTTAAAAAAGAAAATATTACAATAAGGAATGTAAATCTTAAGGATTTCAAAAATGAAGTTCAGAAAATCCGGGAGGTATACAATGATGCCTGGGAGCTTAACTGGGGATTCGTTCCGATGACGGAAGATGAGTTCAATTTCATTGCTGATAATCTGAAGCTGGTGGTCGATCCTGATTATATTGAATTTGCAGAGATCAACGGAAAGCCGGTTGGATTTTCACTTGCATTGCCGGATGTAAATCAGGCAATTAAAGGGCTTAACGGAAAACTGTTTCCCTTTGGGTTCATTAAATTTCTTCTTAACAAAAAAAAGATCAATCAGCTCAGGGTAATTATTATGGGAGTGAAAAAGGAGTATCACAGAAAGGGAATTGATGCCGTATTTTACAGGAATATAATTAATACGGCAGTGAAAAAAGGATTAAAGGGAGCTGAAATTTCCTGGATACTGGAAGATAATTATGCAATGAAACAGACGACGGAGAAACTCGGAGCTAAGGTTTACAAGATTTACAGGATTTATGATAAGCTGATTTAATTTCTTTTCCCGGCTGAGCACAGTGATATTTAAAGATTACTTCACGGATAAAATTATATAATTCACACTAATTGAATTAAGTGTATGTTTCATAAAATATAGTGTAACTTATTAAATATTTGCATACTTTGACAAACCCCAGGCAATAAATCCCCGGATTATTTTAAATTAAACTGTACAAACAAACATGAGAAAATTATTTCTTTTATTTGCTGTGCTGTGTATAATTCTTTCATCTGAAGAAAATGTTAACGCACAGCTTGGGAACAAAAATATGTATCTGCTAGGCAATGTGAATAATCATACAACTCCTTACTCAGCTTTATGGGGATACAAGGCGCCCGACGGAAGGGAATATGCGATCCTCGGGACATTTGACGGAACTCAGTTTATTGACATAACGGATGCATCAAACATTCATCAGGTCGGATTTGTTGCTTCTACATCACCCGGTCATTCGAGTAACCTCTGGCGTGAAATGAAAACATTTTCTCATTATGCATATATTGTATCGGAAGTTCCTAACAGCGGCATTCAGATAGTTGATCTTCAATACCTTCCTGATTCAATTCATTATGTAAAAAAATTCGTTCCGGCAGGTCATACTTTCACTCACAGCATTTCGCAATCAGGTCCTTATCTTTACCTGAACGGCTGCAACGCATCATTCGGGAACGGTGTGACTGTACTTGATCTTACTGTAAATCCGGAAACTCCCGTGAAAAGGGGAGCTTACAATGTTGATTATGTTCATGACTGCAGAATTGTAAATGATACAATCTATGCTGCTAATGTGTATATCAGCAAGGTAAGTATAATTAATGCTACAAACAAAAATTCACTTACGGGAATCACTTCTTTTATTAATATGGCAAATTCCGGTCCGCATAATACAGCACTGACCGAAGACAGAAAGTTCATTCTTGTAACTGATGAAGTAGGAAATCTGCCGAGAGCTTTGAAAATTTGGAACATTCAGGATCTTGATAACATAACTTATGTAACGAACTGGCAGCCGACCGGAATTACCGGCGCCGTAATTCATAATGTCGAAACATACGGCAAGTATGCGCTGATAGCTCATTATACTGCAGGTATCAGATTAGTTGATATTTCGAATCCGGCAGTTCCCGCAGAGGTAGCTTATTATGATACATATCCTTCAGATAATTCCGGTAATTATGAAGGATGCTGGGGTGTGTATATGTTCCCGTCAGGAAAAATAATTGGTTCTGACAGATCAACGGGACTTTATGTGCTCAAGACAAATTTCAATATAAGCGCTGTTCCGGAAGGATTTTACAATTCGTCAACAAACCGGCTGAATGCAAAAGACACCATAAGAGCGTTTCTCAGATCTGCAAGTTCACCATACACTATAATAGATTCATCAAAAGCAGTAATAGATTCAGTCAGCTTTACAGGTAATTTCAGATTTAACCTTGCGCCGGCCGGGACATACTACATAGTGGTCAGGCACAGGAACAGTATTGAAACCTGGAGCAGAATGAACGGAGAAAGTTACAATCCCATGACACTTTCAGGATATAATTTCAGTGATTCTTTAAACAAGGCATTCGGAAACAATCAGAAACAAGTGGATTTAACACCGGAAAGATTTGCAATTTTCAGCGGAGATGTAAATCAGGACGGTTCGGTTGACGCTTCAGATGTCAGCAGCATTGATAATGACGCTTATAATTCAGTGACAGGTTACGTCAAAACTGATTTAACAGGAGACAATTTTGTAGATGCAATTGATGTCAGCATTGGAGATAACAATTCAGGAAATACTGTTATGGCTATAATTCCATAAGATAAATTATTACGGCAAATCAGCCGGATTTATTCAAATATATTTTTATCACAATCTTTTTGAAGTTGTGAAGATACAGTGGATTATCAAAGACCGTTCCTGTTAAATTAATCCAGTCAGTATTAAATCTTTGATTTGCAATATGTATAACGGAAAGCCGGTGATGAATATCTCCGGCTTTAGTTTTGTAAAAAAATTAATTTTAACAGGCAATGCAAATTTCAGTTTAACTTAATTTTGGAATATTTTTAGAATTTAATATTAAGTAAATTCATGAAAATAAAATACAATTGGCTTCTTTTGAATTTTTAAAATATATTTATTTACTTACACAGGTTAATAAGCTCGGGAATGTAAAGATCAGAAATGTCCTAAATCATTTCAGCAATTCTGAGAATTTATACAAATGCACGGCAAATGATCTGAAGAGAATAAACGGCATAGATGCAGGCATATCAGAAGAAATGATATCAGTCATCAGAAATAAAGAGAAGTATTTCAGGGAGTTCGATGAAATATTCGCTAAAGCTGAAAGAAGCAGTATAAAACTTGCTTGCATTACAGATGGAGAATATCCGGAAAATCTGAAGAGAATCTTTGACGCGCCGGTATTGCTTTATTACAAAGGAATGCTTTATGATTCAGATAAATATTCTCTCAGCATTGTCGGCACGAGAACTCCGACTGAACATGGTAAATACAACTGCGAAAAATTTACTGAAGAGTTATCCGCACTGAGTATTCCGATTATCAGCGGTTTCGCGAGGGGAATAGATTCGATAGTTCACAGAACCTGTGTAAAAAACAAAAGAATTAATTACGCTGTATTCGGTTGCGGAGCAGATGTAATCTATCCTTATGAAAATAATAAACTATATTCGGAAATTATTGAATGCGGTGCTGTCATATCGGAGTTTCCGATCGGAGCTAAACCGGATAAGGTAAATTTTCCAAGAAGGAACAGAATCATCAGCGGGATAAGCATCGGTACGATTGTAGTTGAAAGCGGAATTAAGGGCGGGGCATTGCTTACTGCCGAAATAGCAGTTGACCAGGACAGGGAAGTATTTGCGTTTCCGGGAAACATCAGTTCTAAACAATCCGAAGGTACAAATGAACTTATTAAAAGAGGACAGGCAAAATTAGTTACAAATATTGATGATATACTGAATGAACTCGAAATGAAACTGAAGCCGGTTTTAAAAAAGAATTACTCCTCTAAAACTGAAACTCTGAGATTAAATTTAAGCGAATCAGAAAATAAAATATATTCCGTACTTGATTATGAACCGGTACATATTGACAGGATAAATGAATTAACGGAACTTGCTATTTCAGATTGTCTTGTTAATCTTCTGAATCTGGAATTCAAATCCTTAGTCAGGCAGGTACCCGGAAAATATTTTATGAGGGTCTGATGGAGAAATTCATCATAGATGACAGGATATTTTCGGTAAAGTTTTCTTGTGATACTGAAAAATGCAAAGGGGCATGCTGCACTCTCAAAGGAGCCGGAGGAGCTCCTCTTCTGAATGAGGAAGCCGGCATAATTAAGAAAAATTTAAAAACCGTCGAAAAGTATCTCAGTGAAAATCACATTGAAGTAATCAGGAGGGATGGATTTTTGGTTGGTGAAAAAGATGACTATTCAATCAACAGTTATGACTACAGGGAATGTGTTTTTGCATTCTATGAAAACGGGATAGCAAAATGTTCATTTCAGAAAGCGTATTACAGCGGTCAGTCGGATTTTATGAAACCTATTTCCTGTCATTTATTCCCTGTAAGAATATACGGCAGAAAAAGAAAGATCATAAGATATGAAGAACTTTATGAATGTTTTGATGCTTTTGCCAAAGGTGAAGAGGAAAATATTACAGTATTCGAATTTGCAAAAGAGCCCTTAGAAAGAGAATACGGCAAGGAGTTTTACAGGGATTTGAAAAATAAATATTTAAAAAAAAGCTGAAATGTTAAAACAGACGCAGAATCTTAAGCTAATGCAGAAGCTGCTTCCGGCAATGATTCTGAACCAGAAAATACTTACCATTCCAACGCTGGCTCTTGAAAATATTATCAAGAAAGAGCTTGAACAGAATCCTATGCTTGAGGAAGAAGGTGACACCGGAACAAGTGACAGTGATATAACAGATCCGGTTACTGAAGACAGCAGTATCACAGATTCAGGTGACGATTCAAAAACAGAAAATGATGAGACCGATATTGCAGACAAGGAAGAAACAGACTGGGATGAATATTTTGAAAATGAAAACGAAACACCCGGAACCGGTGATTACACCGAAAACAAATCTTTTGACAACGGCAATATCAGCGAAGAGAGCTCTTTAAATTCAGGATTACTGCTTCAGATTCATTTATCAGAACTAAGCGCAAAGAAAGCTTTCATCGGGGAGGAAATAATATGGTCACTTTCAGATGACGGTTATTTTACTGAAAATAATGCAGACATTTTAGCCGATCTTGAAGTAAAAAAATCAGGAACCGAATTTGAGAATGAGTCATTTACAGAAGAAGAAATAGATGAAACTCTTAAATTTATTCAGACTAATCTTGATCCACCCGGAATTGCCGCAAGAAATCTGAAAGAGTGCCTTCTTATTCAGACTGACCGGTCTGAAAAACCTCCGTACATTAAAAAACTTGCAGGTAATATTATTGAAAATCACCTCGACGACCTCAGGCTAAAGCGGTTTGAAAATGTAAGCAGGGATTTGAATATTGAGACAAGTTTTGTAAGCGAAATATTCGAATTTATACATAAGCTGAATCCAAAACCAGGCTTTATAGAAAAGCATGAGAGCGAAAACTATATTGTACCTGATCTTATTGTAAAAAAAGTGGATGATAATTATGAAATTTTTCTCAATGAACGGTTTATCCCTTCATTAAGATTAAGCAGAACATATCAGAAAATGTATTCCAACAAAAGGAATAAACTTGATAAACAAACAAAGGAATACTTATTGAATAATTTTAATAAAGCGAAATGGTTCATCGAAGCCATTAATTCAAGAAGAGAAACAATGCTTAAAGTAATGAATGCTATAATAAACAGGCAAAGAGATTATTTTGACAACAACGGTGAAGGTTTAAAACCAATGTACGAAAAGGAAATCGCCGCTGATATAAATATGGATCCGTCAACTGTCAGCAGGACTGTCAAAGGAAAATATGTACAGACGGATTTCGGAATTTTTGAGCTGCGTTCTTTTTTCAGCTCATCACTCCAGACTGACGACGGAGGTGAAATTTCCAACAGGGAATTAAAAATCAAACTTAAAGATCTGATTGACAATGAAGACAAACGAAAACCGTTGACTGACAGTGAACTTGCTGTGACACTGATTAAATCAGGATATAAAATTGCCAGAAGAACGGTTGCAAAATACCGTGAATCATTAAATGTGCCTCCATCAAAATTAAGAAGAGAGATTATCTAAAAAACAAAATTAAAATCAGAATTGGATAAAAGAAGAAAGATAAAATCGACAACGGTTATCGGACTTATAAAAAACGGTAAAGCGGTGATCGGAAGTGACGGTCAGGTCACTATGGGAAATACCGTTATGAAACATACTACAAAGAAAGTAAGGAAAATTTTTAATGATAAAGTTCTGGTGGGTTTTGCAGGAGCTACTTCCGATGCTTTTACGCTTTTCGAAAAATTCGAAAGCAAACTTGAAGAATATAAAGGAAATCTGTCCAGAGCAGCCGTAGAGCTTGCAAAGGAATGGCGCACTGACAAATATCTCAGACGCCTTGAAGCACTTCTTGTAGTGGTAGACAATGAAAAAGCACTGATAGTCTCAGGAACGGGAGATGTAATCGAACCCGATGACGGAATTGCTGCAATCGGCTCAGGAGGTCCTTACGCTCTTGTAGCTGCAAGAATGCTCCTCAAATATTCAAAGCTCGGTGCAAAAGAAATCGTGGAAGAATCACTGAATCAGGCCGCTGAAATTTGCATATACACAAATCATAATATTTCAATAGAAGAATTAAAAAGTTAAATTGTACAAAAAATAAACAGGGTAATGATAAAAGAGGACATAGAAAATCAACTTCAAAAAGTAAAACAGAAAATGAAAAAAACCATTTTTAAAAATATCTTAAAAGAGGATACACAGCTGACGCCTTCACAGATAGTGGAAGAGCTGGACAAATATACTATAGGACAGAAAAAAGCAAAAAAATCCGTAGCCATTGCACTTAGAAACAGGTGGA
>JAFDZQ010000039.1 GCA_018266895.1 Bacteroidota bacterium
TTAACATAGTAACTCAGGTAAACCGCTTCAGGATTTAAAACAAAAACTCTCCACTAATTTCACCAATTTACACGAATATATATTTGCATGTTTCTTTCAATTAGTGTGAATTCGTGTAATTCGTGGCGGAAAACTATTCTCAAAGATCAAAGCATTCAACATAGTAACTCAGGTAAACCGCTTCAGGATTGAAAACAAAAACTCGCCACTAATTTCACCAATTGACACGAATATACATTTGCATGTTTAGTTCAATTAGTGTGAATTCGTGTAATTCGTGGGGGAAAACTATTCTCAAAGATCAAAGCATTCAACATAGTAACTCAGGTAAACCGCTTCAGGATTGAAAACAAAAGCTTTGCTGTGAAGAAAGGAAACCTGAAAGTGATCAGGGAACTTTTCAAGGAGACAGACAGCATACTGACTGCGATAGATAAACTGACTGACAGTTTTCTGGAAGAGTATCCCGGATTCGTAAACAACTACAGAATATTAAGAAGAATAAAGAACTTCGGAATAAGACACCGGAAAGTACCTGTGACTCAGACCATACAGTCAGATTCAACACCTGACTATTGAGGAGACTCAGCATGCGGTCGAGTTATTTCGCTTAATTTCATAAAATCTTCTGCTGCTTATTCGCTGAGTCCCCGCACTAAACACAGACCTGCTTCGAAATTTTCTCAAAGGGGAGACTCAGCGAGTATAAAAAAGAGCTGCTCTCTTGCTTTGCGGAGCAGGTCTCGGGGAGCGGTGGCTTTATAAACAGAATTTTTTTATTATCTGCAGTTGACCTCTTTAAAATGAAAACAATAAGTCGCCGCCAATTACACTAATTTTCATAGATTAGAAACGAAATCAGTTCAACTTTCTTATTAAATTTTATCGTATACATAGGTGCTGATACATTGCAAATATTTGGATTAAAATGAAATATAATTTTGATTAGTTTAAATTAAAAAAGTTTATGAAAGACTCATTGCTTACAGAAAAAAATAAAAGGGACATATTAAAATTCATAAAAGAAAAAAATTATGCAGACATGCTGACTGTTCTTGAGAATAAAAAAACGGGTCACGCAGGAACAGCGAAAACAAAGGATAAGAGGTTTGTGATAACTGAGATAGTGAGTCATATAATCGACACATCTGTAAATCCTGAAAGGGATTATTTTGCCGCAGGAAGTTTTTTCTGTAAAAGAAATGAAGAGGCAGCAAAAGAAATCGGGGTTATGCTGATATGGAGAGCTTATAAGTTCAATACGGAAAAAACAGAAAGCATCCTTCTTAAAATTGCCGATGATGCCAACTGGGAAGTAAGGGAATACGCAGGAACGGCTTTTGCAAATACTATATTTCATAATAAGGAATTTTATGATACTTTAATGAAATGGACAAAGCATAATTCTGAAAATGTAAGAAGAGCGGTTGTTTTTTCTGCCATTGGGTTAAGGGATAAAAAAAATCTTGTTAAAGCATTTGCATTATTCGAACCGCTTTTGTTCGACGATTCAAAATATGTAAGAAAGAATCTCGGTCCGTTCATTCTCGGCTCATACTTTGCGAATAAGTTTCCGGTTGAGACTGTTAAACAAATTAATAAATGGAGTAAGATACGCGATGAAAATGTCCGCTGGAATATCGCAATGTCTTTTAATAACAGCTTCGGCAACAGAAATCCGGAACTTGCGCTGGATGTATTAAAAAATCTTACCGGTGATCAGAATATTATTGTGAGAAGGGCAGTTATATCTACTCTCAGATTCCTTTCAAAGAAACATAAAAAACTTGTTGACGGATTTATAAAGAAATATAGTCTGAAGATATTTAAGGAAGCGGATTAACTGTTTTTTACTTTTATTATCTCAGCGGCTATGCTTACGGCGATCTCTTCAGGTGTGTCGCTGCTGATGTCAATTCCTATCGGGGCATGAACTACTTTCAGCAATTCTTTACTTATACCTTCTTTGACAGCTTCGTTGTAGATCTTTTTTATTTTAACTTTAGTTCCCATAATTCCAATATAACGGACATTCTTACTGATCACCTGCATAAGTGATTCTTTATCTGAAACATAGCTTTTGGTAACGATTACTACATACGTCTGATTGCCTTCAGTAATATACTTTCCCAGCTCAGAAAATTTTCCCGTGATGATCTTATTTGCAAATTTATTATTTATCAGTACGGGAAGATCTTTCCTGTCATCAAAAACCGTTACATGAAAATCCAAATCTGACATGATTTTAGAAACCGCAAGACCGACATGACCTCCTCCGATCACATACACAAAATTCTTTAGTCCGATCGTTTCTTCATAATTCCAGTCTTCATCATTTCTGTAATTAAACACATAAGTGAGATCATTTCTTTTACGCATAATGATCTTTATTCCCTTATTGGAAAAAGAAAGTTTGCCCGGTTTGTAAGCGGCAATATAATCTGCTATGTCCTTTACAGTTTTTACATCTTTTTTATTCAGCAAGACAGTAAAATTTGTCTGAGAACCGGAACATATCAGCCCTGACTTTGTGACATTCTTCTTTCTGCTGTGATAAAATTTTTCAAGTAAATTTACAGGGACCTTGCTTTTCAGCAACTCTTCTGATCTCTTAATCAGATCAAATTCCATAACGCCGCCGCCAACTGAGCCGATGAAGTCACCCGAAGATGAAACAGCCATTTTAAAACCTTCTTTGCCGGGCGAACCTTCTTCATGATCGACAACTGCCGTAAGTATAACTGAATTATTTTTGCTGATGTGATGATAAATAAAATTCCAGAGATGAGACTCTTTCATAACGATGTTCCTTTATTGTTTTCTGCAGCAACAGTAATATTGTCAGTTTCATCTATGCAGGAAAACAGATTCATCAGAACTTTCTCCGGAGTAACCGGCGCTGAAAATTTAAATTCAGTTCCGGGACGAAATGCTTTGACTGCATTCATTATTGCAAAATATGCGCCGATGCCATACATAAGAGGCGGCTCGCCGATAGCTTTTGAATTGAACATACCCACAGGATTCGGCTCACCGAGAAAACGAACATCCATAACCTTCGGAGCAAAATGTATGTCAGGCACTTTATATGTAGATAACAGATCCGACAGCAGTTTTCCGTCCCTGTTGTAAATAACTTCTTCAATGGTCATCCATCCTATCCCCTGAATTATAGCGCCTTCAGCCTGCCCTCTGTCAATTACGGGATTCAGACTGATACCGAAATCATGAACTGCCTGAACAGAATCTATGACATAAGTTCCTCTCAGGCAGTCTACTGTTGCCTCAATGATCGCAGTACCGTATACATGATAACGGAAAGGATTTCCTTTGTTTGTATCTCTGTCAAAGAAAATTTCGGGTGTCGCAAAATGTTCATGCGCTGACAAACTGATCCTTTTTGTATAAGTAAGTTCTATGAGTTCTTCCCAGCCCAGATCAGTTTTTTTACCGTCATAGTAAACAAATTCATCCCTGATCTGAATCTTATCCGGATTCTTGTCATCTTTCTTTAATTCCTGAAGAGCTGAATCTTTAAGTCTTGACAAAATTTTATTGCAGGCGTTGTAAACAGCGCCGCAGTTCAGATCAGCTCCTGAGCTGGCAGCTGTAGGAGAAGTATTGGCAGAGCGGGTTGTATTTGTCGTCTCGCTTTTTATTCTGTTATGGTTAATTGAGAAAGTCCTTGAAACCACTTCTTTTATTTTGGCATTCACACCCTGTCCCATTTCGACTGCAGCAGTGCTGAAACTTACGCTTCCGTCAGTATAAACATTCACAAGAGCATTTGCCTGATTCATCCTTGTATTTGTAAATGCGATCCCGAAACAGATAGGCATAAATGCGAATCCTTTTTTGAAATTAGTATTTTCGGAATTGAATTTTTCTGTTCTGTCTCTGATTTGTTCGAAACGGAATTGTTCTTCAGCTGCTTTCCATGTACTCAGAGTCTGCACATTCTTTGCGGTCTGTCCGTAATGAAATTCATCATTTTCTTTCAGCAGATTTTTCTTCTGAATTTCATAAGCTTTCATTCCCGTCTTTTCGGCAGCTTTTGATATTGCGCATTCGATTACAAATTTCCCCTGCGGTCCTCCGAATCCCCTGAAAGCAGTATTTGAAGGAAGATTTGTTCTACAGCAGTAGCCGGTGGCTTTTACATTCGGAATGTAATATGCATTTGTGCAGTGAAACAAAGTCCTGTCAAGAATGGCAGGCGATAGATCTGCTGAAGATCCGGCATTCTGATAAAAGACAGCCTCATAAGCAAGTATCATTCCTTCTTTTGTCAGACCGATCTTAAAATCCGATGAATAGGGATTTCTCTTTCCTGTCATAATAATATCGTCATGCCGCGGAAGAACGAGTTTCACGGGTCTGTGAAGAAGTTTAGCAGAAAGAGCTGCCATTGCAGCCCATGGTGATGCCTGATCTTCTTTACCGCCGAAACCGCCGCCGAGTCTCAGGACTTCTACCTCTATCTTATTCATTGGGATTCCCAGGACATTTGAAACAGCTCTCTGTACTGCTGTAGGACCCTGCGTCGAAGAAACAATTTTCACTCCTCCTCCTTCAACAGGATAAGCAAATGAACCCTGAGTTTCGAGATAAAGATGTTCCTGTCCGCCGGATTCACACTGACCTTCAATGATATGGTCACAATCGTTCCAAGCTTTATCAACATCTCCGTTTGAAAAAATTCTCGGTTCAATTATAAGTTCGCCTTTTGCAAATGCTTCCCGCGGATCTGTGATAACAGGCAGCGGATCAATTTCAATTTTAATGTTTCTGACTGCTTCTCTGGCGATGAACTGTGTTTCGGCAATGACTATCGCTACGGGCATGCCGATATAGTGAACTTCATTTTCTGCAAGCAAAGGTTCATCCTGAACTATCCCTCCGATCTGATTATTTCCCGGAATATCTCTGTATGTAATTATTGATACGACCCCGCTGATCTTTTTTGAATATTCAAGATCCAGATTTTTAATTTTACCATGAGCGACAGGAGAGTAAAACACGGATGCAAACAATGTCCCGTTGGGAAAATTAATATCATCAATGAACTGAGATTCGCCTCTCACATGGTGAATCATGTCATAATCTTTCATAAGTATCCTCCGTTTTGAAAATTTCAGGAAATAATACCAAAAAGTGCGCGTAAATTAATCTTGTGAGTAAAAGTCTTTTGTATTCTTCACTTCCCCGCGCATCACTGATGGGTGATATTTCTTTCTGTGCAATTGAAACCGCTTCGTTAAGACTTTCCACAGTCAATTCAATTCCTGTAAGAAACTCACAGGTTTTGTTAAGAAACAAAGGTATGGCTGAAACTCCGCCTGCGGAAAGATAAATTTCAGTAATTGTGTTATTCTCTGTTTTAAGAAAGACAGAAGAATTTACGCTTGCAATATCGAGGTAAGTTCTTTTTGATACTTTTTCGAAATTGTAAAAGTAATTTCCTTCCGGAAGATTAAACTTTAAGCATTTCATGTATTCATTTTTATGCCGGTCAGTTTTTTTATAACTCAGGTAATAATTTTTGAGAAAGACATCTCTTTCTGAAACTCCGTCGGTAAGTGTAACGACAGAATTCAGTGACAGAAAGAATATTGTCATATCTCCGATAGGCGAGGCATTGTTAAGATTACCGCCTACAGTCGCATTATTCCTTATGGGTGTCGAACCGAACAACTCCATAAAGCCGTGAAACTCCGGAAAATACCTTTTGAAAATTTCAGATTCCCGGAGATCAGAAACAGATGTATTGCTTCCGATAAAACAATATCCTTCTTTGATATCAATACCGTAAAGACTTTTGTCGTTATGAAGAAGCTTGATTTGCGAATTCATCATCTCGTCAGGGCGCTGAACAAAAAGATCCGTGCCTCCTCCGACAAAGCAGCTGTAACTTTTAGAATCTGTAATACTTTCTGAGCCGGTCTGTGATATCTTCTGAAGACGTCCGCGGACAGTTAAAAAGTATTCGGGAATTACCTTAAGTTCAGTGAGAATTTCGGGAGATAAATTTTTATTTTCCGAAATTATTTTATCGGATACTTTCTGAGCAGCTCTAATGATCGAATTATGACCGGTGCATCTGCAGATATTTCCGTCGAGTGATTCAATCACACCGCCGGAATTTTTATTTGCAAGATTCAGAAAATAACCGGTAAGAGAAATTATGAATCCCGGCGTACAGAAACCGCATTGCGTTGCGCCTTCTTCGACAAATGCTTTCTGAAGAGGATTAAGAAATAAATCTCCCTGATTAAGTCCTTCTATAGTTACAATATGTTTCCCGGAAACATTGCCTACCGGCACGAGGCAGGAATTAACGGATCTGTATAAAACCTCATCATTCGTTAATTCACCGATCAGAACAGTGCATGCGCCGCAGTCACCTTCCTTGCATCCTTCTTTTGTTCCTTTTAATCTTTCATTTCTGATAAAATCAAGCAGGACTACAGCAGGATTGATTTCAACATCGATAGATTTATTATTCAGAATAAAATTAACGCGGGTTTTCATATTATGCAGAAAAGATTATATGTCAGTAAATTTTACTTAAAATAAAGAGTAAATATTCTTTTTGTAAGATACTTCAGAATTCTTTTTATAGAATTAAATTTTATTTATTCAAATTAAAATTATTGGGATGAATTTACCACGGATATATTAAATAAAAAAAGGGAAGTCCCTGACTGTAGGACTTCCCGTTGAAAAATAATTTACATCTTACTTCTTGGCAATATTGCTTCCCATGAATTCTTCTACAAGCGCTTTCGAGAAAGAAGCAGAAAAATCCTGTAAAGACTGAGGGTTAATTGTTTCTGACTGAGCTGACCAGATCAGCTGTTCGTCTGACATATCATAAAAATTGCTGGATAAGAAATAATTCTTTGATTTTGTGGTATAGCCCGGAGTATAAACTGTGTTATATGTTCCCCAGTAATAGCTGTTAAAAGGATAGTAGCCCGAATACGGAGAGTAATAAGCGGTACCCGGTACATAATGTTCGGATTCTTTCACATCAAGAAGAGACAGGACCATTGAACCGTCTATACCCAGTTCTTTCAGTTTAGCAGCGATAGCGTCTTTGTTTTTATCATCTGCCTTACCGTCTTTGTCTGAGTCCATAAAGCTGTCAGGTAAAACATCCGTTCCTGCTACTGCCGTGATTCCGTATTTCCTGAATTCAGCCACAACCGCATTTTCAACAGAAGATCTTTTTACCACGTCGCCGCTTAAACCAAGCACGGCAATTTTATTGTATTTTTTTGCAGTGACGGATGATTTTTTCCATGTACCTGTCATATCCGTGACAGATGTGCAGGAAGATAAATGTGAAACAATGAACAGAAACATTACTGTTGTAAATAGTTTTTTCATAATTATTATTTTTAATTTATTTAAAAAATCAGCATATGTGTATAAAAATACAAGACTTATTTCTGTATGACTTGATTCTGCTTCAGGAATTTATTCAAAATGTATCAGGAGCGAAAAGTATACACCGTAATCTGGTTGTCATTGCCGTCCAGAATAATATTGAAAAGATGGAGTTAAATTGGAAATTATAAAAAGTTGATTTACATTCTGGATTTCCGCCCGCCTTGCCGCGAGGCAGGCATTCGCGGGAATGACATTTAGGTAATAATGACTTTTTAGACAGCCCCAGAACAAATTTGAAATTATTGATAAAGATTAAAATTCAACGTTTTGGATGGATGTGCCCGTTTGCCGAAAAGTGAATTCAATATAAATGTTTTTTAAAATTCTTTATCTGTAAATTGTATAAACTTTAAAATCAAATAAATACTTAAATACAAAACAAAAATGAAATTAAAAATTTTGTTCTTCTTAGTAATAGCTTTAATTGTCTCTTCATTCGATACTTTTGATAAATCTGACGGTATAGAAAATGTGAGAAGCAGTAAAATAACAAAAGATGAAATTTACGAGCACATAAAATATCTTTCATCAGATAAACTCGAAGGAAGGTTTCCGGGAACTGCGGGAGATTCTCTCACATACAGTTACATTCAGAATGAATTCATGAAGTATAAGGTAAAACCGGCAGGAGAGATCGGATATCTGCAGCCATTTGATCTTGTAACAGAAGTAAAACTTGCGGGTGAAAATGAATTTAAAATATCTTCAGGAGATAAGACGGACAATTACACGCTGGGCACGGATTTCACTCCTCTTGGATTCAGCGGGAAAGGGAAAGTAGAAGGCGAGCTTGTGTTTATGGGCTACGGAATATCAGCTCCGGACCAGAATTATGATGACTACAAGGATAAGAACGGAAAAGAAATTGATATAAAAGGAAAGATACTTGTGATAATGAGATATTCACCCGGAGAAAATGACCCGCATAATAATCCTTTTGAAAAATACGAACCGTCAAGATATAAAACTCTTTCTGCAAGGAACGGAGAAGCCGCGGGTGTAATATTTATCACGGGTCCGCAATCCGGTGAAGATGTTTTGCAGAAGATGAAATATGACAATGTAATGCAGAATGCCGGTCTTCCGGTTATCAGCAGCAAGAGGGAGATCATAGAAAATATTTTCAGAAATAACGGACTGGATCTGAGTAAAATTCAAAGTGATATCAATGATTCAAAGAAATCTAATTCGTTTGTTCTCAATAATGTTAAAGCTTATATGGAAACAGATGTAGAACCTGTTGATGCAAAAACAAATAATGTTATCGGATTTATTGAAGGAAGTGATCCGGTCTTAAAAAACGAAGTGATCGTGATCGGCGCTCATAAAGACCATCTCGGATACGGACTGTACGGATCTTTGTACAAGGGAAATGACAGGGAGATACACAACGGCGCAGATGATAATGCATCCGGCACCGCAGGACTTCTTGAAATTGCACAGAAGATTTCAGCCAATAAAAAGAAATTCGGAAGAAGCGTACTGTTCATAGCTTTCGGCGCTGAAGAGGCGGGTCTGCTCGGATCAGCATATTTTGTGAAATCGAAATTATTTGAAAATTACAATATAACCGCAATGCTGAATATGGATATGATAGGAAGACTTAATGACAATAAGCTTATCATTTACGGCACAGGTACTTCATCAGTCTGGAACAGTTCACTCGATAAAATAAATCACTCATATAATTTCACTATCACGAAAAATCCCGAAGGATTAGGACCTTCTGATCACGCAAGTTTTTACACAAAAAATATTCCCGTGCTGCATTTCTTCTCCGGGACACATGCTGATTATCATTCCCCTACTGATGATATTGAAAAAATAAACTCCGAAGGCGAAGCAAAAATTGTTAATATGGTTTATGATATCGCAATGGACCTGAATAATATGAAAGGAAAACCCGATTTTATTAAAGTTGTATCTGCAAGTAATGAAAACAGATCTATGGGAAATGTAAAGGTTTATGTCGGTACGATCCCTGACTATTCCTATTCCGGAGAAGGCATGAAGATAACAGGAGCAAAGGAAGGAAGTCCCGCTGATAAAGGCGGACTGATGAGCGAGGATATTATCATAAAGTTCGGCAATAAGGACGTGAAAAATATTTATGATTACATGTATGCAATGGGAGAGTTCAAACCCGGTGAAGAAGCGGAAATTATTGTTCTCAGAAAAAATGAAAAAGTGACTTTGAAAATCGTGCTTGGAAGCAGGTAGAAAGTCAGTTAAGAGTTACGAATTACGAATTAAGAATTACGAATTTAGAATTAAGAATTACGAATTAGGAATTAAGAATAGTGATTAATATTGATTTAATGGAATGTGAAATTTTAATTTCAAATTTTAAAATTGGCTGAGTTTGAATTTAATTGATGTATTGTTAAAGTCAGAGGAACCATCGGTCAGATATAAAACTAAAGTACATTTATTAGATGAGAATCCCGGTTCATATTCTAATAAAAAATTAAGAGAAGAAATCAGAAATTCCCCGAGAGTAAAAAAATTACTGTCTTTGAGAGATTCGTCGGGAAAACTTGAACCGGTGCATTCACCATATCAGAAATGGTTTGGAGCGCACTGGGTTCTGGTTCATTTATCCGAACTGTGTTATCCTGAAAATGATATAACTCTGTATCCGTTGAGAGATCAGATTTATGATCTGTGGCTTTCAGATTATATGTTAAAAACAGTTGTTTATTCTTCGAAAAAACCGGTCTTCAGAGGGGAAGGAGTTCCTGTTATAAACGGAAAGGCGAGACGTTGTGTATCACAGCAGGGGAATGCATTATATTCCACTTTGTCACTTGGAATTTCAGATGAAAGAGCGGAAACACTTTTAGAATTAATATTAAAATGGCAATGGCCTGACGGCGGATGGAATTGTGATAAAAATCCTGAAGCTCATACTTCATCATTCAAAGAATCTTTGATCCCGCTAAGGGGTCTGGCAAAGTATTTAAAATTCAATAAACACAAAAAAGCCGCAGAAGCTTTAAACAGAGCATCTGAATTATTCCTTCAAAGAAAACTTTTCAGAAAACTGAGCAGCGGAAAAGTTATTAACTATGAATTTATTAAACTCCACTATCCCTGTTACTGGCATTATGATATCTTATTTGCTCTGAAAGTCATGGATGAAGCGGGATTCATAAAAGACAGCAGATGCAATGAAGCGCTGGAACTGCTGGAATCAAAACAACTGAAGTCAGGCGGTTGGCGCTCAGGCGGGAAGTTTTACAAATTTGATAATTCAAAAGAATCTGTTCACAAATTAAATTTTGAAAAAGTGGAGTGGGAGTCGACAGGAAATTCCAGGATGAATGAATGGATTACTTTAGATGCATTAAATATTCTGAAAAATGCAGGAAGAATTAAGATATAATATTGAATTCAATATAAAATTTTTCTGAAATAAAAAAAGCCTGAGATATGATCACAGGCTTTTTAAATTTAACTTATATCTGATTAATTACGAACTGAACCTTTTTACATCTTCGTTTTGAGTGAGTTCCTGTACTTTGCCCATAAGTTTTTCAACTTTCACCTGTTCTGTATGATCTGAAATTGTCATATATTCTTCGGATTTTCTCAAGCCGTGAACTTTATTAACAGCAGGCAGACCGGTTTTATCTTCCTTAATTTTAGCTTCGAATTCTTTTCTGAATTTTCTTATAGTCCATTTAACCGGCCAGGCTGCTGCATCACCGAGAGCGCAGATAGTATTTCCCTCAATGTTTTCTGCAACCGATATCAGCAGATCAAGATCGCTGTGTCTTCCGGTTCCGTCCATGATCCTGTTAAGAACTTTCAGCATCCAGCCGCAGCCTTCCCTGCAGGGAGTACACTGACCGCAGGATTCGTGATAATAAAATTTCGTGATCCTCTGAAGCACGTGGACAATGTCAGTATCTTCATTCATAACCATAACCCCTGCCGTACCTATCGCCGATCCGACTGCTTTCAGACTTTCGGCATCCATCTTCATGGTTAATGATTCTTCTTTTGTAAGCGGAGGCATTGATGAGCCGCCCGGAATGATCATCTTAAAATCTTTTCCGTTTTTTACTCCGCCGCAATAATCATTAATCAGAGTCATAAGAGGAATTCCGGTTGGAAGTTCATAGACTCCCGGTTTATTAACATGCCCGCTTACTCCGAATAAAAGAGTTCCAGGATGTTTCGGTTCGCCTATTTTACTGAACCATTCGGCTCCTTTGTTAATTATCTCAGGAACATTTGCAAGAGTTTCAATATTATTTATAGTAGTCGGATTTCCCCATACACCGACTGCAGCGGGGAACGGAGGTTTTACTCTCGGATAACCTCTTTTACCTTCAAGCGAATTCATCAGAGATGATTCTTCCCCGCAGATATAAGCCCCTGCTCCTTTGTGAACATACATTTCGACTGAATAACCTGAGCCAAGAATATTTTTCCCGATGTATCCGTTTTTGTAAGCATCAGAGACGCATTCTTCCATAATGTTGATCCATTTCCAGTATTCACCTCTGATATAGACATAAACAGCTTTTATTCCCATTGAATATGCGGCAATAAGAGCTCCTTCAATAAACTGATGAGGATTCTTTTCGAATATCTCTCTGTCTTTAAAACTTCCGGGTTCACTTTCATCACCGTTACAGCAAAGATATTTCGGCTTCTCATTTCCCTTTGGCATGAATGACCATTTCAGCCCTGTAGGAAAACACGCGCCTCCTCTGCCTCTTAAGCCGGATTTTTTAACTTCCTCAATTACTTCTTCAGGTTTCATCTGTGAAAGAACTTTTTTCCATGCGGCATATCCGCCGTTACTTTCATAAACACTGATTTTGTCCAGATCCGGAATATCTTTTAAAATTATTTTTTCCATTAAACTTTTTAATTAGAATTTCTTAGATTTTCAAGAAGCTTATCAGCTTCCTCCGTCGTAAGTTTTTCATGAAACTCCTTATTGTTAATCTGCAGCATGGGAGCGGTAGCGCAGCTTCCGAGACATTCCACTTCTTCAATTGAAAAAATTCCGTCGGGTGTAATCTCTTTATTTTTAATTCCGAGCTTACGGGAAATGTGATTGAATATATCATATCCGCCGCAAAGCATGCATGATACGTTTGTGCAGATCTGAAGATGATATTTACCCACAGGTTTCTTAAAATACATCGAATAGAAAGTCGCTACACCGAGAACATGATCGTGCGGAAGCTTAAGCAGATCGCCGACATACTTCATTGCATCCGTTGAAATCCAGCCGTACTTCTCCTGAATCATCCATAGCAAAGGCATGACCGCTGCCATCTGAGCGGGATATTTTGATTTGTGATATTCCACCGTCTTCATTTCATTATCATCGAAGACAGGCGTGTAATTTTTATTTTCCATTGATTTGATTTAAACTGCTGAACTCCTGCATAAATTATATAACCTGCGCAGTTTCTTTTAATAAAAAATTAATATGAAATATTTTTAAATGTAAAAAATTCTTTTTCCGGAAATGTAAAAAAGATCATAAATTCACTTGTCCGCTTCACCCATAACCGGATCAACGCTTCCTATGATAACCACAGTGTCGGAGATCATACAGTTTTTCATCATCGGAGCAAGCGCCTGTAGATTACTGAAACTCGGTGAGCGGATCTTTAGTCTGTACGGATGACCGCTTCCGTCACTGATAAAATAAAAACCAAGCTCTCCTTTTGATGCTTCAATCGCAGAATAAGACTCTGCTTTCGGCGGATTGACTCCGAAATTTATAATCATAAAATCGTGAATAAGCTCTTCCATTTTTGTATAAACCCTTTCTTTTTTCGGAAGAACTTTTTTTGACTGAAGCGCATTATGAGGACCCTTCGGAATTTTCTCAAGACACTGCTGAATGATCTTTACGGATTCCACAAGTTCTTCTGCTCTGACATAATATCTCGCAAGACAATCCCCGTCAGGGTAAACAGGAATTCTGAAATCCAGTTTGTCATATACTAAATACGGTTCTGCCACTCTGATATCTCTTTCAACTCCGCAGGCTCTTAACAACGGACCTGTTAGTCCAAGTTCTATGCTGTCTTCTTTTGACAGATGACCGATACCTTCGCATCTCTCGATGAAGATTTTATTCCTTTCGACAATATTTCTTATGTCATTAAGATTAGATATGAAGTCATCGATAAATACTTTAATCCCCGCAAGTGCTTCATCGGGAACATCCTGAGCGACCCCGCCTATTCTTGTGTAGGATGTCGTAAATCTCGCTCCGCAGATTATATCATACATATCAAGGATTTTTTCTCTTTCCCTGATCGCCCACAGAAAAGGCGTTACTGCTCCTATGTCCATAACAAGCGCACCGATCGCAAGAAGATGAGACTGTATCCTTGCAAGCTCTGCAATAAGGACTCTGATATATTTTCCTCTTTCGGGAATTTCAAGTCCGATAAGTTTTTCAACAGCAAGAGCATAGCCGACATTATTTGCCATCGGGGAAAGATAATCGAGTCTGTCAGTGTGCGGAATAAACTCGTGATATGTGCTTGACTCGGCTAATTTTTCATATCCTCTGTGAAGATATCCGAGTTCGGGTACGCAGTTGACTACAGTCTCGCCGTCAAGACTTATCAGCAGTCTTAATACGCCGTGAGTCGCCGGATGCTGCGGTCCCATGTTAAGCACCATTTCATTGTTGAGAGCATCCGTAAATGAATAACTCAGATCCTCCGATTCAAGCTTTTCCAGCGCCTGAAGTATTTTAGTTTTTTTGATTTTCGAATCTTTCTTCTGAAGATCTTCGTGGATTGTATGAGACATTTTTTTCAGTTAAACAGTTAAGCAGTTAAACAGTCAGGCATTTAAGCAGTTAAACAGTTAAACAGTTAACATTATTAGTTTAAATTTAATAGTTGTTTTAAATTTTCTTTCTCAACACACTCTATTTATTCGGCAACGGAATAGAACCCGGAATTCCCATAAGAGGAAAATCTTTTCTCAGCGGGTGATACTCATAATTTTCCGGCATATACATCCTTCTAAGATCAGGATGATTTAAGAAATTAATTCCCATCATATCGTAAGCTTCCCGTTCATACCAGTCAGCGGATTTCCAGACCTGCGAGAGACTCTGCATTTCAGGATTTTTGCTTTCAAGTCTGATTTTGACAAAGACTCTTTCGTTGCTTTCTATGGAAATAATATTGTAGATCATTTCAAAACGTTCTTTCTTCCGGAATCTGTCAACACTTACTGCGTCAACAAGAGAATTGAAATTAAGATCCGGGTCTTCCTTTAATATCTTACAGGCTTCGATGATCTTTTCCTTGTCAATATAAAATCCGGGAGTGCCGGTAATGTCGTCAGTTTCGGTTATATAACCCTGAAGTTTTGATTTGAGGATATCTAATCTTTCTTTTGTCATTAAAATTAATTTGTTTTAACTTACTCAATATAAATTTTATTTTAAATAACAAAAAACCCGCTTAAAGCGGGTTAGTTGTTTAAAAGTAAAATTTATAAATGATCACTTGACTAACTGCATTTTCTTTGTTTCAGTGAAGTAGTCTGTCTCAATTTTGTAATAGTACGTTCCGCTTGCAAGTGAACTTCCGTCGAATGTGGCTTCGTAAGTCCCCGCTGGTTTAAATCCTTCAAATACATTCAATACTTTTTGCCCGAGCGAATTGAAAACTGTCATTTTTACATTAGTGCTCTTTGCAAGGTCAAATTTAATTTTTGTTGTAGGATTGAACGGATTCGGATAGTTCTGATTTAAGGCAAACTTCGAAGGAATGCCTGTGTTTATCTGATTTATTCCGATTGAACTTCTGTTTCCTACAAATACATTATCAATATAGCACAGCAGACCGTCTTGTGTTGTGTTCATCCAGTATCTGAAACCAATATATACCCTTTGTCCGGCAAACTGGCTTAAGCTGAATTTATACTGAACCCAGTCATTCGAAGTATCAAGGCTTCTTATTGTTGCAAGTTTCTGAACGGAAAAAAGCGGATCCTGTTCTGAGCAAACATGAACCTGCATTGTGTCAATGTATGTAGTTGTTGAGTTACTTCCCAAAGTCATCATGAAAATCAGGCTGTCTCCTGTCTGAATTCTTAAACTGTCCGTAAAACACCAGTCGTCGGCAACAGGATCACCTGCTCTCCAACCGATCGTAAGACTTCTCATGCTGTTAAATGCACGGGTTCTGTAGAAAAAATTTGACCCGGCAGGATAAACAATACCTGAATCTCTTACAGCCCATTCAACTCCCGGAGTACCGGTGCCGTCAACATCCACCTGATACCATCCTACAGGCAGACTGTCACTGTTGAATCCTGCAGTTTCGAAATTCTCATTAATTAAAATTCTCTGTGAATAAGAGTAATTTGCCGAAATTGCAAATGCGGTTAAGAAGAGTAAAATTAAATAAATTTTTTTCATGATTTCTCCTTTTTTAAGTTATATAAATTTACTTTTGATATTAATTTATAGAAAACGCGCCTTCTTCACCTGACTGAATTTTTTCCTGAAGTTTTATTAGAGCTTTCAGAAGATTGTCGGGTCTCGGAGGACATCCTGCAACATATACATCGACGGGAAG
This sequence comes from Bacteroidota bacterium, assembly GCA_018266895.1. Classification (GTDB taxonomy): domain Bacteria; phylum Bacteroidota; class Ignavibacteria; order Tepidaquicellales; family Tepidaquicellaceae; genus JAEUSI01. Next base: position 16,044 of record JAFDZQ010000039.1, read on the forward strand.
AAAAAGATCAATTCCCTGTACAACCGAATATGTCCTGTACATACCGCCGCTTGAAGTGCATGCGCCCATGGCTATGACCCATTTGGGATCGGGCATCTGATCATAAATTTTCCTTACAACCTGAGCCATTTTGTATGTTGTAGTGCCGGCTACAATCATAACATCAGACTGTCTCGGGGAAAAACGGAATACTTCGCTTCCGAATCTCGATATATCGAATCTCGGACCGGCGGCAGCCATCATTTCAATTGCGCAGCAAGATATCCCCATCGGCATCGGCCATAAAGCGTTTTTCCTTGACCACTTAATAAGGGAATCTATTTTGGAAGTTACAAATCCGTCTTTGGAAAGTTTTTCCTCTAATCCCATTTCAAAGCTCCTTTTTTAATGACATAAATATAACCGACTAATAAAATTAATATGAAAACAATGACGCTGTAAAATGAATACATCATTTTCACATGATCAAGATTCAAAAATGAAACTGCCCAGGGATACAGAAAAACAACTTCTATATCAAAGAGAATGAACAATACAGCGACCATGTAAAATTTTACCGAAAACCTGTCATGGGCTGTTCCTACCGGCTCTACGCCGCTTTCGTATGTTGAAAGTTTTTCTTTATTTGGTCTGCTCGGACCTAACAGAGTAGACAGCTTGACGCAAACGACAGCAAATATTACTGCAATGCCTGTTACTATAAAAACCGGAATATATGTATCTATCATGTTTCAATATAAAATTTTTTTTAATTAATTTTAATGTATTTAAATAAAGCCGTGAAAAAACTTATTTATTTCCAGGACGAAATTTTATTTATTAAAATTCCGGCATAAAATTTATATCTTACGATAGTTTTTTGTAAATACTTTATTGATCCGAATCACAATATATACTTGATTGTTTTATGTCAAAATATTAATTTGGCTCAAATAAATTAGTTTCAATTCATATCTTGAAAGGATAATTCATGAAAAAAACAATATTCTCTCTATTAGTATTCTTCACAATCTGTTTTTCGGGTATTGATACAAATGCACAGGTCATTTACACATATTCAAGACCATCATGGGTAGTAGGATTCGGACCTGCATGGAATTTAGCTACTAATGATGCATACGGAAGAGCAAATTACAGATCCAACGATCAGATTTTACATGATAATTTCGGAATGAGGTGGGGTATCGGAGGATACCTTTACGGAAAATACAGTCCGGGAAAATTAAAAAACGACAGAATCTATCTCGGCTTTGATTATAAAGGTATGACAAATGCGGATTTTTCCGAAGAAAATAAAACAAAGTACGATCTTATGACAATCGGAGCCGGTTATGAATATCTATTCTACGGTACTTACGGATTCAGAAGTTACTACGGTATCGGTCTTACAGGTAATATAATTTCCGGTAAATATATCCCGAGAAATGAAACAGTAAATAATGTACCCAAAACTTTTAAATCCACGTTCAGAGTAGGAATGGAGATTAAAGCAGGTCTTGAGTTTGTTTTCAAAAATTCAAAGAGAAATCTCGGACTTAATGTCGGAGGAAGATACAATCTGATGAATTTGTTCAATGACGACAACAAGGCTCCTTTGTTAGGTGAAACCGAAAATCTGAGTTTGAATGACGGTGATTCAAACGGCGGTCCGGGATTCAAAAGATATATCGGAACCGTAAGTGTGGAAGTAGGTCTGAATATTTATCCGGATGTTAAAAAAATCAGAAGAAAATAAATCCTGAAGATTAAATTTTTCATAAAACAATAAATTTATAGGATATACATCTACACTAATATAATTTAAACAGAAACAGTATCATTAAATTCAGGAAATCAAATTTTTATCTCGCAGCAATTATACCAATGATTGCTGCTTTTATTTTTTATTCGTGCGAAGAGAATAATGACAATGTCATAGACCCTTCAATATCTGCTCCCATAATTTCAAATCCATACAAGTCAAAAGATACTGTATCGGTTAATTCCGCCAATCCTCTGATAAATTTTATAACAGCACTGAATGTGAACGAAAATAACGGGTCTTCACTGAAAAGCGTAACCTGCTCAGTTAAAGATCCGGACGGATTCCTTCTTGGAAAATTCAATATGGCTGATAACGGAATTTTACCGGATACAATCTCAGGTGATAAAAGATATACTGCAACTGTAAATATCAGCAACATACAATGCCTTCTTGTGGGATTATATAAAATTGAATTTCTTGCCGAGAATAACTCAGGATTGTTCAGTAATGTCATCACTTCGGATTTCAGGGTAATTAACACCGCAAATCAGCCGCCTGTAATTATTTCAACAAATCTCCCTGACAGTGTTATAAGACCGCTTCCGGGAGATTCTACGCTTCTGACTATTTCTATCAATGCAGGAGACCCTGATGGTTTATGTGATCTTAAGGAAGTTACATTTGTTACAAGGAGACCAAATGGCGTAACTCTGCCTCCCATTCCGATGTTCAATAATCAGAACGGTCAGTTTATTTTTTCGAATTATGTCAGTTTCAGTTCGGATCCGAGTTCTTACGGTTACTTTAAATATACTTTTACAGCAAGAGACAATTCAAATATCTTAAGCAGTCCCGTAACGGACAGCATTAAATTCGTTCAGCCAAACTAATGAAATATTTACTTCTGATAATATTATTTTCGAGCACTTGTTATTCACAGAATATTTTTCAGGGAGAAGATTACAGACTTTCCAAAAATAAATTCAGAATGCAGGAGCTGCCGGTTAAGGATAATAATCTGAATAACAGCGTAATAGTCGTTCCTAACAATTCAAAAACACCCGTAAGCAATTTTATTACTGATATTCTTCTGAACGGTGACACAATATGGTTTGCTACGGGAAGCGGACTAATGAGAACAATAGATAACCTGGAAAGTTTTCAGTCTTATTACGGACTTAATCCTTTCGGCACTGATGATATCGCGGGTTTTAACATTAACGGAAAAATTTTAGCAGCTTCAACTGCCGTCAGTCAGGAGATCAGCGGTGAATCCGTTCCAACTGGCACAGGAATAAAAATTTCAACTGATTACGGAGTTAACTGGTTTTCTGTTCCTCAGCCGGTAGATACTCAGGCGGATTCTGTGATTGTTTACGGATCAAATTCATTGTACGCTTTACCTGTTGTCGTGAGACAGCAGAATCTGTCTTATGATATTGCCATTACAAGAACTAAAAATGATCTGAACAATTATACTATCTGGATATGTTCTTTTGCCGGCGGATTAAGGAAAACTACGGATTACGGCGCTACATGGCAGAGAGTCCTTCTGCCTCCCGATGTTCTTGACAGTATCAGCATTAATACTTCCGGATATACTTTTGCTCTTAATCCGAGAGATAATTTAAATCACAGGGTATTTACAATATCTGCATTGAATGACTCGACTTTATATGTAGGTACGGCAAACGGAATAAATAAATCCACTAACTGGGGAGTTGACTGGAGAAAATATAATTTTAAGAATACAGATCCGCTTGCTACCGGCAACGGCATTTCCGGGAATTTTGTGGTCAACTTAGAAGTCCAGAGGTTTAACGGCAGAGAAATAATATGGGGAGCAACAAGACAAGCCGAAGATAACAGAGAGTATGATGCTTTCAGTTATTCCTCAAACGGAGGAGCAAACTGGTTCAGCACTCTCGATGATATAAAACCCAACGGTATTTCATTTAAGGATTCCATAATTTACGGATATACTGATGCAGGATTGTGGAGATCGGTGTTCGGAAATTTCAACTGGTCAAAAGCAGGTGTAATATATGATGAAAGAACAAAAGATCAGCTTAGAACAAATTTGTTTTATTCGGGAAATCACATACACGATACTTTATACATAGGAAGTGCGGACGGACTTTTAAGGACTGAAGAATTAGGACAGCCCTGGATAGGTAAATGGAAAATATTCAGATCCATTTCACCGATTGATCTTTCGTCTGATCTGAAAACTTATGCTGCACCGAACCCCTTTTCACCCGATGATGAAGTCACAAGATTATTTTATAAAAGCAATAAACCCGAATCAAAGATCACTATTAAGATTTTCGATTTCGGTATGAATCCTGTCAGAACCCTGATTCAGAATGCATTAAGAAGCGGTACGGACGAACTTTTTACTACCTGGGACGGCAGAAACGATAACGGCATTAAAGCTGCCAATGGTGTATATTTTTACAGAGTTGAATTTGATAAAGATGATCCTGTCTGGGGAAAAGTAATTCTTCTTCAGTAGATGTTTCTTGTATTAAAAATTAATTTATTAAAACTTTTCCGATTGAAAAGAATATTTATAATATTATTGTTTATTGCGTCAGCCGGGGTATCTCAGGCTCAGCTTGGGAGCTATCCCGGAGCTTTCTCAAGACTAGGATTCGGAGCGCGGGGTCTGGGTATGAGCAATGCAATGGTCTCGGATATTTTCGGAGAAGTAAGCGGTATCTATAATCCGGCGCTTGCTACCTTTCAGAATGAAGGAAAATTAGACCTCGGGTATACTTTCCTGAGTCTTGACAGAAAATTAAACTTCATCGGATTTACAAAAAAATTCAGGCTTCCGAAACAGGATAAAGGCGGAGCCGGAATTACGATTGCCTGGATAAATGCCGGGGTCAGCGATATTGACGGAAGGGATAATGATACTAGACAAATAGGAATGTTCTCTACGTTTGAAAACGAATTTTATCTCGGAACGGGATTTATGCTGACGGATAAATTTTCTCTCGGTGTCGGCTTTAAACTTTATTATGCAAAATTGTTCGAAGAAGTCACTTCGACTTCCTTTGGCATCGACGCAGGAGCAGTTTATAAAGCCAATGACAGACTTTCTTTCGGTCTTGCGATCAAAGACATAGGAGCAAAGTATGAATGGCAGACATCAAAGATCTACGGAAGCAACGGCAATACTACCAAAGAAAAATTTCCGGCGTTGCTTGACATAGGTTCGACATATCTTCTTCCCAAAAACATGGGAATAGTTTCTCTTGCCGTTCAGCAGTTTTTCAATCCTGAACAGGAGAAATCTCCTTTTGATACTTTGGTCACTGAAGTAAAAAAGAAATCCAACAATACGGTGATCAGATTCGGCGCTGAAATAAATGTAATGAAACAGGTTAAAATCAGAGCCGGGATAGACAGAATCGATCTGAACGCAGATGACTTTACAGGAAATCTTAAACCATCCTTCGGGATCGGACTGAACAAGAACTTTTCAAAAAGCATAAATCTCGGAGTTGATTATTCTTTTCAGCTGGAACCATATACTCACAATCCCGTTCAGAATATCGGAATTGTTTTTAAATTTAAATGATAATGAAAAAATATATTTTTCTAAAATTAATACTGCTCACTTTTATTGCTACTCAAATATATGCCCAGAATGACGGAGCAGGCAATACAGGTCTGGCTTTCCTGAAACTCGGCGTTGGCGCCAGGTCAATAGCAATGGGTGAAGCTTTCTCATCTGTTACAGATGATGCAACTGCCTTTATTTATAATCCCGCAAGATTAAACTCCGGGATGAAGGGCAATGTCTCGTTGATGCACAATGAATCAGTACAGGATATGAAGACGGATTTTATTGCAGCTAAGTTTCCAATCAGCAAAAAGTTTTCTCTGGGTGTTGGATTGTTTACCACAAGTATAACGGGCATTGAGATCAGGAATATTCCCGGCGCACCTGTTGATAAATTCGATTCAAGGAATTTATCCGCAGGGATTTCCTTAGGCTATAAAATAAACAGGAATCTTTCATTCGGTGTAACCGGAAAATATCTTTTTGAGAAGATATATGTCGATGAAGCTTCAGGACTTGCATTCGATATCGGAACAAATTATGCAAAGGGTAATTACAGTCTTGCAGTAGTTGTCTCAAATCTCGGCTCGGTGGATGAACTTAAGAATCAGAGTTCGAAACTTCCCACATCCGTAAGAATAGGAGGCAGTTACAGAATTTCCAGAGACAAATTTAACTTTATTTTAGGATTAGACGGATTCAAAGTCTTTGACGGCGGAAGTTTTCATATTAACGCCGGCGGCGAAGCGGGATACAAGGATTTTGTTTTTCTGAGATTAGGTTATCAGACTGAATATGAAAACAAAGGGCTGACTACCGGCATCGGATTTAAATACAAAAGCATCAGTATTGATTATGCATTTGTTCCTTACAAAAGTGAATTCGGCAGCAGTAATACTTTCTCACTGGGGTTGAACTTCTGATTTTATCTTAAGTGAAAAGATGTCTTCCTTTTACCTGAAAACAGAAAACTATTTAAGCAGCGAAAAAAATCATATTAAGATTATAATTTTTCTCGTTGCTTTTTTATGTGTGGTAAAACTTCCCGAGCTTTTCACTGCTGATATTCAGCCCTGGGACGAAGGTATGTATGCAACAAGAGTTTTATCAATACATTCCAACGGAGATTTCTTCGATCAGAGCGCTCACTCTGTCGGAAGGTTCTACTCCGGATCTCATCCTCCTCTTCTTATCTGGATCGGATATGTTTTCACTCTGATATTCGGAATCACTTCGTCTGCTCTTAAGATTGTTCCGTTTATATTCAGCCTTCTTTGCGTCATCCTCATAATTCTTACAGGCAAAAGGATCTTCGATTTCAAAACCGGATTCTTTGCAGCTCTTATATTCTGCAGCAATATTATTTTCAACATTTTTTCAAAGAGATTTCAGTTCGATTACCCTTACACATTTTTCATACTGTTTTCCTTTTATTGTGTATTCATATACAACGATACCGGGAATTACAGATATTTAATTTTCAGCGGAATTTCTTTCGGCTGCTGCTTAATGGTAAAAATACTCGTGGGACTGTATATTCCAGCAATACTTTTCCTGAGTTTCTTTTTTTTAAAAGACAAAATTAAATTTACTTTCAGGGACCTTTTTGTGCTCAGCGCCATAGGTTTGCTGATGGCTCTGCCGTGGCACCTGTATATGCTTATGAAATACGGGACGGAGTTTACAGATTATTTTTTAAAATTTCATATCTATGACAGAGCTGTTATAGGAGTTGAGCATAATGTTAAAAATTCCGGCGCGTTATATCACGTAAATTATCTTTTAACGATAATACCATACAGCGTGATAGTTTTCTTTGCAATGATAAAGGACCTGTCCGCCTACAGAAAGTTAAGTCCGGAGAAATTATTAATCTGGATATGGTTCATTACAGGGATGATCATTCTTGCATTGTTCAAAACAAAGCTTGAAGTTTATATACTTCTTGTCCTTACGCCGGGATGCCTTCTGATGTCATCCTTTCTTATGCAGATCGATCTTGAAAAAACTCTAGTAAAAACGCTGATAATCTTTGCAACGATACTTAATATTTTCTGGTATGCAACAGAACATCAGAGACCGGAGATTAAGAATTTCATTCTGGAGGGCAGCAGAATATATCTGGCGATAATTTTTATAATTGTTTTTCTGATATTGCCATATGTCATAAGATTTTTTGCAGACAGAATTGAACTTAAAAAAGCTTTTTATATAATTATATTAATTTTCTTTGCAGGACTGAATTTATTTTATCTTTTCAAGGTGCCTTTCTGGGAAAATGATTTTCAGATATCGGAAGTAAAGAAGCAGATTGAGGAAAGCGGTAAAAGGAATATTGTATATGTTGCGACAAATTACAGGCATAATCCGCAGTTCAGTTTTTATTTCAACGGACTTGATCTCGGATGGCCAGGAAATAAGTATGAGCTGTTATTCCTTGATACAAAGGACGGGACTGATAATGTGAAAGAAAAGATCAGTTCGCTCGAGAAGAATAAATATGAGATCATTGTGGAAAAAGAAGGCATCAACAGGGCGGTTTACAAAGAGTCAAAGCTTTTCATTCCTCCGGATGTAAAATTAAAATTATCCGAGCCCGGTTACGAACTTTATGAAAACTAATTTAAAATGATAAGTGTAATTAAAACCGAAATTGACAGTGATCTGGAATGGAAGGAATTCCTCAGAAATCAGTATAATCTGTTCTATGATTTCAAATTTAATTCTTATAACGATGTATTCAATAAGAACATTAAATGGCATCATCTGAAATTCAAGGATACAGAATCAAATAAAGTACTTGCAATAATGATAGGATGCGAAAAGACTTTGAACGGCAAGCTAACATACGTATCCTGCGACGGAGTAAGCTTCGGAGGATTTCTGTGGAAGAAAAAAATAAATCTCATAAACTTTTTTGAAATTACGGAAAGTCTCATAAATTATTTAAGAGTAAATAATTTCCGTACATGCATACTTAAGAATCCGCCGTTCCTTTACAATAAGAATCCGAATGAAGAAACCGAGTATGCGCTTATAAAAAACGGATTTAAAGTTTCATCAGTTTCCATTTCCAATATCATTGATCTGGAAAATTTTGAGTTCAGAAAAATATCTGAACCAAAGAAGAGGTCCATCAGGAAATCACTTAAGAAGATTCAGCTTGAAATTATTTCCGGTGAAATGTCAGAGGACAGATTCAGGGAATATTATGATATCCTGCTGAAAAACAGGGAGCTCAAAGGCGTAAAGCCGACTCATTCGCCCGAAGAACTTATCTATCTCAGAAAGAATATCGGTAACGATATTGTTTTTTTTTCGGCTACAATAGAATCAAAGGTGGTTGCGATCTGCATACTCTTTTCCATTAACAAAGATATGATTCTGAACTTTTATCTCGCAGACGATGAAAATTATAAAATGGACAGGGTATCCGAATTCATTCTTTTTAAATCCATTGAATGGGCTAAGGAAAATAATTACAAATACTACGATACCGGAACTTCCGATTCCGGCGGAAAGCTTATCGAAGGACTGTTTGCATTCAAGAAAAATTTCCTTGCTAACGGATTCTTAAGAAAATCATTTGAACTTGAACTAAACTAAATCTGATAATAATTGAAAATAAAAAATAAAAGAATTCTCCTCACCGGAGGCGCGGGTTTTATCGGAAGCACTCTGGCTGAAAAGCTTATTGGAAACAATGAAATTCTTATCTATGATAATTTTTCAAGGGATTCCCTGAAGTATAAAAAATTAAAGACAGATGATCTGAAGATAATCTGTGATGATGTACTGAATTTTGATTCTCTCAGGAAAGCGTGTGAGGATTTTAAACCTGAAATAGTAATTCATCTTGCGGCGATCGCAGGCATTGACACTGTAATTATTGATCCGGTAAAAACACTTGACGTAAATATCAACGGCACACTGAATCTTCTCAGAGCCCTGAAAAAATATTCCGGAAAGCTGGAAAGATTTCTGGACTTTTCGACAAGCGAAGTTCTCGGAGCTTATGCCTACAAATCAAATGAAAAGTCACAGACAAATTTCGCTCCCGTAGGAGAGGGCAGATGGACTTACTCAATCAGCAAGGTTACGGGTGAACATCTTGTCCACAGCTTTTACAAGCAGCACGGTTATCCGTGCGTTACCATAAGACCTTTTAATATTTACGGACCGGGACAGGTCGGCGAAGGTGCGATTCAGATCTTCATAAAGAATGTCGTGAAGGGAAAAAATATTGAAATTCACGGAGAAGGCGATCAGATAAGATCCTGGTGCTACATTGATGACATGGTTGACGGAATAGATCTGTGTCTGACAAATAAAAAAGCCATTGGAGAAGTTATTAACATAGGAAATCCTAAAGGAACAATTACGATATCTTCTCTTGCGGAAAAGATTGTTTCTCTTTGTAAATCAAAATCTAAGATAGTTTACATACCAAAAAATTATGTGGATGTGGAACTGAGAATTCCGAGCATTGACAAAGCGAAAGAACTTCTCGGATTCAATCCGAAAGTTGATCTCAATGAAGGAATAATCAGGACATATAAATGGTACAGCAAAAACAAAGTTAAATAAATGAAGATCATTGACTCACATATTCACATAGGAAAATGGAGCGGAATCTTTTATGACTACGAATCTTCCGTTGCTGAAGCGATTGATGTAATGAAAAGATCAGGCGTGGATGCGGCTGTATGCATGCCGACAGATATCACGGGCAACGAGGAACTTTTTAAGCAGACTGTTGATAATGCTGAATTTAAATTTTATTATAATGCTTGGATAAACCCGGATGATGTTTTGCTTGATGATTTTCTTGAAAAGAATCTTGACAGAGTTTCATTGTTTAAAGTACATCCTTCCATTCAGAGAAAAAAGATCACCGACGCTTCTTATGACAAATATATACGGATGGCGTCAGAGAATAAGATCCCTGTCGTGGTTCACTGCGGAAGGTGGCAGGAGATCGCAAGCTATAAGTTTCCTCTGGAATTATCGGAAAAATATCCTGACCTTGTCTTAATACTTGCTCATCTCGGAGGCGATCAGCCCTCGATATATCTTGAATGCGCGGAAACGGTCAGAGATAAAAAATACAGGAATGTATATCTTGGAACGGAGTCTGTGAGAGAATTTTATTTTGTAAATAAAGTTGTGAATACCGTAGGAGCCGAAAAAGTGATCTTCGGCAGCGATTACAATCTCGGACTTCCTCTTACCTATATTCCGATTGTGGAATCACTGAAGATCCCTGCATCGGATAAGGAACTGATTTTTTCAGGGAATATTTTGAGACTGATTGAGGAGAGGGGAAGTGTTTAAAAAAATATATCTCCGGGCAACTTAAATTCCCCATTAATATCCGTTTCTATCTCTGCTGTCTTAATGACAGCATCTTTATTAAGCTTACCGTAAATGTGAGGGAATTCATATCCTGTATTATAAAGATCTTCCCGTTTTATTTCCGCTTTTACTTTACTTTCATCAATGCATAAGATCAAAAGTCCGGTTTGGTTTTTGAAAAAATTCTTTGCTGATTCAAGTATCATATCTTCAGGCGAGCAGTGAATGAATCCTTCTTTAACAAGAGAATCCGGTTCGTAAAACTCTTTTTCCCCGGAATTTTCCCAATCAGTCTTATGTGTAATATGAAATATCATTGGTGTATGTTTTTAATTGAGAATTTATTTTCAATTGTTAAATGTAATTTACAAAAAACTGTCTAAAATAAATTCTGAAAAAAGTTATTATTTCACAGCCAGATCTCTTCAGAATTAATTCAAAAAATTTGCCACTAATTTCACAAATTGACACGAATTTAAAAATGTATTATTAAGACAATTGTTGTACGTTAATGGACATCCGTCCAAAACGTTTCTAAATATGGTTATATAATTATTTGGTTAGTTAAATTTT
>JAFDZQ010000003.1 GCA_018266895.1 Bacteroidota bacterium
TCCGCCCAATACACCTATCTCTTTGTTTGATTCCATTGTGTCGTAACAAATTTTGACAAAATCTTCCTGAAGCCGGTTGTCATCATCGCAGAAAACTATGTATCCGTATTTAGCCGTATTTATTCCCTTTAATCTTGCAGCGCTTAATCCGGGTTCAGGTTCTTTGACTATTGTGAACGGAACTTTGCAAAAGCTGCCGCTGAGGATCTCTTTTGCTATTTCCGATGTGTTGTCTGTGGATGCATTATCGACAATTATAATTTCCCACGGAACTGAATCCGGGACTTTCTGGCTTAATAAGTATCTTAAAGTTTTCGGAAGGACTTTTGAGCTGTTGTAACAGCAGACTACAACTGATACGCCCGTGCCCTGAATATTTTTAACTGCTAATCCGTTGCCGCCGGAATTTACAATTCCTTTTTCATCCAAAATTGAGGTAAAGTTTTTTGAATGTCCGTTGCCGCTTTCTTTTGAGATGAATATTCCCTTATGTTTTTTCCGGAGTGTTTTGATCTCCGCAACTCCGCCGCTTTTCGCGGAATCACTAATTAACAGCTCATCCCCGCTTTGATAATTTATTTTATTTAAAAATTCATTGCTGAGATACTTTACCGGTATTAACTTTTTTAATTTTAATCCCGGTTCATACCAGATTTTAAATCCGGAAGAAATAATCCTGTTTTTTAAAAGTTCTGCTTTACTGACATTTAAAAATTCATCAGCTGTATTATCATTGATCAGATCATCACTTGTTAAAAGCATAAGCGCTGCATCTTTGCGAGCCAATATTCCTGCGAGATCCCGGTTAATGATTTGACCCGTGATATCCTGCGGAACATCAGTATACTTTACATCACCGAAATATTTTTTGGCGCTTCCGAACCATTTGGGAGGTTTGACATCACAGGTTAATTCCTGCTGCCCGGCTATAAAAGCATATTTCTTTTTTTTATTAAAAATATTAAATGCGGATCCGATGTAGTCAGCGCTGATAAATGTAAGTTCGTTTAAGAATAATAAATTTTTAAATCTGCATGAGCTGATAATTTTTTTAAAAGAGGAAGCTGAATCCTGAGATTCAATTTCGAAAAATGTGATCTTAGCTGCAGGATTGATTCTGCTGCAAAATCTGAATATTTCCGTTTTCAGATCCTGAGTTATTGATCTTCCTGTAAATATTAATTCGTAAGGAAACTCCGGCGGCAGTTTCTGATCGCAGATTTTAAACAGGGATCTGAATAAGAAATCGGAAGATGTTTTTCTGTAGCTGAAAATAACCGATACTCCGTTCCTGTTGTTTTTCAGATTGTAATGAGGATACCGGAAATATGAACTTCCCAAAATATAATTTAAAAATCTTAGATCTTTTTTATTCCCGTATTTTTTGAATAATCTTAAATTCCTGTTGTATGAACCGTAAAGCTTTGTGAGTTCCTTAAGTCTTGCAAAAAAATATTCAATTTTGAGAATATCAGTATCACCTTTTAATGTCTCTTTATAAGATTCGGATTTCCACGATTTGATTTTTTTAAGATTCCTGAATGTACTTATTAAATTTCTCCTTACATCCGAAGGTTTTCTGACTGAGAAGAGATTTTTTACGTCTCTGCCTCCGGTTTTTTTGTATGCAGAAAGAATTGCGGATTCAGTACCTTTACGCCTGAGGAGTTTTCTTAAATAACTCCATCTGAGTTCGTTATCCGGGATGAACTTAGTCAGAACAAGTTCCACATTATAAACTATCTTCCATCCTGCGGATCTTAAAGCATAGCATAATTCTTTTTCAAAGGAAGCTTTACCGGTCTTATCCTGTGAACCCGTAAAGAACGGAGTGAAATTATTTTTCAATAAAGAATTCCAGGCATCTTTTTTAAAAACCATTCCTGAACCCCAGACAAAACCCTTAGACCAGGTTATATCAGCCGAATATTCATACTGTTCCCCGGTCTGATAATATTTTTTGTTTTTATCGTTAAACCATGCCGGCGGAATAATGTTGGACCTGCTTTCCGAATATCCTCCAATTACTCCCGCCTCATTGTATTTCAGAATGTTTTCGGAAGCTCTTGAAATGTAATTATCGTTAAGCAGTTCACCCGGATTACAGAATATAAGCGTATCATATTTTGCATTCTCAAAAGCGGTTTTGTAAATCTCAAAATAATCCTTCTTATCGGATTCAATTATCCAGTAAGAAATTTTATCTCCGGATTTTAATAATTTATCTTTTACAATATTTAAAGTCCCGTTCGATGATCCCGTATCTATTACAATTATTTCCCAAGGTATGTAATCATAGACAACCTGTTCGGTAAGACTCTTAATTGTTCCTGCTATAAGATTTTTGTCATTCTCTGTAACAACAACAACCGAAACACCTGCGCTTTCTACCGGAAGTTTTAACTGTCTGAGAAAATTCAGATTACTGTAAACAATTTCCGGATCAAGCTTTATTGTTTCACTTAACTGAGCTGCCGCTCCTTCTTCATCCTTAAATTCTTCATACATCCTCTTCGCATTATTAAACGAATAAACAGAATAGTGTTTATTACGGAATAATGTTACTTCTTCACGTTTATCTTCAGGAAGATACTGTGTAAAAATATCGGCAGCTTCCCTTAAAAATCTCATATCCTGACCTGTCCGCATATCAGTCAAAGTCATGGAAGTCCTGTGAATACGGTATTGAGCAAGAGCCTGCGGTTCATAACCGATCTGAAAATGCGCTGCAATCCTTACCCACATCTCCCAGTCTTCGCATCCTATATTTTTTGGAATGTAACCGCCAATCTGTTCATAGACTTTCCTCTTCACAGCAATTGAACAATACTGTATCCTCTGCTTTTCGGCTAATTTAACTAATGCGTTTTCCAGAATCCCGGTTTCTTCCATTTCAGGTTCGGAATAAAACATGAACACATCATCATCATCAATATACTCCTGTCTGCAGAATGCTGCTCCGATATTATCATACTTCCTGAAAATTTTATCCATTGCACTGTAAAAACCCGGCTTCACTTTGTCATCATCATGAAGCAGATGAACAAGTTCGCCTTTTGATCTTCTGACACATTCTGTAAAGTTAAATGAATGACCCACGTTTTTTGGAAGACGGTAATAATTGACCCTTCCTTTCCAGTTGTCATTTACTATTTTTTCAACATCTACTTTGGTCGAACAGTCATCTACCACTTCGATCTGCATTTCTTCCGCTCCGGGATCCTGAATAAGCGCGCTGTTGATCGCCGCTATCATAAAATGTTCTTTAGGATTGAATGTAGGAATCATAACAGACCATCTCGGTCTTATGATGTTTTCCGGTACGGGAAGTATTATATTTGTGGGTTTATCCGACTGCAAATTTTAAATCTTAATTAATTTTCCATTTCACTTCTCTTTTAAGAAAATCCCGGTGCATTGTCTTATCAGTTTTCTTGAATAAAATTTCTTCGAGTAAATCTGAATCTTCTTTTTTTATCTGAGAATAATTTTTGTTTTTTTCTAAAAGCTTTGAGTAATATTCTTTTGCTTTATCCGTATCATTTATATTAATACAGTGTATTGTAAGGTCAAAATATCTCTGCGAGAAAATTTTGTCAATGAGATCTTCATATTTGTAATTTAGTTTCTCATTCATAATCTCATAAAATTTAATATCTTTGAGCAGATTGTTGTACACTGACTCTCCCTGCCACTGACCGCTCGGATGAATTCTGTATAAGCTCATCAGCTTGTCAATATATTTTAATTTTCCCTTCTGTGAAAGCAGAAGATATAAAGGCATATCGCCGTACGGCAGATCCCTGTAATAATCCGGTACGGTAAGAATGTTCCTGATCATTACGGTCGGAGTCATGACGGGATTATATCCGAGTAAAAGATATTCCGCCGTTAACTCCTCCCCCGACTCCGGATAAACTGTATCAAATACATATCCGGTTGTTTCATTCTCAACTCTCGCTTTATGATAACACATCACAGCATCAGGATTATTATCAAGGAAATCCGCCTGTGTCTGCAGTTTGTATTCGTCAGTCCAGTAATCATCACCGTTAAGCAGCGCAATGTATTCTCCCGTGCAGAGATTCCAGGTTGCAATGTCCATCTCCATCATCCCGATATTTTTTTCCGGTAGATATAATCTGAATTTGTCCGGATATCTGTTCTTATATTCAGTTACAATCTCGCGTGTCCTGTCCTTTGAGCAGTCTTCTCCGAGAATAATATCAAAATCAAAATCCGTTTTCTGATTCAATACGCTGTCAAGACACTGAGAAATATATTTCTCGTGATTATATGCCGACATCCACACGCTAACTTTCATTTCCGGAAAATAAATTAAAAAACTTCAATTTTTAATTCCTATATACATCCCTCTGCCGAATAATCCGTATTTGTCATACTCAATCTTTAATCCGGTCTTCTCCATTGCAGACCTGTACTGCGAATCGTCAAACAATCCCAGTTCATGACGTTCTTTGAAATATGTTACTTCAGCGGGAGTTCCGACTAAATAATTTATTTCAAGTATGGATAAATCATTTTCTGCTTTTGGTGTGTACATCCACGTTATCTTAAGATCTTTCCCGTCATAATGATTGACAGTAACGATGTCTGTCCAGAAAGTATCGCGGCTGAACCAGGGCTCGATAATCAGCAGACCGCCGGGATTTAAATGTTCTGCCATGCACGAAACTGCGCTGAATAAATTATCCACGGATTTTACATAAGCGATCGAACTGAAAAGACATGTTACGACATCATATTTTTTCCTTAAATCAAAATCGATCATACTTTGAAGATGAAACAGGATTTCGGGACATCTTTGCTTAGCTATATTCAGAAGGTCTTCATTGATATCGAGACCTTCGGCATCAAAATATTCTCTGAGATATTCAATATGCTTTCCTGTTCCGCACGCCGTATCAAGAAGAGTTTTTGCTTTGGGGTTAAACCGGTAAATTATATTCCGAAGTTTTTCTGAAGCTTCTTTATAATTTTTGAAATGATAAAGAGCGTCATAAAATTCGGCTGATTTTTTATACAAGTATGATAAAATTAATATTAAGATTTTCTGTAAGCAGGAAAATATCCTGACTTATCATCAGATTTGAATCCTTTTTGCAAACAAAGTTTTTCATATATCTCTTTATCGTAGATCTCCTTCAGATTGTAAAAGGGAAGTTTATAAGCGCCGAATCTTTCCTTTGACAATGCAACACTGTCATCTTCTTTGATCCCGCCTCCGAGATTCATCAGCGGGATTTTTTTTGATCTGAAAAATTTCAGTCCGCTCCAGAGGAGCAACGATGCATATTGCCTGCCTTCCGGCAAAGCTACATTGAACAGACATAATCCTTCTGATCCGGTATAAGCAAATAAATACACTGCTTCGGTCCTTCCTTCCGTTCCGGTACCCACCATATACACATTCTCCAGACTGCATATATATTCAAGTGTCTCTTTTGAAAAATAATTTGCCTGTGATGCATTTATTCTCTTTAGAAAATCATAGTAGTTATCCGTAAAGAACTTAGTCAGAATGTTTCTGTCATAAATAAAACCCGCTTCGTATTTTCTGAAATTTTTAATTATCTTCTTTCTGTTAGAGTCAAGATTTTCAAACAGTTCTGTCAGACTTAATTTCAGGTCAATGTAAAATAAATTCGTGGATTTATATGCATCCTGTCCGCTGTAATAAGTGCTGTTTGTCAGCGCAGGATTCAGACTAATGTATCCGCAAACATATTTTTTCTCCTTTACAAATTCCTTCCAGTAATTCTGAAAGCCCGGGTAATCTTCATTTCCTGCAAATCCTGAAAAACCATACGGCGTAACTATATCCGTGTATCCGCCGAACTCTCTTTCCGAAACGGGACAGATTATTCTGATTCCTTCATGCTCAAAACTATAAAGGTAAGTTCTGTATCCCGTAGTCAGATGCATTGCATAACAGCTTTCCCGTGTGTGATAAAATGAATGCCTTATGTCTTTAAGCGCATCTTTCCATTCAGATTCTGATTCGAGAGGAATTAAACTGTGCATCTTCATACAAGTTCATAACTGTTCAGAAACTCATGTATCTTTTCCCTGCTGTTAAACATCATCACGTCTATCATCGAAAGTGAAGGGATGAATTCATTCGCGAATTGTCTGTATCTGATAGCGTCTGATTTGATGAAATACAGATCAATTCCTTCCTTAAGGAAATTACTTTTCGAATAAAGTTCAGTGCCCCCCGGAAGATTTATGTAAACTGAAGAATTCTCCTTCCGGCAGATATCCGTGATTCTATGTTCTCCTTTTAAATGTGAATTTGAATAGATTGCTGAAGATTCAATTATTGATGTTTTCAGACCGAGATAAACTTTAATTTGTTCCAGGCTTAACCTTATTAATTTGGTAAGACTATTTTCTTTGCTTCCGATAATCAGAGAAAGCATTTCATAAACTTCATTGAAAAACGGAGCTTTTGCATATCCTGTTTCAATCGTTCTAAGAAACTTTCTTCTCAGTTTGCTTTCAGGTGAAATCTCAGTTTCATTTATAAGTTTGTTCTGGCTTGATTTCACAAGAGGAATCGTAAACAAACAGGGTTTTGAATTTAAAAGTATAAAATTTCTGTTGATCCAGCCCTTTTTTATGTAATTTACATCATCAAGCAGTACAAATTTGTCAACGGAATTTAAAAGCTGAAAATATCCGATATAAGGGAAAAAATACGGCTGCATCACAGCAATTTTTGACTTCATTTATACGGATTAATTCTGACCTGTCTTGTTTTTTAATAATAATCAATATGCTTTTTATAAAAAACCTAAAAAAATAAATTCATATACCTGCTTCAGATAAAATGCTATATACCCCTCGTTCCCAATCCCCCGATTGGGAACAGATGTGTTGTATCCCAATAAGGAGATTGGGATACAGATAAAATGCTATATACCCCTCGTTCCCAATCTCCCAATTGGGAACGGATGTGTTGTATCCCAATCAGGAGATTGGGATACAGATAAAATGCTATATACCCCTCGTTCACAATCTCCCGATTTTACCCCTCGTTCCCAATCTCCCG
>JAFDZQ010000040.1:0-6263 GCA_018266895.1 Bacteroidota bacterium
GTCAAGATGCTCGAATTTTTTATTTCCGTAACTCATCCATCCGACCATGGCGCCGAGCGCAGCTCCGAGAGATGCAATAAGAGCTGAAACGCTTCCACCGCCGGGAGCGGATGTCCTTGCTCCTACAAGTTCTACAAAGTTTCTGACACTGAGAGATGCAAGCGGTTCGTTTGATTCTTCACTGATCATATACTCAATGATCCTTTTTTCGGGAATGAATGCCGATATGGATGAAAGTCCGAGTCTGTCAATTACTAATCTGATCTTCTGCATTTCATCAAGTATGAATAAATTTTCTTTCTGAATATAATATTCAGCAGCCATAAGCATTGCTTCAAGAGGAATAAGTCCGACCAGTTCGCTCCCGCAGACTGCAAGATTCATTTCGCGTGCATCTTTTGCGCATTCTTCAAATGCAATATGAGGAGGGGTGATCTTATAATTATCCAGATTCATTGACACCTGAGCCATATTATATTCGTTCACATACCAGCCGATTCCCTTTACGGCTTTCAGTCTTCCGGGAGAATCCTCGCTTCTTCCCTGTTCACGGACGTTCAAAGCGATCTTATGCGCCTGCTCTTTTGTTCCGAGTATGTTTACATTGTAGGCAATAAGAAAAAATCTCGAACCCGTAACGGTTGCTCCAGATCTTTCAACGAATTCCTGCGGACCGAAATCAGGTCTCCATTCCGGTTTGTAAATCTTATTCTTTATTCCTTCATATTCTCCGGATCTGATCTGTCTAAGCATTTTTCTTTCAGGATTCACCGAAGCTTCTTCATAAAGATAAACCGGCACTCCGAGTTCTTCGCCGACTCTCTTTCCGTAAACTTTCGAACATTCAACGCATTCCTCCGTCGTAACATTGGCAACAGGTACAAACGGCACTACATCCACTGCTCCCATCCTCGGATGCTCTCCGGAATGTTTTGACATATCAATAAGTTCATAAGCTGTTTTGGAAAACTGAAATGCCGCCTCAACTACCGATACCGGATCCCCGACAAATGTAAACACAGTTCTGTTTGTAGATTTCCCCGGATCAATATCAAGAAGCGTTACGCCTTCAACTTTTCTTACTGCATCTGCGCAGGCATTGATGATCTTTTCATCCCTTCCTTCGGATATATTCGGAACGCATTCTACTATTTTTTTCATTATTTATTTCTTTTGTTTCCTGTTTTGATTTTATAATTTTCTGCAGACAAAATACAGTCTTTCTGAATCAGGGTTCATTCTTCTGCCTGATTCTTCTTCTGTTTTTACGATCCTGAAATGTTTTGAAAGCTCTTCAGTTATTTTTGAAACTTCAAAGGATGATTCTTTAATGTCAGTTTCAATTAGTCTGAAATTATTTCCGCCGGTATTTTCGAAAACCTTCAGATTCCAGTTGAACACATTCCTGCTTATCTTTTTTACATTTACGATCAGGTAACTGTTTTCAAACTTGTTTACTACGGGAGAAACGGAAGAAATGAATTCAAGCTTGTGAAGGGTATTAATGTCAAAAATAAAAAGTCCGTTCTTTTTCAGATGAAGGTTGGCATTTCTGAAAACTTTTTTCCAGTCGCTGAATAATGTAATATGATTAATTGTATCGTAAAGACAGAGTATTATGTCAAATTGATTTTTCAGATCGAATTTTCTGAAATCTTTCCTGTGAAAATCAGCTTCGGGAAGTTTACGGCGCGCTATCTTAAGCATTTCAACTGAAGAATCGATTCCGGTAAGCTCAAATTTATCTTTCAGAAAGAAAAGATTGTTGCCTGTCCCGCAGCCAAGTTCAAGCAGCCGCGGCTTGTTCCGCGAATCAATTTTAAAATATCCCTTAACTTTATTCAAAATGTATTTTTCAGTATCAAGGGAGTCTCCTGTCACTCTGTCATAAAACCCCGCAATATTATCATATCCGCTCATTGTCTTTCAATTTAATTAATATGGTCATAAAACATTTTAAGAAAATTTCCCACACCGTCTTCTTCATTTGACAGATCGCTGACATGATCAGCCATTTCCTTTAATTCCTCAACGGCATTATCCAGAGCAATATTTGTTCCGCCGTACTGGAACAGATCCCTGTCATTATACCAGTCTCCGAAAACCATCACATCATTTCTTCTCAGTCCCAGATATTTTGAAAGCCTTTTCAGTCCTGTCTTTTTGCTGACGCCTTTTCTGATTATTTCTAAATTATAAACTCCCTGAAATGACTGAGATCTGTAAAATTTTACTTTCAGCTTCAGCCCGAAAGGCAGAGTCATTTTACTCTGAATGTTTTTCATTACTTTTCTGTCATTACCGGACATTATTATTTCAAGAATATTATCAGTGTAATTTTCATAACTGTCAACAAGAGAATAAGTCGTTCCGAGTCTGGACATAAAATCCCTCAGAACGGAATTATCTTCCGTGTAAACAATTTTGTCGTTGTAACACAGCGCGATTTTTATATAATTTTTTTCAGCAAGACTTACGGCTTTTTCCACATGCTTTTTGTCAATGATTGATTTGCTGAGAATTGTTTTCGCTTTGCTGTCCTGTATCAGCGACCCGTTAAGCGATATGAACGGTATCTGTATCTCAAGCTGATCTGCAAGAGGTACAATGGATGAATGAACTCTTTGCGAAGCAAGAGAGAATAATATGTTTTTCTGTTTTAATTTTTTGACAATATCAACTGTAAGCCCGCTGATATCATTTTCATTGTTTACGAGCGTGCCGTCAATATCAGAAACAATCAGCTTAATATTCTTAAATCTTTTCTTTAGCTCGTTATCTGTTAAACTCAATATTTATTTTCCTGTTGTTTGCTTTTTAAGATAAACCATATTTCTGTGGGGTTCAGACTGGTCTTTTAAAATTTAAAATTCTGAATCCGACCGGTCTCCTTTCAGAGAAAAATCCGAATCATTTATAACCATTTCTGTTCTTTTTCAGAGCGCTCAGCGTATCAGGCACATAATGATGAAGTCCGCCCGCAAGTTCGTCATCGAATGTAACGGGAATATTTCCGGTCTGTGTCCTTTCTTTCCAGGTTTCATATTTATTTCCGTCATCTTTTCTTATCATAGTAATGCAGTTCTCCACCGGACAGACAAGCGAACAAAGATTACAGCCCACGCAGTTTTCTTCAATGATAAAAGGGACTCTTGTTCCGTTATCCGATAGTCCGATTGCCTGATGAGCACCGTCTTCACAGGCAATGTAACATAATTCGCAGCCGATGCATTTATCTTTATTTATCTCGGCAATGATTTTATAATCAAGATTCAGATTTTCCCAGTTTGTAATATTCCTCAGTGCTCTGCCTTTCATTTCATCAATTGTCCTGAAACCTTTTTCAGTCATGTAATTTTCAAGTCCGGGAATCATTTCTCTGATTATGCCGAAACCATAATGCATTACGGCGGTACATACCTGAACTGTTGTTGCTCCGAGCAGAATAAATTCAACTGCATCTTTCCAGTTTTCAATGCCGCCTATTCCCGATATCGGGAGATTCACATCAGGATGCTGTGCGCAGTTCTTCAGCATGTTAAGTGCTATCGGTTTAACAGCCGGTCCGCAATATCCTCCGTTAGTGCTTTTCCCGTCAACCATCGGATAAGCAACAAAATTATCAATATCGACTCCTACGATGCTCTGTATTGTATTAATGAGCGAAATTGCATCTCCGCCTCCCTGTCTTGCAGCAATTGCCGGATCGGTAATATCCGAAATATTGGGAGTAAGTTTAACTATAACAGGTTTGGTTGCAACTTCCTTAACCCAGCTCACTATAAGTTTGAGAACTTCAGGTTCCTGTCCGACGGCAGAACCCATTCCCCTTTCACACATTCCGTGAGGACATCCGAAGTTCAGCTCAAGTCCGTCAGCGCCTGCATTCTCGGCATCTTTGACTATCTGATGCCATTGCTCTCTCGTTTCCACCATAAGTGAAGCTATTACAGCGTGATCAGGAAAATATTTTTTTACTTCTTCTATTTCCCTCAGGTTATCTTTAAGAGGACGGTCAGTGATAAGTTCGATATTGTTAAAACCCATCATCCTTGTATTTCTGTAATTAACGCTGCCGTATCTGCTTGAAACATTTACTATCGGAACTCCGAGAGTTTTCCATACTGCGCCTCCCCATCCTGCATCAAACGCTTTCATAATCTGGTAGCCGGAATTGGTCGGAGGAGCTGAAGCAAGCCAGAACGGATTCGGTGATTTTATCCCCGCAAAATTTACTGAAATATCCGGCATAGAAAAAATATTATTTTAATTAACAAATTCTAATTATCAGAAAAAGCGCTTACATTAATTCTTTCCGCAAGTACGGGCTTGATTCCGTCTGTTGAAATTAATCTGACGCTTTCAATTGTGTTTTCAAGTGAAGATGTATCTTTTACTTTAACTCTGATGTAATTAGTTGTAAAACCTTCTGTAAAGCCGTCGTTCCTGACCGATTCAAACAAAACATCCTGAAGTGTTTCTGTAAACCCGGAATAGAAATCAAATCGTTTTTTATCGGACAGCTTTCTGAGCAGTTCGCTTCTCCTTTTTCTTTCTCTAACTTCCACTTTGCCCGGCAGCATAACAGCATCAGTATTTTTCCTTTCTGAATAGCTGAATACATGAAGATAAGATACCGGAAGAGAATTTACGAAATCAAATGTGTTCTCAAACTGCTTTTGAGACTCACCTGGAAAACCTGTTATCACGTCAGCTCCGATTCCCACATCCCTGATTTCATCTTTTAACTTGTATATCAGATCGCGGTAAAGTTCCCTGCTGTATCTTCTTCTCATTGCTTTAAGAATTTCCGGGTCACCGCTCTGCAACGGAATATGAAAATGATTGCAGAATTTCGCTGAAGATTTTACAAGCGAGATTATTTCATCGTTCAGGAGATTAGGTTCAATCGAACTGATTCTGATTCTGTCAATGTTCAGCTTTTCCAGTTCAGTCAGTACATCAATAAGTCTGAATCTGTTTTCACCGGATTGATATTCATAATCACCCGTGTTTACTCCTGTAAGTACTATTTCCCTGTATCCTGAATCAATTATCATTTTAGCATTATCTGCTACTTTACCGATTTCAAGACTTCTTGAACTGCCTCTTGCCTGCGGAATAGTGCAGAATGAACATTTGTAATTGCAGCCGTCCTGGATTTTAAGAAATGCCCTTGTTCTGAGATCTGAATCAGCTGAAAACGCTTCATCGAATTCTTTAATTTCGTTTACAGGAGATCTGTAAATGCAGGAATAATCTTTTTTCTCAAAGTTGTGTATGTAATCAAAGAGTTTGAATTTCTCACCGGCTCCAAGTATCAGATCCACTCCTTCTATTCCTGCAATTTCTTCAGGCTGCAGCTGAGCATAACATCCGGTTACTATAACATAAGTTTCGGGATTGTTTCTTATAACGCTTCTGACGATCTGTCTGCACTCTTTGTCGGCATTTTCAGTAACAGAACAGGTATTAAGCACAAATACATCAGATGCTTCTCCGTACTCTTTAAGAATAAACCCTTTTGAAGAAAAATCTCCGGCAATAGAGGAAGTCTCGCTGTAATTGAGCTTACAGCCAAGTGTATGTAATGATACGCTTTTCATTATTTTAATTTAAACATTTCAAAGTATAATTTGAATGAGAAAATAAAATACTTTCATGATTTACTTTCACATCCGTTCAAAACGTTGAATATTTGTTAAAGAAACTAAAACTATATTTTAAATCAAAAGGATTGCTTCTCACAGATAACACAGATTCACACAAATCATACTCTGCATTTATTTTTCAAATTTTGAACTCAAGGTTAAGAGTAAAAGTGTGATCTGTGAAAATTTATGTCATCTGTGAGAGAAAAGCTTTGGTTTGATTTTAAATCATGAGTTTGATTGAGATCCGGGGATAGTTTTGAAATGACCGGAAATCTGTTTTAAATTTGTATTCATAATTAACTTTTTTTACTAACCGGAAATGTTTTGGATAGTTGTGGATTTACTTCAATTGTGTCCGGAATAAATTTGCAGAAGAAGATTTTATTTGTATTCTAAACATAATTCATATTAATAAAAGTAAAATGAAATCAATCCCGCCTGTGAGAAATTGCTGTAAAGAAATTCTGAGAAATTGCGTTGAGCAAAAATTTCCTGTTCGAGCCGAAGGCGAGTTGAAATTTTTGCAACAATTGTGAAAGAATTTCAGGCAATTTATCACCAGCCAGCCTCGCCGGCTAGGCGGGTGGGCGATTTTTCTTTGGTTCTGGG
>JAFDZQ010000040.1:6361-16751 GCA_018266895.1 Bacteroidota bacterium
ATCTATACTTTTTGGACAACCCCAGAACAAATCTGAAATTCTTAATTAATTTTAAATTAAACGTTTTGGACGGATGTGGATTTACTTCAATTGTGTCCGGAATAAATTTGCAAAAGAAGGTTTTATTTATATTCTAATCACAATAGAATCATGATGCAAACAATCTTTAAAGATCTTTCATTTCAAATACGGATTGAAATGTCAAAATGAAGTCTGAATTACTTTTGGCAATTCCTAATGAAATGAAATAAAGTATATTTATATTCATGAAAAAAATTAAATAAAGGTTCAGGCAACTTTTTAAGTATATTTATGGTATAAGTTGTTAGTTAGTTCATTAATCAAAATTACATCACATAAATAGTTTTTACTTCAGACAGTCCGTCATTCATTTACATTTATTTACAATTCAGTTCCCACGGAAATCGTTGAATGACTTTTTAAAAAGTCCTTTTATTGTTATGTTATATTTAAACATATAAAACAAAAATACGCTTATATGAAGTAATTTTTACTTTATTTATTAAGTAAAAAAGAAAGGAATGTATTATGCAAAATCAAATTGCAGATTATATTACAAAAGAAAAAAACAACATTCTCTGGGTTGATGATGAGATAGAATCTCTTAAATCCAACATCCTTTTCCTGAAACAAAAAGGTTATAATGTCAAAGAAGCCACAAACGGCGAGGACGGAATAAACCTTATCAGAGATAATGAATTCGATCTTGTGTTCCTCGATGAAATGATGACAGGAATGGGAGGTCTTCAGACGCTTCTCGAAATAAAAGACATCAAACCGAGTCTTCCTGTCGTTATGGTCACAAAAAACGAAACCGAGAGTCTGATGGAAGATGCCATTGGCAACAAGATCTCCGATTATCTTATCAAACCCGTAAATCCGACGCAGCTTCTTCTCGTCTGCAAGAAAATGCTTGAATCAAAGCGGCTGAAAGGAAGTCAGGTCTCAAAAGACTATATACAGGAGTTCAATCAGATCTCAATGGCAATGCTTGAAAATCCGGACTGGAAAGAATGGATTGATATTCATATGAAAATGACTTCATGGGAACTAGAACTTGACGAACATCCTGATCTGGGACTAAAGCAGACGATTCTGACGCAAAAGAGAGACTGCAATACTGAATTCTCAAAATATGTAGAGAAGAATTATCTTAACTGGGTTAATTCAAATGCAGACAGACCTATTCTGTCAACCGAGATCGTTGATAAATTCGTTATACCCGAACTTGATGAAAACAAATCAGTCTTTCTGTTTGTGATTGACTGCATGAGAATGGATCAGTGGATGATCATGGAGAAATACCTTTATGAATATTTCAGGATCTCAAAAGACTATCATTATTCCATTCTTCCGACCGCCACGCCTTACAGCAGAAACGCCATATTCTCAGGTCTGTTCCCGTCTGAAATAGAACAGCATTATCCGGAACTCTGGAAGAAAAATGATGACGATGAGAACAGCAAGAATAATTTCGAAAGGGAATTTCTGATGAAGCTCCTTGAAAGAAGAAGGGTCAGGCTGAAAAACGAGGTTAAGTATACGAAAATAATGGATTCGAATTTCGGAAGAGGCATCGAAAGCAAAATAATGTCATACTGCAATAATCAGCTTAATGCGATAGTAATAAATTTTGTGGATATGATAGCTCATTCAAGAAGCGATAATGCCATACTTAAGGAGATTGCTCCTGATGAATCCGCTTACAGGTCTTTGACAGAATCCTGGTTCGAACATTCTTCTTTTTTCGGAATGCTCAGACAGCTGTCTACAAGAAAAGATGTTAAGATCATTATTACGTCTGACCACGGAAGCATTAGATGTCTTCACGGAGTCAAGGCAATGGG
The DNA here is from genome assembly GCA_018266895.1 of Bacteroidota bacterium. Taxonomy (GTDB): domain Bacteria; phylum Bacteroidota; class Ignavibacteria; order Tepidaquicellales; family Tepidaquicellaceae; genus JAEUSI01. Next base: position 8,230 of record JAFDZQ010000040.1, read on the forward strand.
AGATAAGGAAACTTCGACAAATCTGAGATATAAATGCGGTAAGAATGTAAAAGCTGATTCAAGACACGCTTTGTTTATAAGGAATCCTCTTGAATACAAGCTTCCCAAAAGAAACGGCATCATAAATTATGTAATAGCAAAAGAAGACTTTTATTTTGTTTATCCGACTGATTACCATAAATATCTTAATCAGTATAATGATACTTTTCAGCACGGCGGAATATCCATTGATGAAATGATATTGCCTGTAGTAACTCTTGAACCGAAGGCTTGACTGTATTAAATGAAATAATTTCATATTCCCCGGAAGATACATTTGCTATTGGAAGAAAGTATGCAGTTTCATTAAAAAGAAATTCCGTAACGGGTCTTTTCGGGGAATTGGGGTCGGGAAAGACAGGATTTGTAAAAGGAGTTTGTGATTATTTTAATGTCAGGGATACTGTCAGCAGTCCGACTTTTATTATTGTCAACGAGTATATCGGATATTCTGAAAACGATAAATCCGGGATCACGATTTATCATTTTGATCTTTACAGACTTAAAAGCTTAAAAGAACTTTCGGAGATCGGTTTTGAAAACTATCTGAATGAAAATACAATCTGTCTGATCGAATGGGCTGATCTTGCAAAACAATATCTTAGAGGGAATATGAAGGAAGTTCATTTCAGTTACGGTAAAAAAGAAAACGAAAGAATAATAAAATATTTATAAGTTTGGGAATACTGTTAATTGATACTTCGGCTAAAATTTCCTCGTTCGGCTTTGAAGAAAACGGCAAATTAATCTTTGATGAACGGACTGAAAGCGGAGTTAATGCCGATAAAATTACATACTGCATAAAATCTTCTTTTGAAAAACACGGAATAAAATTCAGTGACATTGAATATGTAAGCTTGTCAAACGGACCCGGTTCGTTTACAGGGCTGAGAATTGGTTCGGCTGTAGCTAAAGGCATTTGCTATGCAACAGGCAGCAGACTGATTGAAATCATTTCATTGGATATAATTGCCAATATGTGCGATGCTTCCGGCAAAATAACATCCCTTATATTTTCCAATATGAAAAATTCCGAATTTTATTACTGCAGCTATTTCAGACAAAATGAAGATTTAAAACCGGTTTCGGATTACCGGAAAGGAACTCCGGAAGAGATCTTTCGAGACAATGAAGGGATCTTCGTTATCAATGCAGACGAGAATTATTCAGCCAATAATGAGTTTACAAAAAAAATTACGGATGTATCGGAATTCTCTTCCGTCAGATCCCAGCTGCAGTTAACCTGTAAAAAAATTAATGAAAAAAAATTCAGCGACTACAAGAAATCGCAGCCGTTTTATATGAACGAGTTTATTCCTAAAATTTGAATTTATTTTAGAGCAGATGTTACATACTTTCCAAATAATTTAAAAAACTATGGCCTGGTTCAAACGTTCAAAAGACAACATAGCCTCTGATACACAAAAAAAGGATGTACCGGACGGTACCTGGATCAAATGTCCCGAATGCAATGAGATGATGCATAAAATGCAGTGGGAATCGAATATGTACCTCTGCACCAAATGCAGCCATCATTTCAGAATTGGAAGCGAAGAATATTTTAAGATACTTCTTGACGCGGACTCTTTCAAAGAAATGGACAGGAAGATAAGATCCGTAGATCCCCTGGAATTCGAAGACACAAAGCCATACAAAACTCGGCTAAGCGATACAATGAAAAGTACGGATCTTAATGATGCGATAAGGACAGGGACGGGAAAGATTAATTCAATCGATGTGGTGATTTGCTGCATGGATTTCGGATTTATCGGAGGAAGCATGGGAAGCGTAGTCGGTGAAAAGATAAGCAGGGCGATTGACAAAGCACTGAAGACCAATTACCCGCTTATAATAATTTCCTCCAGCGGAGGCGCAAGAATGATGGAAGGTGCAATTTCATTAATGCAGCTTGCCAAGACAAGCACTAAACTTGCAAAGCTTAACGAAGAGAAAATTCCTTACATATCAATTTTAACAAATCCGACTACAGGCGGATCTACAGCTTCTTTTTCAATGCTCGGTGATCTGAACATTGCCGAACCGAAAGCTCTGATAGCTTTTGCAGGACCGAGAGTGGTCAAGCAGGCAACCGGCAAAGACCTTCCGCCGGGATTTCAGAGATCGGAATTTCTGCTTGAACATGGTTTTATAGATTTCATTGTGAACCGCAGGGATATGAAGGATAAGCTTTCTCAGCTTCTCAAATTAATCTGCGATTAATGAAGGTAATAAAAGAGATCTCCGCTGTTCAGGACATTTCAGATTACTTCAAGTGTATCGGCAAAAAAACCGGTCTGGTTCCTACAATGGGATTCCTTCATGAAGGACACGCTTCTCTGATCATAAAAGCCAAAGAAGAAAACGACATTGTTTTCGTAAGCATATTTGTAAATCCTACGCAGTTCGGAAAAAATGAAGACTTCGGAAAGTATCCGCGGGACTTTGAAAGGGATTATCACATTTGTGAAAAAGCCGGAGCGGATTATATTTTCTATCCGGATATTAAAGAAATGTACGGGGAAAACAGTCTTACCTCTGTTACTGTATCAGGGATTACGGAAAGACTCGAAGGTGAAATCAGACCCGGACATTTCACGGGTGTTGCCACCGTAGTTCTGAAACTGCTTAATGCAGTTAAACCCGATAATTTATATTTAGGACAGAAAGATGCACAGCAGAATGCCGTTGTCGGAAAAATGATCTCTGATCTTAATGTTGACGTTAATCTGAAAATCTGCGCAACTATGAGAGAAGCTAACGGACTTGCAATGAGCTCGAGAAATACTTACCTGACTGAGGAACAGAGAACAAAAGCTTCGGTTTTGTATTTTCTGCTCGAAAAAGCAAAGAAAATGATACTTGAAGAGAATATCTCTGATGTTTCTGAAATAAAAGAAATTATATCCGATACTTTTAAACAGATGACTCCCGAATTTGAGCTGCAGTATTTTGATATTGCGGAAAATAAAATGTTAACTCCTTTATCAGATCTTGAATCTTTTGAAGGCGAAATATTAATTTCACTTGCCGCTAAAGTAGGTAGCACGAGACTCATAGATAATGTCATTCTCAGAAAGATCAGAGACCGGAAATGAATTTAATATAACTTTCCCGCATTGCCTGCGGGTTTTTTTTAATATTTAATTTTTATGAATAAGAACATTGCTACTGTGATCATGGCTGCCGGGAAAGGCAAGCGTATGAAGAATCCCGATAAATCGAAGGTAATGCACGAACTAAAAGATAAACCTCTGATAAAGTATGTGATAGATCTTTCAATTGAAATAAACTCCGGTAAGATTATTCCCGTAGTCGGTCATCAGAAAAATTCTGTAATAGATTTTATCAAAACCACATACCCGGAAAAAACAGAATTGTTTCAGTTCGCTCATCAGGATGAACAGCTTGGTACAGGTCACGCGGTGATGCAGACTGAAGAATTCCTACGGGACTATAACGGAGATACGCTTATACTTTCGGGAGATGTACCGCTTCTGAGAGCGGCTACTGTTCAGTCTTTCATAGATTTCCACAGGAAAAATAAATTTGACGCTAGTCTGATATCGGCAATATTCAATGACCCTCACGGCTACGGAAGAGTGCTCAGAGATGCTGCGGGTAACTTTTACGATATCCGAGAAGAAAAGGACTGCAGTGATGAGGAAAGACGATGCAAAGAGATCAATTCGGGAATTTATTTTGTGAACAACAAACTTCTATTCGATGCCTTAAAGACTCTGAAAACTGATAATGCGCAGGGCGAATATTACCTGACCGATATCTTCCGGCACTTTAAGAGTAAAGGAATTAAGATCGGTGCATTTCCCGTAAAGGATAATATTGAAATTACCGGTATCAATACTGTTGAACAGCTGGAAGAACTTGAAAAAGAAGCAGCCATAAATTAAACCTTCAAAAAATTGTCAGATATAATCGCATCAGTTTCAGGCATAAGAGGTATCTTTGGAGATAATCTTACACCATCAAACATTACAAAATTTGTTTCCGCTTTTGCAGAGTACTGCAGAATTGTTCATAAAGGAAAGAGAAATAAAATTGCAGTCGGCAGGGACGGCAGAATCCACGGAGATATTATTGCAGGCATAGTCATTAATAATCTTTTATTGTCCGGATTTGAAGTTACTGATATCGGCATTGCTCCCACACCTACGGTACAGTTAACCACGGAAGAATTAAAGTGTGCCGGAGGAATTTCCATCACGGCTTCTCATAATCCGCAGAAATGGAACGGACTGAAGTTTCTGAACAGCGACGGTACTTTTCTGGATGAACATCAGGTCAGTGAATTTTTAAAGATTGCAGACAAGGGCAAATTCAGTTTTGCAGAGATAGACAAGCTCAGATCACTGAAGAATGACGATACATGGATCAGCAAACATATTGATAAAGTATTAAAGTTACAGATCATTAACACGGCAAAGATCAGAAAAAGAAAATTCAAAGTGGTCGTAGATGCCGTGAATTCATCCGGATCTTTAATAGTGCCTTTGCTCCTGGAAAAGCTGGGCTGCAGAGTTATAAAACTTTTTTGCGACGGAAGCGGAATTTTTCCTCATACACCCGAACCGATACCCGAAAATCTTAAACTGCTTTCAAATGCAGTAAAAAAACATAAAGCTGATCTTGGAATATCAGTTGATCCTGATGCTGACAGATTAGTAATGATTACAGATAAAGGCGAACCTTTCAGCGAGGAAAATACAATCACGACAGTTGTGAAATATATTCTCCGAAAAACTTCCCGCGGTAAAAATGTGACTGTAAATTTGTCAACCACAAGAGCCGTTGATGATGTTGCTGCCGAATTCGGTGCAAAGGTTTACAGAAGTCCTGTCGGTGAGATAAATGTCGTAAAGGAAATGATGAGGAATAAATCAGTGATCGGAGGAGAAGGTAGCGGAGGAGTTATTTATCCTGAGCTGCATTACGGAAGGGATTCAATAATCGGTATAGCTCTGGCTTTGAATGAATTTGCGGACTTCGGAGGAACTGTCAGTGAATATAAAAGTTCTCTGCCTTCCTATTTCATTACAAAAGCAAAGATTGAAAATGTTAAAGATCCCGAAAAAGTTTTGAGTAAGATCGGAAAACAGTTTTCAAAAGAAAAAGATGTTCTAAAGATTTGGAAAACAGACGGGATCAAAATTGATTTCAAAGACTACTGGGTGCATCTTAGAAAATCCAATACAGAGCCTGTCATCAGAATAATTACCGAAGCAAAAAATCGTGAAGAAGCTGACAGAGTTCAGTCTTACTTTATAAAACTGATCAGAAAGCTATTACAGTAATATTAATTTTTTTTCAAAAGTATTTTAAAAAGTTCTGAAAAACCCTTATTGTCATCCCAGTCCGTCCTGGAGCTTTTCTCAAAACATTTATTTTTACCACGAAGTCACAAAGACACTAAGAAAAATGATTTATAAATAAAATGCTTTGTGCCTTAGGGTCTTGGTGGTAAAAAATATCTCAGGTTTAGAACTCCCTCCTTGTCGCGAAGCAGGAATGCCAATGAAGGTATTTCAGAAGTCGCTATTCAGTAAAAACAATTTAAAAAATCTGTGTGAATCTGAGGAATCTGTGAGAATTAAAATGCTTTATTTAACGAAAAGGGTTTTAAATTTTTTCAATTCAACTATTTTCATTTTATCAACAGCCGTCAGGAATAATATTATCAGAACAAGATTGATGACAAAGCCTGTCATACTTCCTTCAAAAGATTTATTCACAAAAAAATATCCGGCTGTGAAAATAATTCCGCTCATCAGCAAAATCTTTCTGATCTTTACCCAGTCATAATCTATATTATAAATCTTTTGCGAATATATATACATTATCAGCGACATCAGTCCGTAAGTTAAAAGAGTGGAAACCGCTGCACCCGTTATATTAAATTTTGGTATCAGCAAAAAATTAAATAATATATTCAGTATAAGTCCCGATAAAGAAAAAGCAAACAGTGAACCTGTTTTGTTTGTAAAGAACGGAGCTGCATTCAGAATGGAGAACAATCCCGAGAAAATGTATGCAAGCATAATGAACGGTACAATGCCTGTCCCTGATCTGTAATTTACATCGAGCAGACTGTATCCGGCAAATGATATTTCAATGATATTATTTAAGAACAGACACAGGATCAGAAAAAGAAACATTCCGGCAAAAATAAAATAAGTAAAGATGTTTGATATGATCTTTTTATTGTCAGGATTTGTAGTCAGGTTAAGAAAATACGGTGTCCAGGAAAATCTGAATGCAGCGATTACCAGACTCATAATAGTTGCAAGCCTGTAGTTAGCCCAGTATATACCTACAACGCTTTCGTCAAAATAGTATTTCAGGAAAAACCGGTCGGACATATCAATCAGGATCATGAACAAGCCAATGTAAATGAATTTGTTTCCGTATGCAAATAGATTTTTAATTTTTCCCCAAGAAATGTTGAAGGACAGATACTTCCGTGTATAGATCAATCCAATGATAAGAGTTACTAATGTAGAAATTATGTAACAGTAAAAAATTGATTCAACGCCGAATTTAAGAACAATGATGAATAAAACATTGCAGATAATGTTTACAATGAAAGTTATCAGGTTTATCCAGGCGTAAGTTACTGTCTTAAGTTCAGCCCTGAAAAGAAGCAGCGGAAATCTGTACAATGTATCAACGAACATAAGTATGCAAAGTATTTTTATCATGAAACTGCTTTCCCCGTAATTATCAAAATTGAATAAAACCGAAATGTTTCCAGACTGAAAATAAATCAGAAGTGATAACAGCGCAGAAGTAAAGAACAATGATATCAGCGCAGAAGAATATATTTCCGATTTGGACTTAACATCATCAGATTCAATGAAGTATTTCATGAAAGATGTTTCAATGCCGAAAGTATAGATCACTCCGAGAAAAAGGGAGAGCGACTGCACAAGAGTAAATAGTCCTATCTGCTCCGGAGGAAAATATTTTGTGTAAACAGGAAGGAGAATAAAATTGACAGACTTATTCAGAACGATCCCGAGACCATAGATCAGCGTATGGGAAAACAATTCCTTTACATAAGATTTTTTCAGTGTCATATTATATTATTCTTTTCATAATATTTCATCAGCATGTCATTGACTGCATTGAACGAATGATATTTCTCCGCCCACTTCCTTCCTTTTTCGGAAACAGAGATCCTCAATTGTTCATTGTCCGTCATTGAAATTATATTCTCTTCAAGCGTATCAATGGTAGAATGTATGAAGGGATTATCCTGTATGAAGCTGAGGTATTCCAATGTAAACTCCGTGAAAGTCGGAATTCCCATGGCGAGATTCTCAATTGAATTCTTGCCGTAACCGGTGCCTCCGAGTTCGCCGCCTACCTGATCAATTGCAAGATCACATTCGCTTTTAATTTTCAATACTTTATCCCTGTCAGCATTTTCAAGAAGTATGAATTCAATGTTTCTCTTTTCAGAAACTTTTCTGATCACTTCGATAATTTTATCCGTTCCCTTGTATTTTCTGTTAGTGGGAGAATGCACTATCTTAATTTTTTCATTATTCTTTTTAATGATTTTAAACTGATCCACATTAAAAGGGAAATAAATATAACTGATATTTTTATGCAAAGAGAGATGATCAAATTCCACAGTAAGATTAAGATCACTCATTTCATCGAGTTCGCGGAATATTCCTCTTGTCCGCAAGTCGCTCCCGAAATAGCAGCAGACTATCTTTTTATTCTTTTTCTTTAATTCCCCTGCGAACCGGAGATCCCTGAAAAGATCCATTCCGCCGTCGAAATGATAAACATCATAGTCATACAAACCATAATCTTTTATAGCTTTGTATATTTTGCCGCTGTTGCTTATGTCACGTATATCAAAGTATAATTTTTCAAGAGAGTTTTTGGGAGAAGCGTATTTAAGTTCTGCCGGCGGGGCTGCAACAGTCTTTTTATCGCGCCAGAATTTAGCGCTTTTACCAGAAGGCAGACTGAATCCGAGGCAGATGTCCTCCGGAAAATTCATGCTGCTTTTGTATAAAGTTACAAGACGTGACTCTGCTCCGTGTTCTTTATGCATCCTTACAAAATCAAAAGGCATTCCGGCAAAATTCTGCGGAGCTATGTGTAATATTTTTAATGGCAAATATAAGAGTAATTGAAGTCTAAATTATTTAAATAGAATGACAGATAAAATATAAAAGTGATTGAGTCTATTTGAAAATGCTCACTACTGTTCAATGCAAAAAATCTTTGACACGAATTACACGAATTCACACTAATATTATTAACTAAATTAATTGCTTTTTTCTTTAAGAATTGTTTCCGATGCTAATACCATTAGCTTCAGTGTTGTCCAAATTAATTTATATTTGTAATAAATATTTATTTCTATTAAAAAATTGAATAAAATGTAAACTGTTAGAAACAACCCCACCCTGCCCTCCCCTTTCAAAAAGGGGAGGTATTATGTTTAA
>JAFDZQ010000041.1 GCA_018266895.1 Bacteroidota bacterium
AAAATAAAATCTCAGGAATAAATAAGATTAAAAAAAAACCTTCCCTGTCAGAGAAGGTTTTTGCAGAGAGAGAGGGATTCGAACCCCCGGAAACGTTGCCGCTTCAACGGTTTTCAAGACCGCCGCATTCAACCACTCTGCCATCTCTCTGTATGATTTTAAAATTACGAATTATGAATTACAAATTAAAGTTTTAAATTTATTTTTTTCGTTTTTTTAAATTTTGAGATCTGTAATTCTGTATCTGATGCCTTTTAACTCTTCTTCAAAAACTTCAAGCCTGAACCCGCCGATTCTTGTCCTTCTCAGTTCCTTCAGATATCCGCCTACGCCTAGTCTTTCCCCGAAATCATTTGCAATGGATCTTATGTAAGTCCCCTTGCTGCTGGATATTCTGAACTTAATCTCAGTCTCTGATATTTTCTTTACTTCAAATTCAGAAACCGTGATCTTTCTGGATCTTCTTTCAATGTGCTTGCCGGCTCTCGCTAATTTATACAATGGTTTTCCGTTATGTTTAATGGCGGAAAACATCGGCGGCATTTGTTCAACTTCACCCAGAAAGGTTTTACGGACTGATTCAATTTCTTCCGGACTTACAATGACATTTTCATTTATATCTTCTTCCCTGCTTTCAGTGTCAAAACTTTTTGTCCTCGCTCCTATCCTTATAATGCCTTCGTATTCCTTATCATACTCTATAAATTCATTGATTTTTTTTGTCATTTTATCAGAACATATTATCAGAAGTCCTGTTGCTTTCGGGTCTAAAGTTCCTGAATGTCCGGCTTTTTTAAGATTAAAAAATTTTTTGAAGATCCGGACGATGTCATAGCTCGTAAAGTCTAAGGGTTTGTCTATTAAGAAGATTTTGTTTGAATACGGAGAGAGCTGTTCTTTATTGTCTGAAAGTTCTGTTTCCTTTGATTTTATATTTTCTTTCAAAACATTTATTAACTTTTTTCAATACTGTCTTTGACATCTGAGTCCTGATCGCTTTTTGAATCTGTATTTATTGTATTTAAAAGTTTCTGAATTTTATCGGCATATTCAATCGTGTCATCATGATAAAAATTCAGATCGGGCATATATTTAAGCGTAATATGCTTTGCAAGAATAAATCTTATATGTTTTTTTTTACTGTTGATCCTTTCCAGGCATACATCAATTGGTTCTTTATTCCCGAGAAAACTCAGATATATCTTCGCAAGTTTCAGATCGGGAGATACCAATACTTTAGAAATCGTTACAAGACCAAGACCGCTTATCTCCGACAGGTCTTTTGACATGGCAGAGTTCAGCTTGTGTTTTATTTCACCTGCTACTTTTTCGGTTCTAACTGACATCCCTGTTCTAAGTAGTTATTAATTTACGTTTTGTCTCTACTATTTTGTAACCTTCTATAATGTCACCGACTTTTACATCATTAAAATTCTCCAGACCGATTCCGCATTCATAGCCAGATTCGACTTCTCTCACATCATCCTTGATTCTTTTCAGCGATGAAATTCCCCCGTCAAAGATTACAAAACCATCCCTTAGAAGTCTGACCTTATTATTTCTGTTTATTTTTCCGTCCAGAATATAACATCCTGCAATCAGGCCGATTTTAGGCACTTTGAAGATTTGTCTAACTTCAATGGTAGCCGTAATTTCTTCTGAAATATCCGGCGCAAGCATTCCTTCAAGCGCATGTTTTACTTCATCAATCAGATTGTAAATGATATTATACAATCTTACATCAATGTTGTTCTTTTCGGCAAGTTTCCTTGCGTTCAGATTCGGTCTTACATTAAATCCTATCACTATAGCGCCTGATGCTTCGGCAAGAAGTATGTCAGATTCGCTTATAGCTCCGACGGCTTTATGGATTACAAGAACCTTTGTTTCATTCGTAGTGAGTTTATGGAGAGAATCAGCAAGAGCTTCGGCTGATCCGTCTGTGTCCGCTTTAAGAATTATCTTAAGCTCTACCTGTTTGCCTTCCTGTATCTGTTTGGAAATATCGTCAAGAGTAACAAACTTAACCTGTCTGAAATCCTGTTCGCGCTTAAGCTGCTGTCTTTTTAATGAAATCGCTTTAGTATCTCTTTCTGAATCAAGAACCACGAAAGTATCACCCGCCTGCGGCACTCCGTCAAAGCCCAGTACAACTACCGGTGTTGACGGTTTGGCTGTAATCATTTTATTATCCCTGACATCAAACATTGCTTTTACTTTTCCGTTGTAGATTCCCGCAACGAACGAATCTCCGATTTTTAATGTGCCTTTCTGCACAAGTACAGTTGCTATCGGACCTTTTCCTTTATCAAGTTTTGCTTCGAGTACCACGCCTCTGGCTTCTTTATCGGGATTAGCTTTCAGTTCCAGAAGCTCCGCTTCAACGAGAATTTTTTCCAGAAGCTGATCAATATTCTTTCCGTGTTTTGCTGAAATTTCCACTGCCTGATATTTTCCGCCCCATTCTTCAACAAGTATATCTTTTTCTGATAACTGCTGTTTGATTCTTTCGGGATTGGCTTCCGGCTTGTCGGTTTTATTGATTGCAATTACAATAGGTACGTTAGCTGCTCTGGCATGATTAATTGCTTCAACTGTCTGAGGCATAACGCTGTCATCGGCAGCCACTACAAGCACAACAATATCTGCCGCCTGTCCGCCTCTTGCCCTCATTGCGGTAAAAGCTTCGTGTCCTGGAGTGTCAAGGAAAGTGATTTCCTTGCCTGAATCAATTTTTACTTTATAAGCTCCGATATGCTGTGTTATTCCTCCTGCTTCACCTGCAACAACATTGGCTTTTCTTAAATAATCAAGAAGAGAGGTTTTACCGTGATCAACATGTCCCATAACCGTAACAACAGGCGCTCTGTCAACAAGGGAACCCTCCGGATCCGGTGCTTCTTCAAGAGTATCCTCTTCATACTCTTTCATAAATTCTATCGTAAATCCGAAATCTCCGCCTATGAGTTCTATAATGTCCTTTTCAAGTCTCTGATTAATGGAAATCATTATTCCAAGCTTGAAACAATTTTTGATTATCTCATTCGCATCTATACCCATTAAATTAGCAAGCTCTGAAGTGGAAATGTACTCATTGACTTTCAGTATATGCTTTGTTGATTCTTTTAATTCCTGTATTTTTTTCTCTTCTTCTATTCTTTCTTTTCTTTTCCTCTTTCTTGCAATGCTTCTTGCCGAAGATGCTGAATCATCGTCAATCTTGGCAAAGGTGTCTCTTATTGCTTCATCTATTTCCTTCTGAGTTGCATCTTTAGCCCTGTGTCCTTTTTCAAGCTTGACTCTTCTTCTTCTTTCAAGTTCGGTCTCATATTTTTTCTTGTCTTTGTCTTTTCTGTCTTTAATTTTTCTGTCTTCAAGTAATCTTGACGGAGCGCTTGACGGTGAAAACGGTCTAACAGTCTTGCCTGCAGGCGGTATAGATCCGGTTTCCGAAGCAGGCTTTGGTTTTCTTTTATCGCCTTTTACATCTTTGAGAGTAACTTTTTCAAATGTTCCTTTTTTATGACTTCTGTCAAACGGCTTCCTTTTATCCCCTTCATACGGTTTTCTGAATTCCCTCTGAGGACGTGCAGCCGTTTCCTTTTCTTTTGAAGTTTCAGCCGGTTTTCCGGCAGGAGTTTCTTTCTTATTTACGGTGCTCTCGGCAGATTTGTCTGCCGCTTCTTTCGGTTTCGGGATTTCCCTTGCTGGGTATTTCTTTACAGGAACTTCTTCCTTCCTTTTGACAGCAGGAATACTCTTATCGGATTTTTCAGCAGCGCCGGTCTTTAATTTTTCATCGGCAATTCTCTTTGTCCTTTTTTTCTCCTTTTCCTTTTCCTTCTGGTCATTCAGTATTTTTTCCCTTTCCATATAAGCAAGCAGTTCCTGTTTCTTTTTTTCCTCTTCCTTCCGTTTGTTGTCTTCCTCTATCATTTTCTTCAGACGCTTCTCATCTTCTATCCTTCTCTTTTCTTCCTCTTCTTCCCTGATTTTTTCGGAAGCATCTGAGATCTCCACGTGATATTTTGTGGAAAAATCAACGGACTTTTTCAGTCTCTTGTCTTCTCTTTCAACATCTTTCCTGAAATGACTGAATACCTTCTGTACGACGTCCGGTTCGAGAGTCGTATTTATTGTCGCATCCACGTTAATGGATTTCAGGTAATCAAGCAGATCATCCTTGGAAATGTTGATATTCTTGACAATCGCTATCACTTTCTGTTTCTTGATATTTGTTTCTGTAGACTGCATATATTATTTGATTTCTATGATTTCTTTTTTTAGAGACAACTTTTATTTTTTCAGATCATAATTTTTCTTTAACTTATTGAATGCCGATAATTAAGATTCATCTGATGTTTCATTTTCCTCTGTCTCATTCTCTTCTGATTCATCTCCGTCATCTTCATCTTCTTCTTCATTAATTCTTACAACATCGATCTGATAACCTGTAAGCTTTGAAGCAAGCTTTATGTTCTGACCGCTTTTACCAATAATAAGACTGATCTGATCCTCATCTGCGTATATTTTTGCTACTTTACCTTCATTGTCAAGGTCAACATCATTAAGCTTAGCCGGAGATAAAGCTCTTGCAATATACAAAGCGGGATCTTCAGTGTAATTTATCACGTCAATATTTTCATTGCTGAGTTCTCTTACAATAGAATGAATTCTAATTCCTTTCATTCCGACACATGCTCCGACTGCGTCAATCCTGTCGTCATTTGAGATCACTGCGATCTTTGCCCGCTCACCGGGCTCTCTTGCAATGCCTTTAATTTCAATTATGCCGTCATAAATCTCCGGTATTTCAAGTTCAAATAATTTCTCAAGAAACTGTTCATCGGATCTCGAAACAATTATAAGTGGAGGTCCTGACTGTCTCTTTTCTATGCTTTTTACAATGGCTCTGATGTTATCGCCTTTCTTGTAACGCTCTTTCGGAATTTGCTCGCCTTTCGGGAAAATTATTTCATTACTGTTATGTATAAGAAGTATTGAAGTAGGCTTGATCTGGTATATTTCGCCTACAAGTATTTCACCCAACAGGTCCTTGTATGTATTGTAAGTTAATTCTTTTTCAATTTCCCTGATCTTCTGATTCAGATTCTGTTTTAGATTAATAACCATTCTTCTTCCGAAATCCACGATCGGAATTTCCTCAACATAATCATCACCAATTTCAAAATCTTCACCGGATTTTTCTTTTGCAGTTTCGACATCAATTTCCTTATTCGGATCCTTTACATCTTCGACAACCACTTTGTTAAGATAAATTTCAATATCCCCTTTTTCCATATTCACCATAATGTTGAAATTCGAATCCAATCCGTATTTCTTTTCCATCATTTTGTTGAATGAATCTTTTATAACGCTCGCGAGAATATCCCTGTCGATATTCTTGTCTTTTGCCATTATTGAAAAAGCATCAACGATTTCTGATTTCATTTTATTTCTTATTTAATGTTTATTTTGAATATTTATTTTGAGAAACTGATTTTAACTCTTGATTCCTTAATGTCACTGAAGTTTATTGCCCTGGATTCCGGAGTATTTTTCTTTCCTTTTTCCTTTCTTATTATTTCAAGCATGATCATTCCGTTTCCTGAATCCTCAACGCTTTCGAGCCTGCCTTCCGTTTTTTCTCCGCTGTGAAGCTCTATTTCAATTATTCTGCCGGTATGTTTTTTCAGCTGCCACAAGTATCTGAATGATCTTTCTGCTCCGGGTGATGAAACAACTAATTTGGAAAGATCTTTCACAATTAATTTAGAATCAACAAGATCATTCAGTTCTCTGTTTATCGCCGCCAGCTCATTAATGTTTATACCGTCTTCCTTATCAACATATACTTCGGCTACTTTTGTACCTTTTTCTCCACGGAATACTAGTTCGATTATTCTGTAATCAGAACTGATGAAATACTCTTCTATTATTGATTTTAATTCGTTTTCCATTTTTGCAAAAAAAAAGTGGGTCTCACAACCCACCATAATCATTAACATTAAAGACCTTTTAAAATACAACAACCGCCCCTTAAATACAAGCTAAAGATTTATATCGCGGATTACTATGTCATCGTTTACCAATAAAACTCTTTATGTTAAAGTACAGCAACAGATCAACATAAAAATTTTTAATTTATTTAAGAAACATATCAATATTTAAAACTGAATTTCACAAATCCGTATCCAGAATTATTTTCAGTACCGTAAGTAAGATTTTTTTGAAGAGCAGATACATAACTGAAATCAAATACGTAATTCTTCAGCAGTTCGTATCTTAAATTAAATCTTAAATAGTCATTATTGACTCTTACTCCGTCTAAGAAATAAGCTTCCTCTTTATCAATTCCGACCCTGAATGCCTGAAATATATCTCCGCCCGTATTTTTCAACAGATTGCCTTCCTGATCATAATAGTTCTGACCTTTTCTCTCCTTTTGATATGACAAATTCAATGAGATTTTCTCATTAAAATTGTATCTGAGATTGAAAAACAACTGATCCGCGTTAGGACCTATCGGATGACCGAGTCCTGTTCCGAATGCTGAATAAGTATTTTTAATATCAAAATGAGTATAGACATAAGGTCTTATTTTTGTATATTCAAATTTAAGTGTAACGTTTTTTAATCCTGCCGGCTCATACCAGAAGAATCCAAGCTGATAAGCGGTTTTATTTGAAGCTTTTGTCAGATCAGATAAATTAGAAAGTATGTTTTCATCCATGAAAAATGTTCCCTGAAGTTCAAGGTCTTTAAGAAAATGCGTCTGAATATCGGCAAAAATCGTTCCGTTATCCCTGTCCTGCAGAGACATTTCGGCGAACTTGTAAAACATAAGTGGATTAATATATCCCAGTTCAATTCCTCTGGAAGAAATTACAGTTTCACCAATTCCCACATCAAATAATTTATCAAAGGAAAGTTTTAGTCTGTTCGCAGTAAAATACTTTGAATATCTTTTATCCCTGTCAGGGCTGTATTCACCGACAGTCGATCCGAAAACGGAGGTGTAATTTATTATACCGTATCTGAAATTAAGTTTAAGGAAATCCATATCCGGAGCTTCACCTGACAAAGCAAGGCTGCCGCTGTATCCGAGTCCGAATGTAATTTTTTCCCTGCCAAACTGAGCTGATATGTCCATTCCTTTCGCGGGACTTAGATAATATTTAAGATATCCTCCGACAAAATCATAATTAGTAATATTTTCAATATTTTCAGCATACTTGAATGTGGACTTTATCTTCGGAAAGACAGTTTCCACTAAAACTGAATCCCCGACAGCACCGCCTTTAATAAATCTGAATTCATATCCGAGATGGTCAAACAGCGATCCCCTGAACCTGAATCCTCCGTCAAATATCTTTGCGTTTTTTTTTGTATCCGGTTTTACACTGTTTGCTATATAAACATTCAACAGCGGCTCAATGAATAAATTATTCCTGTTTTTTTCATACGACAGTACATACTTCTGTTTATCTGATAAAATGTATTTGAATCCGTTTGAGACATTCATATTGCTGTGGAACATAGAAGCGGTGTTTTTTTTGTTCATGGTTTCCGGGACAAATTCAACCGTAAACTTTTCAAGAAGTTTTTTTTCCGTTACGCTTAACTCATTTCCTTTCATCCCGATTGAATTAAGAAAATCCGCAACCTGAAACCGCGATATATTCGGATTATCGTCATTCACTCCGTTTATTATTCCTTTCACCTGCATTTCTTTGAGAAAATCATAAACAGTGTTGTTCAGAGGGACATTTTCTATCTGCGAATATGAATTCCTGCAGATGAATGCACTGATTAAGAAAATAAGTATAAAATATAAAATTTTTGTTGTCATCGGATTATTATATTTTGAAATGACGATGCAAAATAAGTCTTATAAAAATCAATAAATGCATAAAAATTAATTCAGAGCTTATGTTCGAACCTTCTTATTTAAAACTTTATAAATCAGGGGAGCTTTCTGAAAGGTCCCGGATTCTCGAATCTATGCTCGCAGACTGCTATATCTGTCCGAAAGACTGCCGAATAAACAGACAGAAGAATGAAATTGCAGCCTGTTATTCCGGAAACGAACCTGTAGTTTCATCTTACTGCGTCCACTACGGCGAAGAACCCGGTCTTGCGGGTACAGAAGAATTTTCAAATGAAAACGGGATAGGAAATATTTTTTTCGGCAACTGCAATCTCAGATGCGTTTACTGTCAGAATTACGAAATATCCCAGAACCACAAATCGGAAAAGAAGAATGAAGTCACGAGAGAAAGACTTGCAGGAATGATGATCGAACTTCAGAATAAAAATGTGAATGCAATAGGATTCGTGTCTCCGACACATTTTGTTCCGCAGATAGTTTCGGCTGTGAATATTGCAGCAGGACAAGGGCTAAACCTGCCGCTTATTTACAATACGAACTCTTATGACTCAGCCGAAGTGCTTAAACTTCTTGACGGAATTATTGACATTTATCTTCCCGATCTTAAATACTCGGAAGATGAATACGGATACAGATATTCAAAAATAAAAAATTATGTCCGTTTTTCCCGGGCGGCTATCGCTGAAATGTACAGGCAGACAGGCAGCGGGCTTGTTATTGAAAACGGACTTATAAAAAAAGGACTTTTAATCAGACATCTTATACTTCCGAATGATTTAGCCGGAAGTTATGATACATTAAAATTTATTTCCGAACTTGACAATAAAATCTCTGTTTCCCTGATGTCTCAGTACTATCCAGTTCATAAAGCCCTGACAACGGATCTCCTTTCAAGAAACATCAGACAGGGTGAATATGAAAAAGTTTTGAAATGGATGGATGAACTTTGTCTTGAGAACGGATATCTTCAGGAATTCGAATCAGAAAATTATTACAGACCGGATTTTAATGACAGGTCAGAGCCGTTTAAAAAATAATCACTTACAGAAAGATTACTGTACCATTTGTAATTTCAATAAACTTCTTTTTAATATCAGGAACCACTGACAATCTTACATCAAAAGTCAATATGCACTTTTCACCGGACAGGTTTTGAGCAATCTTTATCTTTTCAGAATCCATAAGATTCATTATCTGGTTCATAAATCTGTAGTCAAACTCGACTGTAATTCTTTCTGTTATAAGTTTTTCAATTATTGCAGCATTGTTCAGGCATAGTTCCGCTGCTTCCGACATCGCTCTTCTCAGTCCTCCTACACCAAGTTTTACTCCACCGAAATATCTTGAAACAATAACAAGAGTATCAGTTAGAGTAAATTTATCTAAAACTTCGAGTATCGGCTTTCCCGAACTCCCCTGCGGCTCGCCGTCATCCGAGAATCTGAAATTATTCTCATCAGTCCCGGCTCTGTATGCAAAAGGATGATGAGATGCGTCATAATATTCTTTCTTTACCGTATTTATTAATCCGTGAATTTCCGTTTGTGAAGTGAAGGGAATCGCCTGCGCGATGAATTTTGATTTGCTGATCTTTAACTCTGCTGAAGTCTTTTTCTTTATTGTTAAATATGAATCTTTCAACTGCTTTATTTATTGTTTAATCTTCAACTTTCAGTTTTAACTCCTTAATGCATTCATCTGTCTGTTAATTTCTAAATCCAAATAGCTAATTATAAAATACTAATTGTTAATTCCTAATTGCTGACTGTCCACGCTTCTTCCCCTATCAGAGGAACAAATTTAAAATTCTTATACCGTTTCATCATATACTTTACTTTTACTTCTTCAGGATCTTCAGAGCTTTTTTCAGAAAAGGGTTCACCGGAATTTTTTTCATTCTCTTTTTCTTCAAAAGTTTTCCTTATCAGATACAGATCCTGTGATAATTCATCGCCGACAGGAATTATCATCAGACCGTTTATGGCAAGCTGCTCAAGCAGCTGTTTTGGAATTTTCGGACTGCCGGCTGTTACGATTATTTTATCAAACGGCGCAGATTCCTTCCATCCCTTTGTACCGTCATCATATTTACAATGAACAATATAGCCAAGCTTGCTGAGTTTTTCCGATGCGGATTTGTATAAATCTTCAATTCTTTCAACGGAATAAACGTCAGCTCCGAGTTCACATAAGACTGCAGACTGATATCCGGAGCCCGTTCCTATTTCAAGTATTTTTTCACGTGGCTTTATGCAGAGAAGTTCTGTCATGAAAGCCACAGTATAGGGCTGCGATATGGTCTGATTTGAGTTTATTGGGAGCGAAGTATTGTCATAGGCAAGTCTTCTGAATTCCGGCAGCACAAATTCTTCTCTCCTTGCATTTGCAATTGCTTTGAGAACCTGCTTGTCTTTTATTCCGGAATTTTCCAGTTCCTTTATCAGATCTTTTCTCTTAAGCGAATTAAGATCCATGATCAGCTATCCTTTTTGTTAATTGTTTCATCTTCTTCACTGAAAACATCTTTTACTGAATCAGAAATGTCATGCTTTTTCTCTTTGGTATCAAATGAACTTTCCGTTTCATCGAAAATTTCTTTCATAGAGGTGACAACGGATTTTTTTCCCATGGATTTCACCAATACTTCCCTGAGAGATTCCGGATCTGAATAGGAAGTCAAATGTCCGTCTTCTGCAACGGAAATTATTTTTCTTTCTTCGGATACAATAATGGAAATTGCATCCGATACTTCAGTGATCCCGATCCCCGCCCTGTGTCTTGTCCCGAGATTTTTGTTCCTTATTTTTTCCGGTTCGGAAAGCGGAAGCAGACATCTTGAAGCTTCTATGCTCCCGTTCTTAAGAATAGTAGCGCCGTCATGAAGAGGAGATTTCGGATTGAAGATAGAGATAAGTATTTCTTTTTTTATCCTTGACTGTATCAGCTCGCCTGTTTCTATGACATTTTTCAGACCGGAACTTCTTTCAATGACTATCAAAGCTCCCCAGCCCCGGTGCTTAATGTCAAAACAGGCTTCAACTATCTCATCAACATTTTCATCAACATTGACTTTCGTAAATATTCTGGCAATTCTTGTCTTCCCGATAAGCAGCAGAAGTCTTCGTATTTCCGGCTGAAATAATATTATAAATGCTATTACCCAGATATCCGTAACTCTGCTGAGCAGCCAGCCGGTAGCCTGCATGTTTAAAAGCTGCGCCAGAAATGAAAATCCGATTATAAGCGTAAGGGCAATAAATATCTGTGATGCTATTGTGCCTTTCATAATAGTGTAAAGCTTGTAAAAAACATAAGTGACTATCAGAACGTCAATTATGTCTATAAGCTTTACCGAAAGAAATCCTATTTTGAAAAGTTCCATGCCGCTAACTGTAAGCTATAAATGATTTTGTTAATTGAAAATATTTCTCTTTGTAAATTTTACATCCCGGGAAAATATCTTTCAGTTCATTTTCCTTCAGCAATCGGACTGATCGCGCAAGTTCCTCCGCTTTTTCAGGATCCGTTTGTCTTTCATACCATCCGAGATTATGTTTTGATATCAATTTAGTCTTCATTTTAACAGAAAGAAATTGAAAAAACGGGAATAAAAAATGAGGTTCGACCGGAAAATAAAAATTCGGGGTCTGTATGAAAAATCTTTTTCCTATGCGGCTGATTTCTTTTGCTAATTTTTTCTGTTCCTCAAAAGTATTCAGATGCTCAATGAGACTGTTCGAGTAAACAAGATCATATTCTTTATCCTTAATGAAACTCAGTTCTTTCACATCTTTTTTCATAAATCTGATATTTCTGAAACTGCCGGTATCCTGAATTTCGTTGTTAAGGATAAGAATTTCAAAATCACTGTTATCAGTCATTTCAAGATGCTTCCAGTAGTAATCACTTCCGCCGAGATCAATTATCTTCAATGGTTTTTTCAGTTCCCTGCAGTATTCAAGAAAAAATCCGAATCTCTTTTTCCTTTGCCTTGACGAGACTGAATTCTCTTTTGTCTGATCTGCGTTTGAAAGCAAATATGATCTTAGCCGTGAAAGCATATTTTAAAGATCCGCTTTAATTGTTGCAAAGTAATAAAAATCTCTGAACTTCAGATCCTTTGAAATATTGTTTGTGATCCTGTATTGAAATTTTCCTTCAACATAAAACTGTTTAACCGGCTGCCATAAAAAGCCGAATGTAAAAATATCCCTGTTGATCCTTATTCCGTCAAGAAATCCGTTTGTCCTCAGATATGCGTCACCCAGACCGAAATTTATGTTTCCTCCGTAATTTGCAGTTATTTTTCCGTTTGAATCAAGAATAATTCCTTCACCCGATCTCTGATGCTGATACATAATTTTAATATTCAGTCTGTTAGTAATATTATAATCCATTTTTAAAGCTATCTCATCCGAATTCGGAGGAAGCGCATGACCGAGAGACATTGAGCGGTTGGTATATGTGCTTTTATTTGTCCTGTGAGAATAAACAAAAGGATCAAGATGAGTAAACTCCGCGGAGAAGTTCATGTTCAGAGAATTAGTCCACAGAGCCCCGAACTGCCATCCGAATTTATTTTCATTTAGTGAATCTTTTTTGAACAGAGTCCCGAATGTCAGATCATCAATAAGAAGAGTTGACTGCAGGGATAAATTTTTAACGGGAACAACTTCCACATCAATTCCTATCAGAGCATTGTTTTCTGTTGTCTTCTCTCTGCCCGAACTCAGATCCGCAGAAGTAAGGAAACTTAACGGATTCAGATAAGTAAAGCTGAACGGCTGATTGCTTACAATCACGGCTTCCCAGAATCCTGCTCTGAATGCATCTGAAAAATTTACATTCAGATAATGAGTTGCAATGTTCTTAGACTGCAAAGGTCTGTATACTGAATCGCCTTTAATGCTTCCGTATGTAAATGAATAACTTACTTTTTTGTAACTGATATCCAGCTTTCCGAAATCAAAGAGATATGTATTGTCAGATAAAAATAATTTGTCAATGTAACCTTTTCCCTGAATCAGCCTTGTCCTGCCGAATGTTAATGATAACCAGTCGCTCTTTGTCTGATACCGGAGATAACCTTCGAATGAATTGAAATTTCTTCTGCTTATGAAATTCGTATTTCCTTTCAGCTCAGGATCTGATTCCCTTGCAAATACAATGTCGCTGTCATTTCCTGTGACCGGCTGTCCGTTTTTCAGATTCAGATAATATCCGAGGGAATTAAATAAAGTCCCTCTTATTTTTATTCCCGCTTCAGCGAGAAGAATTGAATTATCTTTTACAGAATCGCCTGAAGAGCTTCTCTGCGAAACCCGTGCTGTAATTCCCGGAAAAAATGTAAATGATGAATCAGTGTAACTGAAAAGACCTTTCTGCTTTTTATTGCTGAAAATATTTTTAATGTTTTCACTGCTAATGACAGAATATCTTTTCTTTGTGCTGCGGTAAATGTCGTATTCAAATTCAGCTTCATAATCCTCTAAGAACTTTCTGTCTGCAGAAGAAAGTTTAGTGTATTTACTTTTGATCGTCTTAAGATATTCAGCAATCTTATACCTTGAAAAGGGAATATCAGATGAATTATATCCGGGAATGATTTCAGCCAGCTGCATTCTTTTCAGAAATCCGTAAACAGAATTGTCTGATTCAACAAGCTCGACCTGCGATAATGAATAATGAGAAATGAGTAATGAATAACAAAAGAGAAAAAATGTAAAACAATAAAAGAATCTTTTTTTCAACCCGGTAAATAATTTCGGATAAAGTAAATAAATTTAACAAGGATTTAAATGAAGATGAGAGTGAAATGATGGTTTGTTTTTATCCTAACTTATCTTTATCCGGTTCTCTGCGAGTATCAAAGAAATCCAATAATATGATAACATCATCTTCAAACTTATAAT
Organism: Bacteroidota bacterium; assembly: GCA_018266895.1. Taxonomy (GTDB): domain Bacteria; phylum Bacteroidota; class Ignavibacteria; order Tepidaquicellales; family Tepidaquicellaceae; genus JAEUSI01. Next base: position 13,804 of record JAFDZQ010000041.1, read on the forward strand.
AAAGCACATTATGCTTAGTGACAACAATTTTTCTGATATTTTTTTCTTTTAAAGATGCTTTACCTGCATGAGGATAATTTGAAATTATATCAAGCTTAGAATATAATTCATTAATAAAATTTTTAGAAACTTCATTTGACCAGTCTTTTTTAAGATAACTAATAATTTCTTTCAGATCTTCACCGGCATTTTTTGTCCAGATTATTTTGTAAGCCATTTCCTTATCTGTTCATTCATCTGTTCATTATTTATAGTATCATTTTCTCTTACCTGTTCAACAGAGTTCATCAATCTTGCTTTTTGCTTTTCAGTAAGTTCATCAATAATATCCATATCATTATTTTGATTTCCATAAGCTGAAATCACATCATAAAAATTTGAGAGTAATTTTTCGTCATCGATACTGTCTATCAGTTTGTGAAATTCGGATTTTATTTTATCTTTTTCCATTATGTTTTATTTAAATGTTTTAAATTTTATATTATTGTACATAAACATACTATCTAATCAACATCATTCTTCTTGTTTCGGTAAAACCGTCCGTGACCAGCTGATAAAAATAGACACCGCTTGAAAGATCATCACCTTTGAATTCAATTTCATAAACCCCTGCATTCTGTTTTTTATTGACAAGCACAGCAGTCTCGCTTCCTTTTATGTCAAAGACTTTAAGAGTTACATTTGAGGCAACGGGGATTTCATATTTTATTTTTGTGGAAGGATTAAAAGGGTTCGGATAATTCTGCATTAGTTTGAATCCGGAAGGAAGATTTTCCGAAAGCCCGTTAACTCCTACAATCCCTGATAAAGAAAATTTAAACGACCTCCACTGGGAATTGTTAAGAGGGAAAAAGAATGAAGTCGTCTGAGGAGCTGTCGCCAGACCAAGTCCGCCTCTTCTGAAAATCTCAGTCGGGAAAGTAATCCCGCCGTCTGTTGAGATTTTCACTATAAGACTGTCCGTGTAAGAAGAACTGTACTGTGCATAAGCGTAATCAAATCTAAGAGTATCGCTGTCAAGAAGTCCGGAATATGTTTTAGAGTACATTGAATCCTTCTGACCTGGTATGTTGTAATCGAAAAAATCCATGAAGACAGATCTCGATCCGCCGAATGTAGGTCCGTTCGCTCCCCTGAACTGATCAAAAGTTATGTAACCGTCCATATTATAAATCCTCCATCCTGCAGGAGGAAAGAAAGCTTCGAAAAGTTCGATGTTAAGACTTGACTGAATGCTGTCCGGAGAAAATAATACCTGACGGTTTAGCGGATTTAAATTGCCGTTCTGAGAAATATCCGATTTGCCTCTGATGACTTTTCCGGATTTTCGTGTCATATTAAAAATTATATTTCTTCCCTTTGCACAGTTGATAACTTCCCTGGTATTGTCATTCTGAATAAATGCAGCGGTATAGATCATAGAATCGACCCAGGAGGGTTCACGGTAATATGTATAAGAAAAATTATAATTTCCTTTTGCAACGGAAATGGAGAAGCCGTTTGAATCCGGATAAAATCTCCGGAACACATCATAAAAATTTATCTCGCCGTTTGAGGCAGTCGCAGAGTCCACAATATGTCGTTCGACTGCATTGATTCTCAGTCTGTAGTTACCCGGCTGTAGTGATGAAAGAATATTTACATTAACCGTAGTCTTTACGGAATCACCGTTTACTCTTTCGTCAGTTACGCTCATTGACAGAGGCGATCCGAGATTCAGTCTTTTGAAATACGGACCGTAAAGATTCAGGCTGTCGCCGTATGGAATGACTGCTATCAGTCTTCCGTCAATGATTGTAGTCGGAAAACTTTGTCCGTAATAATACCGTGACCTTTCGGAATTCTGCTGAGGATTTGCCGAATAAAAAGTATCCCTGCCTGACAAACCGAGCGGTAAATGATATTTGATGGCAGTTACGGTTTGTATATTCGAATTTATAAATCTGTCAAGCTCTTCATTGTTGTTTGCGCAAGACGGGCTTGCGTTGGAAGTAAACTCTTCAAACAATACATTCCTCCTGAATCCCGGAAGGAATATCGAATACTGATTAAGCGTATCATTTGTCCTTACAGAATCTGTGTTTAAGGAAGTATATGCTTTAAAATAAAGAGGAGATCCGATTGTATAAGTGAGTTGATTGAAACTGATATTTACGGTTGCTCCTGAAAAAAGAGAAGTTATTACTGTGTCATCGGCATACTCTCCTGAGTTTAAAACAAGATGTACCCTGACCGTATCAATAAATGATCTTCCTATATTTGCAACGGAAACAACAGGTGTAATTGTATCCGATCCGCTTTGCAGAACTGAATAAGTTGTATCGTATGGAATATTTACTATGGAGGTCACTGTAACATCTGTTTCCGGCTGAATTCCCGTGAGTATGTTGTCTATGAATAAATTATTACCGTATCCGTTATAAGTGACAAACTGCAGCACTATATCCCTTCCTGATAACTTTGATGGTGAATTTTTTCCGGACAAGCTTATTCCTGAAAATGAAAACATAACTGCAGAGCAGATAATAAAAACTAATATAACGATCAGCAGCTTTTTCATAAATTAATAATTGGGAAAATGCTAAACGGCTTTAACAACCTTTGTGTTTTTAAAATAAAATCTGTAGAACATTGTTTCAAGCATTGTAACAAATATAAGAGTAATGCTGTCTTTCGGAGTGAGTGTTATTACCGTGCCGCTCTGTGAATAGAATCCTGAAATTTTCAGAAAAAACAAAAGCACCTGATTAGACGGGATAGCCATTCTGTATCCTGCATCCGGAATGAAGAGCCCTACAACCAGTTCGCATACAGTAAGTGATACAGCAAATATAGTTATAATGAATCCCAGATTCAGAAATGCCTGCAGCCAGCCGTCCTGCTGATAAGATCTTGCAAAAGCATACACCGCAAAGATTGCATGAAGAAAATATATAACGGCTATGATCATTTAATGTAAGTCATGATTTAATTGTCAGAATGCTTCTTTGGAAAAAAGAACTTCCTTAATGGTTTTAAAAATTATTTTAATATCGAAAGCGATAGACCAATTTTCAATGTAATAAATATCATAATCAATTCTTGTCTGCAGAGAAGTATCAGTGCCTCTCAAACCGTTGACCTGAGCCCATCCTGTAATCCCGCATTTTACCCTGTGCCTTTCAAGATATTTTTGTATGGAATCTTTCATAGTATTTATAAAAAATTCCCTTTCGGGTCTGGGTCCTACAATGCTCATGTTGCCGATAAGGACATTGATGAACTGCGGAAGTTCGTCAAGACTGAATTTCCTGAGTGTCTTCCCGAGCGGAGTATATCTGTCATCATCTCTTGTGGTCATCTGCGGTCCTGTAAGTTCAGCATCCACTTTCATAGACCTGAATTTTAGCATCAGAAATTTCTGTCCGTCAAGACCGACTCTCTCCTGCTTATAGAACAATGGTCCGTGAGAAGTAAGCTTTACGAGAACTGCAATTAATATCATTACCGGAGAAAGGATCAGCAGAAGAACCGAAGAAACGACCAGGTCAAAAGTTCTTTTTATTATCCTGTTCCAGACATTCATCGGTAAAGACTTCAGCTTCATAAATGGAATTCCGTTCACTTCTTCTATTCTCAGTCTGCTTGTCATCATATCAATAAAATCCGGGGCATACATAAATTCAATGTTAATTCCTTCACAAATTTTAAACAGATCATAAAGCACATCATGATCACCGGAAGGAATTGAAATTAGAATTTTCTCAAGACCGAGTTCCTTAATCTTTCCGGGAACAAGCTTATAATTACCAAGATAATTTCTTCCGTTCAGCATCCCTGTTTTGACATTGCCGGCATCATCCTTTACCGAGAAATATCCCACAACATTGAATCCCGCAAATTTATCAGCCATAAATTTATCATAGATCTTTTCAGCCATTTCGTTACTGCCAACTATAGCTACTTTATTCACACCTATGTTTTTATTGTATAAAGTTTTCTCGAACTTCAGTATGAAATATCTTCCTATAGTAATGAGAATGACAGAATTTATCCATATCAGCAGGAATACTAATCTTGAATACGGAAAATCTCCGTTGAGAATGAACACAAGACTCATGGCGAATAATATTCCGATAGACAGACATTTTATGATGGCAAATAATTCATCGAGAATGAAAACCGTTCGTTTGAGTCTGTATAATTTCCTTGTCTGAAAAATAATCAGCCATATTGGAATGACCATCAGGGCAAACACATTGTATCCGTAGATATCAGGAATTCCTTTTGTAACGGGAAAAACAATCTGGAATGATGAAAAAAATCTTATATAATAAGAAAGTTCAAATGCCGCAAATATAGCAGCTGCATCTGAAAGCACCGTAAGCAGGGGAATTAATATTTCTGTTACCGAAGATCTTCTTTTCAATTACCTGAGTTAATTTATAGATCAAAAATATATTTTTTAAGGTTAATAGAAAATGTTAAAAGGGAGATAAAATTTTTATTCTTTACACATATGCCGTGACTAAACGGACTAAAAAAATAATTTTTGATTTTAGATTTTTGATTGAGTCCATATTTTATAACTTTACTTAATCTTTACTCTGAAAGCCCTGGGGGATAAAAGAATTAATAAATAATAATTAATAATTGAAGATACACTATTTACTGATTTGCGACTTTTATGATATTCAAAACGTCTGATTATTAACAAAACGTTTAAGTTATAATTATAACAAATGTGTAAAGACACAAACCGGTTTCTGAGTCTTTTAAAGCCATGTTACAGTGATGCACTGAAGTACTGCAGGGCGTTATGCGTAAAGCGGTCACTGGATGATGCGGAAGACGTTCTGCAGCAGTCACTGCTGAAAGCTCTCGAAAACTTTGACAGTCTTAATGAAAAGTCAAAGTTCAGATCATGGTTCTTTACAATAATCACCCGTGAATTCTACAATTCCGTAAGAAATGATTTCTGGAGAAAATTTCTTCCTTCCGATAGTTTATCCTTGGTTGCTGAAATTCCCGAGATCTTCAGCCGGAATGAGAATGACGAAAATAAATTAACACTCAATAAAGCTCTGTCAAAAATATCTTATAAGGAAAGATCCGCTTTGCTGCTTTTTGAATTAGGCGGGTTTGATCTGGAAGAAATAAAGGAGATACAGAATGAGAGGAGTCTCTCGGCAGTTAAATCAAGACTCAGCCGCGCAAGAGAAAAACTAAGAAAGATTATCGAAGATGAAGAATTAAATATTTCAAATTCAAAAAATAAAAGTTCTATAATCACAGGAGATATAAACAATGAAACAATCAGAATCATCGCAGAGATCGAAGGAAAGTAAATACTTCGATGAGTTAAGAAATGAAAATTACGATAACTCTTTTCCGGTTACCGAAGCATGGCTGAGAACCGCCAATGAAAATTTATCAAACAAAAAAAAATCTGAAAGGAATATTATAATGAAGTTTAAAAATTATTTTACTGTGCATAAAGCCGGACTGGCTTATGCGTTTCTGATACTGGCATTTATTGTAGCAGCATGTAACTACCCTGTGACGCAGCAGGAATCGGCAGGAGATGTATTGCAATGGTCAGTCAGTAAAGACAATACAGAAGCAATAAGTAAAATTGAAAATGAAGACTGGTTTAAATCCGGCGAGTATAACATTAACGAAGAAAATATTAACGGGAAAGCTGTAGTCAGCTATAATCTTGTCATACCAAAAGAAAATCATGCCGGTGTTTCAGGATATAAAAGCCGGCTGGAAGCGATCAGCGGCGTAAGTGATATAAAATTAATTCCGCTTAATGAGACGGTAAAGAGACCGGTGTATGCAGTTTTGCTGAACGATCTGTTTAAGATTGACATCAATGCAACTAACATGAGCGATGCTGAACTTGAAAAAGAAATTACTTCACAGCTGAAGAATGCCGGAATTGAAGCGGTAACAGTTAACTTTAAAAGCGACAGTGAAGGACGAAGGATACTTAAAGTTGGTATTCCTGATGATCAGATCAAAAAGGAAGGCGGATTTGACATGACAATCAAAGATGGGAAAAATATCACAAAGCTGAAGGAAATCAGAAAAACAGGTTCAGGAGATCCTGACAGGTTCAAAGGAAAAACCGATGATGAGATCAGAAAGATGATAAGGGATGAAATTGGTAATCCCGGTATTAAAGACGATGAGATTCAGATTATAAGGGAAGGTGATAAAGTAAAAGTAAAAGTCAATGCGAAGAAATCAGGAAAAGAAGAAGAAAGCATGATGGAATTTAACACAGATAAGAAATAAACCGTAACATTCATCACTAATGTCCGGCACGGGAATAATCCTGCGCCGGATTTTTATTAACATTAAAAAGAAATAACTATAATCTTTATGAAAAAATTTAAATCTAATATCATAACAACTTTGTTTTTAATTTTACCTGCTGCACTTTCAGCGCAGAACAGTGAAAGTGTTTATGGCAGTAAATTCAGCGAAATAGTAAATGAAGCATATTCGAAAGGAGTGTTTTCCGGAAATGTACTGATCGTAAGTGACGGCAAGGCTGCATTCGAAACTTCCATCGGAAATTCAGATTACGAAAACAATATCCCGAATACTTCCGGTACAAAATTTCAGACCGGATCTATTACAAAGTTCTTCGTGAAAACTCTTATACATCAGCTTGCAGATGAAAAAAAAATCAGCATGACGGATAACTTAGGTAAATACCTGACCGGATTTTCATCAGATATATCCGGTAATGTTACAATACAGCAGCTCACGGATCACACATCCGGTTTCGGAGACTTTTTCAGGGATGCTATGAATCCGGATTATCTTCGGAATGTGAAGAACATTAGCGATGTATTGTCTTTTATCAGGAATGAAAAGCTGAACTTTACTCCCGGCAGCAGGGTACAGTATTCGAATTCAGGTTATGTTATTCTTGCTGCCATTGTTGAAAAAATTGAAGGAAAGTCTCTGGAAGAGATACTTAAGGAAAGGATTTTTGATAAGACGGGAATGAACAATACAGGATTTAAGGTTGTGAATACGGAAGCTGATGGAAAAGCAAAAGGATATCTTTCCGGACAGTTAGGACCGAAGGAAAATAATTCAGATATGAATATTATCGGAGCCGGTGCAGGAGGAATATATTCCACTACCGGGGATATGAATAAATTTGCGCAGTCACTTATAAATGATAACCGGCTGCTTTCAGATGAAAGTAAGGTCAGACTTTTCAACTCTCCTCTGTTTCCTGTTCAGTATCAGAACTGGAATGAATTCAGGAGAAACGGAAAGTTTGCAATAGCAGGCGGTGCGCCGGGAATAAGCGCATTTTTCGGAATTAATATGGAAAAGAATTATGTAATGATCGTACTTTCAAACTTTGATCAAGGCACGGCTGAAGAAGTATCTCAGAGATTATCTGCTGTGCTGAATGACAGGGAAGTAAAACCATTCAGTCCTCCTCCTGCACAGGTCATTTATGATATCATAAAACAAAAAGGTGCGGATAATTTTATTGCACATTACAAAGAAGAACTTTCAGCAGCAGGAGTTGATCTTGTAAATGATATGATACTGTTGTTTGCAGGCAGGGAATTTTTGAGAGATAATGACACTGATAATGCATTAGCTCTGTACTCAGTTTATACTAAGGAATTCCCTGAAATAGTTGTCGCATGGAATGATATGGGAGACGCATATTTACTCAAAAACGATAAAGACAAAGCGAGAAAATGTTATGAACAGGCTTTGAAGATAAGACCTGAGAATAAAAGAGCGAAAGATTCTATACAAAAACTTGATCAGTAATTATTTAGAAACTGAAGTTACGCAAATGTCAGTTTTTAATTCAAGACCACTGCCAAACCCCTTTTGCTAGTCTGTCTCAAAAGTATTTAATTTCTTTCAATACAGAGCCGCAGTGCCACAGAGAAATTAGTTTTTAAGTCAGTTCTCCCACTGTGTCTCTGAGTCTCTGTGTTTATTAATAAGTTTTGAGAAAGACTCTTGCATAGTAGGGGGCTTTGCACCGCTGATAGCGGGAAGGGTGAGGTCAATAACTAAGCTTTACTATTAAAATTATCGCTAAGGCAATAAGAACACTAAATCAATAACTGTTCTTGTCAATCTTTACCTTCCCCCTGAAGATCCAGTAAACGGCAATTGTATAACTCAGCACAAGAGGAGCGCCTATACAGGCAATGATAAGCATTGTAGTGAGTGTGTTTTTTGAAGAAGCCGAGTTGTATATGTTAAGACTGTTTTGCGGAACGGGATCAGATATTACAAGATTCGGATAGATGCCAATTGCCACTAATGAGATCAGAAGCGCAATTGTACCGGATGAAGACAGAAATGCCTTTAACTCTCTTCCGAAATGTATCTCTCTCGGAATGTTCAGTACGAGCAGTAAAGTAATGACGGGAATTACTCCAAGCCAGATGTTCCTGAAAAAAACTTCAAGCAAATGCGGCTGATAAATGAAAGTTGAAATGGTTGTAATTGCATATAGGGAAATAAAAATAAAAATTAACTTCTTAACAATGCCGCTGATATTTTGTTTCATTTCTCCTTCGGTTTTCATAATGAGAAATATTGCACCATGCAGCGTCAGCAGAGAAACGGCTGTCAGTCCGACCAATACAGAATAAGGATTCAAAAGATCAGTGAAACCGCTGAGGACATTTTTTTTCTCATCTAGAGGAATTCCTCTTGCAAGATTTCCGAGAGCAATCCCAAAGAGCAATGCAGCTCCCAGGCTTCCCGCGCTGAAACATATGTCCCAGCTTTTTCTCCATTTCTGATCTTCTCTTTTGCTTCTGAATTCTATTGCGACTCCCCTGAACAAAAGCATCATCAGCAAAAGTATGAATGCATTATAAAATCCCGAAAAGACCGTTGCATATACTTCGGGGAATGCCGCGAACAAAGCACCTCCGCCGACTACAAGCCAGACCTCATTCCCGTCCCACAGCGGACCTATGCTGTTAATTGAAATCCTTCTGTCAGCGTCGCTTTTGTGAAACAGATGCAGTATGCCAACTCCAAAATCAAATCCGTCGAGTATGGCATATCCAGTCAGTATGATCACTATTAAAATAAACCAGATAATATTGAGATCCATAATTTGAATTTTATTCTTTTCGCTTTGAATCTAAAATATCCCTGATCTTCTGAGGAAGCTTTACCAGTGAACTTTCTGTCTCTAAAGTTTCCGCCGGCTCAGGTCCGTGAATGATCTTATTGTTAAGTACATATATAAACACAATGAACAGCATTAAGTATAATATAAAAAACATAATATTTGAAAAATACAGTTGCCCCGCTGACAGTGTCGGCGAAACTCCTTCAGAAGTTTTCATCAGACCGTATACTATCCACGGCTGGCGGCCAACCTCAGCAGTTATCCATCCCGCAGTATTGGCAATTACCGGAAGAAAAACAGAGAATACAAACATCCAGAGAACATATTTCGAATTAAAAAGCTTTCCTCTCCACCAGAGAAAACATCCGAGGACTGAAAGTAAAATTAAAGCTACGCCTGCGGAGAACATGATATGATAACTCTGAAATGTAATCTGTAAAGGCGGTCTTTCATTTAAGGGAATGGAATCGAGTCCTTTTATTGCATAATCAGGATCAAGACCAATGAGAATACTCGTAATTCCCGGAATAGTAATTCCTGTTGTCTGTTTATTACTTTCATCAATAAAACCCAAAATTGTTAAGCCGGCAGGACCGCTTTTCCAGTGACCTTCCATAGCTGCGAATTTGGACGGTTGATATTCATGTACAATCTTTGCGCTTTTATCTCCGGAAAAGAACAACTGCGCAAGCGAGATTACAACTGCTATAATTAAAGATACTTTCATAGATGCAGCTGCAAAAGCAATATGTTTCTTTTTCAAGAGATACCAAGCGCTTACACTTAAAACAAAAAATGATCCTGCTAACCAGCAGCCCATTAATGTGTGAATCAGCCTTATCATTGAAGAAGGATTAAAAACCATAGCCCAGAAATCCGTTATCTCTGCTCTCATGCCGTTAGGTCCCATTACAATTTCAAATCCTGCGGGAGTCTGCATCCAGGCATTAGCTATTACTATCCATACCGCGCTGAAATGAGCGCCAAGACATACCATTATTGTACTGAAGAAATGGAATTTCGGAGAAACCCTTCCGGATCCGAAAAGAAGTATGGCAAGAAATCCCGATTCAAGAAAGAATGCAAATATTCCTTCAGCAGCCAGAGCGCTTCCGAAAACATCTCCGACAAATCGCGAATAGTCAGCCCAGTTGGTTCCGAACTGAAACTCCATGGGAATGCCGGTTGCAACACCTATCGTAAAAGTCAGAGCAAAAACCTTTGTCCAGTAACGGCTAACCTGAAGCCATAAAAGATTCTTTGTTTTTAAATAAATGCCCTCGGAAATTACAAGAAATACTCCGAGACCTATGGAGAAAGGGGGATAGAAATAATGGAATATATTTGTCAGTGCGAACTGCAGACGAGATAAAAAAATTACAACTTCATTCATGGAAGTGAGTTTATACAAAAATATACTGTTTATTGATTTTAATCTACACATTAGTGAAGTACATATTTCTGATCTTTCATATTCGCCAAAATTAACGCAGAGAAACAGAGGCGCAGAGAGTTTAATTTTTCCTTTGCTTCCTGTGTATTAAAAGACTTTCATGGGTTTTCCATAATTCAATTAACTTTATAAATATCATAGGGACATTGAGAATTTATTTTTGTATTTGACTTTATAGAAATTAATCGTATATTTACGATATAAAATTAATTAACTTCCTGTCATGGCACAGAATAAAAAAGAGGAATTCAAAAAATCTGAAATTGAACTGGCGGAATTTGCAAAAGCCATCAGCCATCCGGCGAGAGTTGCGATACTAAAAGCCATAGCGGCAAAAGACATGTGTATCTGCGGAGAAATAGTGGATGTACTGCCGCTGGCGCAATCTACTGTTTCTCAGCATCTGAAGGAATTAATGAAAGCCGGACTGATTCAGGGAAGTATTGACGGAACAAAGTCGTGTTACTGCATCAATTGGAAGACATTTGATAAATTCGCTTCGGAATTCAACAGCTTCTTCAACAAAGCAAAGACAAAAGCGGAAAGCAGCAGGAAGGACTGCTGCTGATCCTAAAAGTTATTAAATACATTTTATTCAATTTAAAAATACAAAAATGAAAACATCGGAAGAATTAAAACAGACTGTAAAAGAAAAATACAGTGAAATTGCACTGCAAAGCAAGGAAACAAACGAAACATCATGCTGCGGATCCGGCTGCTGTTCGGATGAAACATTCAATATCATGAATGATGAATACAAAGACCTGAAGGGATATAATCCTGATGCAGATCTCGGACTCGGCTGCGGTCTTCCAACGGAGTTCGCAAAAATAAAGGAAGGTGATACGGTTATTGACCTGGGATCTGGTGCCGGCAATGACTGCTTTGTTGCCAGAGCGGAAACAGGTGAAAAAGGAAAAGTAATAGGAATTGATTTTACAGAAGCTATGATTGAAAAATCAAAAGCAAATGCGGAAAAGCTCGGATTTGCCAATGTTGAATTTATTTACGGCGATATTGAAAACCTCCCTGTGAAAGATAATACTGCAGATGTGATCGTAAGCAACTGCGTGCTTAATCTGGTACCTGATAAAGAAAAAGCTTTTTCGGAAATTATGAGAGTATTAAAACCCGGAGGTCATTTCAGTGTTTCGGATATTGTGCTTATCGGAGAACTTCCTTCTAATATCCGTAAAGCCGGGGAGATGTATGCTGGATGTGTATCCGGAGCAGTGCAGAAAAATGAGTACATTGATCTTGTGAATAAAGCGGGATTTAAAAATGTCATAATTCAGAAAGAGAAAACAATACTAATTCCGAATGACATATTGTCAAAGTATTTATCAGAAGAGGAAATTGAGAATTATAAAGAAAGCGGTTCTGGGATTTACAGTATAACGGTTTACGGCGAGAAGAAAGCGTAAATCGATTTTAGATATTTGATTTGAGATCTTTGATTTTTAAACATGCACATTTAAAAATTAAACGATCATAGAGTAGTAACCCGCTAAGCCGGTTTCGGCATAGCGGGTTTTATTTTTATCAATGATATTGGAATTAAGGTAAATCACGGACAATTTATTTCAGAAGCATCATCTTTTTTACGGATACAAAATTTTCCGAAACAAGTTTGCAATAATAATTCCCGCTTGCAAGATCTTTACCTTCAAAGATCACTGAAAGAAACAATCATTAAAAAACTGAATAAAAATTTCATATTTTTAGAATAGTGTTTCATCTTTAATGAACAGTCTGAAACGAAAATTTCCACTGCAGTTTATTCTGAAAATTCTTAAAATTTTTGTGTAAAATATGAAGTTTAAATTGCAAATTTAATGTTCTATATTCTGTAAGAATATTTTTTAATTAAAGATTTTATAATACCCTTACTTGAATAAATCTTTCAGAAAATATTTAAACATCTTTAAAAACCTTTCATTTTTAAGCCAAAATGATCTGAAAGCAAATCTTATCCTTATTTTAGGGATATGCTTATTCTTTGTTATAGCGGAAGATCTCGGAAGAGAATATTCTGTCGAAAGAAATGAAATAGATACCATTATAGCTGTATCCGAAAATTCAATTTCCATAGACGATTTAAACACTTCGCAGATTCTTTTAATACGTGAACGTTCACGTTTTGTAATATTAAATGAAAATTCACTTCAGGAAGATCTTTTAACAAATATTACAAAAGAAAGAGCACCTCCATATTAAGCAAACACAAGTTATTATTCGTACCATAAATTCAACAGACTAATTTTATTTAAAATGAAAGATCAAAATATTTAAATCTTATGCGTAAACATTTATATAAAATATTATTTTTTTTGATTCTGGTTTATACCCCGGCGTTTTCACAGGATGATACGACGGAATATCAAACCGATGAAGTAATTATATCCGCGACCCGCACAGAACAAAAAGTGATAGATATTCCTTTTTCTGTTCAGAGAGTGGATAAAACAGAATGGAAGTCGAGCAGAAAAATGGGGATCAATGAAGTACTGACGAACATTCCCGGTCTTATGCTGCAGCCGAGATACGGTAATCATGATGTACGGGTCTCCATAAGAGGGTTCGGGACAAGATCAAATACAGGAATAAGAGGCATCAGGATTTTACTTGACGGAATACCGGAATCCGAACCTGACGGACAGACAAGAGTCGAAGCGCTTGATTTCACTGCAATAAGTAAAATTGAAGTAGCTAAAGGAAATCTGAGTTCATTATACACAAATGCACCCGGTGGAGTGATTAACTTTTTCACTGATAAATATTTTCCAACATCATTTGTAATGTCTGATAATGAATTCGGGGAATATAATCTCAGAAAGAACGGATTGAAGTTCGGAGTGAATTCGGGTTATCAGAGATTCATGACCACATACAGTTATGAAAATTACAGAGGTTACAGACAGCACAGCGAGACTTATCAGACAAGATTAAACACAGTTTATGAGACCGATCTGAACAACTATTCAAAACTTGCAATCTACGGATATTATGTAAATGGTCTGATAAAGCTTCCGGGATCATTAACTCTTGCTCAGTATAACAAAGATGATCTTGCTGCAAACAGAAGAGATGAAAGCAGAGATACGAAAAGAATAAGCAATAAAGGCAGATTAGGAATAACATATAATGCCAGTTTCGGCAAGACAAAAAACAATTTCTTTGAGTTCACGGGTTACGGTACAATAAAAGATCTTGAGAGAACTGCTGCGACTTACAGAATATTTACCCGGTACGGAGTGGGGAGTTCTTTCAGATTTATAAATAAATCGATGATAGGTGACAGGGAGAACGAGTTTTCCCTCGGGGGTGATCTGTATTATCAGACAGGTCCGATAAGCGAATTCAATAATATCGGAGGATTAAAAGGAGATGAGCTTCAGACTCTGACCGATGAAACTCTTAGTAATGTTGGTTTTTATTTTCTTAATCAGATCCCGGTGATCAATAAGAAACTTGCCTTTCTCGTAACAGGAAGATATGACAGAGTTGTAACACGTTCACAGGACCTGATAGCAGGATTTAAGGACACAAGCAGATTGTTCGATAAATTCGCACCTAAGTTTGCTCTTAATTTGAAACTTACTCCGAGAATGTCAGTTTACGGTTCATTTGGTCTTGGATTTGACACACCGGCTAACAATGAGCTTGATAATTTTCCTTTCTCATCCGACGGCGGATTAAAACTCATTAATCCGGATCTTAATCCTCAGAGTTCTGTGAATTTCGAACTGGGATATAAAGGTGAATTAATAAACAGCAAAAGTAATTTATTCACAAGGTCATTTATTGAACTGACAATGTTCAATACAAAGATTGATGATGCCATCATTCCCTTTACCGTAGACGGAAACGTTTATTACAGAAATGCGGCGACAGTCAACAGAAAGGGAATTGAGTTTGGTCTTACAACCAAAGTAACAAAAGGTCTGGATTTTAAAGCCACTTATACTTATTCCGATTTCAAATATGACACTTACAAAGCCAGAAGTATTGACGGTGAAGGTCAGATAACGGAAGAAGATTATTCTGGCAATAAAGAACCATCAAATCCTGATAACTATTTTACAACTGAATTATCTTACACCTACAGTCTGGGAAATAATCAGTCTTTGTTTATAAAAGGCAATAGTGTTTATACAGGTGAAATGTATGCCGATGATAAGAATGTAGACAGTCTGAAGACGAAAGATTTTCTGCTGACCGGTGTGCAGTTAGGAGGTGATCTGACATTTAAAAACTTCAGGGTGCTTGCTTTTGCAGGACTGAACAATATTTTCGATAAAAAATATGTCGCATTTATTCAGATCAATTCCGACAGGCAGGAATTTTATGAATCCGGTCCAAGAAGAAATTTTTTCTGCGGTCTGAATATTTCATATTTATTCAGCAGATAATTTAGTCAGAATTATTTTTTGTATTATTAAAAATTGTAATTTGTTTCGCGAGACTTTCTCATTTCCCGGTAACCCGCAATTGATTTTCTGCCGGAAATGAGAAAGATATAAATATTTATTAATAGAGACTTCTGAAAAACTATTCA
>JAFDZQ010000042.1 GCA_018266895.1 Bacteroidota bacterium
GTAGAGACGCAATACATTGCGTCTGTAAAATCTAAAATCATAAATCTAAAATCTAAAATAATAAAATGTCCTTTAAACGAAACCTCTACATCGGCTTTGATGTCGGATCTACTACAGTAAAGGCAGTAGTCATAGATGTTGATCAGGATGTCATAATCTGGTCAGATTATCAGCGCCACGATACAAAGCAGCCGGAAAAGTCCCTTGAACTTCTTAAAAAGATCGAAGAGGAATGCGACATAAAAGATCCTTCTGAGGTAAGATGTTTCATCACAGGTTCAGGCGGTTCAAATATCGGAAAGTACATAGGCGGCAAATTCGTACAGGAAGTGAATGCAGTATCGCTTGCTGTAGAGAAGCTGTATCCGGCGACTCATTCCGTAATTGAACTCGGAGGTCAGGATGCTAAAATCATTATTTTCAAACCTGATGCTGAGACCGGAAAGAAAAAGAAAATCCCTTCGATGAATGATAAATGCGCGGGAGGAACAGGCGCTGTCATTGATAAGATAAATGCAAAGCTGAAAATTCCTGCAGACGAACTATGCAACATGGGATATTATGATCTAAGATTACATCCTGTTGCGGGAAAGTGCGGAGTATTTGCAGAGACTGATATAAACGGACTGCAGAAGTCAGGCGTTCCGGCTGATCAGCTGATGGCTTCTCTTTTTGAATCAATTATTCAGCAGAACATTTCAGTACTGACAAGAGGACATACTTTAATGCCGGAAGTTTTGCTGCTTGGCGGACCGAATTGTTACATTAAAGGAATGAAAGACTGCTGGAAATATAACATTCCGAAGATCTGGGAAGAGAGAAAAGTAAAGCTTCCGTCCGGTGTTGCTCCTGAAGATCTGATCAAGGTTCCGGAGAATGCTCAGTATTTTGCAGCTATCGGTGCGATCGAATTCGGGAAAGATGAGGAAAAACATATCGGAGTATATAAAGGATGGAAAGACCTTGAGCATTATATCTTAATCGGAAGGGAAGAGGAGAAGAAGAAATTCAGCGGAGGAAATACAACCGGACTTTCAAAAGATGAAATAGAACTTAATGCTTTTAAGGAAAAGCATAGGGTGGAGAAATTCATTCCTGCAAAGTTTCAGCTGGGTGAAGTTGTGAAAGGTTTCATCGGAATTGACGGAGGATCTACATCGACCAAGGCAGCGCTTGTTTCACTGGATAAAGAAGTTCTTGTCAAAGCATATCAGCTTTCAAAAGGAAATCCGATCGAAGATACTATTGAAATTCTCGGTAAGCTAAGGGAACAGGTTGAAGAGCAGGGAGCGACCCTTGAAGTGCTTGGAGTAGGAACGACAGGATACGCTAAAGACATTCTGAAAGACGTCCTTCATGCCGATGTAGCGCTTGTCGAAACTGTTGCTCATACACAAGCCGGACTTCATTTTTATCCTGATACGGATGTGATCTGTGATGTCGGAGGGCAGGATATTAAAATTATTATTCTTAATCAGGGAAGAGTAGTTGACTTCAAGCTTAATACTCAGTGTTCTGCAGGTAACGGATATTTCCTTCAGTCAACTGCGCAGGGATTCGGATATACAGTGGAAGAATTCGCAGACAAAGCTTTCTCAGCTAAAACTTTCCCGACATTCGGATACGGCTGCGCCGTGTTCATGCAGTCTGATATTGTAGATTTTCAGAGACAGGGATGGAAAGCAGAGGAGATCATGGCAGGATTAGCAAACGTACTGCCAAAGAATATCTGGCTTTACGTTTCTCAGATCCCCAATCTTGCAAAACTCGGTTCCACTTTTGTACTTCAGGGCGGAACGCAGCATAACTTAGCAGCAGTAAAAACACAGGTTGATTTCATTGAAGAGAGATTCAAAGGCAGCGGCATTACTCCGAAAGTATTTGTACATAAGCATACAGGGGAAGCAGGAGCAATCGGCTGCGGCATTGAAGCTGCGAGACTGTATCATAACGGCAAGAGAACGGAATTCATAGGACTTGAAAGAGTTTCAAAGATTTTGTTCAAAACCACAAGAGAAGAGTCAACAAGATGTTACTTCTGCAAAAACAAATGCCTCAGGACATTTATTGATGTTAAGACTGAATCAATTCCTGAAGAAAGATTAGAAGAAGAAAGAAAGAAATTCATAGAATTAAATGTCATTGAACCGGAGTTAATAGTAAATCCGAAATCGAAAGTTCCGATGGCAGAGGGAACGCAAAGACTTATAATTGCCACCTGCGAGAAGGGGACTGTAGAAGACATTGCAGATATGAGAGGAATAAAAGAAGAATTAGATGATATTAAAAAAGAAAATCCGAATATTATTGAAGTTGCGGCAAAAGATGCATGGATAACTTACAAACCTGATCTGGTCTTTGATAAGAATGAAGAGCCTAAAGGTTTGTTTGTAAGCAAAAAGCAGAAAGAAGAATATGCCAGGAAGGAAGAGCTTATGGAAAAACGAAAGAAACTTGTAATCGGAATTCCGAGAGTTCTTAATATG
This sequence comes from Bacteroidota bacterium, assembly GCA_018266895.1. Taxonomy (GTDB): domain Bacteria; phylum Bacteroidota; class Ignavibacteria; order Tepidaquicellales; family Tepidaquicellaceae; genus JAEUSI01. The sequence goes on from JAFDZQ010000042.1 coordinate 2,487, forward strand.
TATCAGCACACTCCGTTCTTCACGGCATATTTCGAATCGCTCGGAATAATGCCGGGTAATTTTGTATTTTCAGAATTCACATCCGAAGAAATGTATAAAGCCGGAGCAAAGCGCGGAAGCATAGATCCGTGTTTTCCGTCTAAAGTAGCAATACCGCACATACATAATCTGCTTTATGTTCAGAATAAGAAAAAGAAAATTGATTTTCTCTTTTCGCCGATAGTTGACACAATGCCCTCAGACCTTGAATTTGCTCAGGCGCATACTGCCTGTCCGACGATCACGGCTACGATAGAAGCGGCAAAAGCTGCATTCACAAAAGAAGGTGATCTGTTTAAGGAATTCGGTGTAGAATATATGTGTCCTTTTGTACAGCTGTATAATGAGCAGCTTACTGCTAAGCAGATGTATGAATGTTTCAGTGAAAAACTCGGATTAAGTACGGAAGAAAACAGGAAAGCCGTTAAGGAAGGATATAAGGCGTATTATAAATTCATGAATGATCTGAAATCCGAATCTAAATCTGTTCTGGATAAACTTGAGAAAGAAGATAAGATCGGAATTGTAGTACTGGCAAGACCATATCACAATGATCCTGGAATAAATCACGAGATACTGGAGGAATTTCAGAAGCTTGGATATCCTGTTCTTTATCAGGATGCATTGCCGACTGATGAAGAAACCATGGACAGTTTATTCGGAGATGAGATAAGAGCCGGCATAATAAAATCGGGTTTTGATATCTCCGATGTATGGAAGAATTCATATTCGGAAAACACTTCGCGCAAAGTCTGGGCTGCAAAATACACAGCAAGGCATCCTAATCTTGTTGCTCTTGAATTGTCATCATTTAAATGCGGGCACGATGCTCCGATATATACTGTAATACAGGAGATAGTAGAAAATTCCGGAACTCCTTATTTTTCATTTAAGGATATAGATGAGAATAAGCCTTCAGGTTCAATCAAAATAAGGGTAGAGACAATCGGATATTTTCTTAAGAGATACAGAGAAGACATGATCGCAAAGAAAAATGCAAATCAGAGCATAGAAGATAAACTGAAGGAATTCGAAATGAAAATACGAAGGAGTCTTGAACTTCAGGAGAAACTCAAAAATAACAAAGAAAAGGAATCTTTTGAAATTATGAGCAAAAAGGAAACTTCAGTAATAATTCCGGTTGAGGATATTAAGATAAGAGAATACGAAAACGTTTAAATATTTTTTGCAGTAAATTAAAAGGCACAGACCGGAAACGGTCTATGCCTTTTTTATGATCTGAAGATGTTTAAACTCAGAGTCTGTCCGGATTCCTGTTAAGATACTCTTTGCAAAGTGAGAGATCGTCAATAAGTTCAAGAGTACTTAAAATGCAATCATGATCCATCCGGAAATATCTGTCCGTAAAGTGTTTGAATATCATCTCATCCGAATCATTCAGATAGTTTTTCAACTGCCCGATAAACTTCCGGAGACTGCTGTTGAATTCATCGAATATTTTTTCAGTAAAATCATCTGCATTTACAATCCTGTTGTTAAGTACCGATTTCAGACCTTTAATATATTTTGCCGTGAAGATCAGATCCTTGAATTCATTTAACTTATTTCCTGCAAGAGCGATTTCAGCAATAACCGATAACTCATATAGATTTTTTACGGGATTAACCGATCCGGAATTTACGTCATCAATTAAATTATTGGTCTCTTCTGAAAATTTCATGACTTTTCTTACTTAACCGCTTCCTTTGAAGATCTGCCGTGACAGTTCTTGTATTTTTTGCCGCTTCCGCAGAAACAGGGATCATTTCTTCCTATCTTCTCACCGACTTTCACAGGTTCTTTTTTAACATTCGAATCCTGTCCGCTGCCATCATCGCTGCCCCCGATATAGCCCATTCCTTCTGTAGATTCATGATAAGTTCTTAATCTTGATTCATTGACCTGTCTCGGAGCCCTTACTGTTTTAGCTTCTTCTGGTGTCTGTGTCGTAAATTTAAAAATAAAATTGATCACGCCTGTAGATATTGTGTCAAGCATTTCCACAAACAATTTAAATCCGTCACTCTTGTATTCCAACAGCGGATCCTTCTGACCGTAAGCTCTGAAATTGATACCTTCCTTGAGATCATCCATTTCCCTGAGATGCTCTTTCCATTTTTCATCAATCACATTCAGCATTGCAAATCTTTCGATCTGTCCCATAAGATCAGCGCCGTATCTTTCTTCCTTTCTGTCGTAAAAAGCCCTGGTCTCTTTCATTATTAGTTCCTTTAATCCTGTTTCTCCGAGTTTCTGAAATTCCTCAGGGGATACATTTATAATAACGAGGAATGTCCTTTGAACTTCCTCCCTGAGCCCGTCGATGTTTCCGTCAGCGTAATATTTATTAACCATTGCATCAACAGCCTTCTCAACCATTTCAAAAATCTCGTCTTTAAGTCTTTCACCCATTAATGCAGACTTTCTCTTTGTGTAAACAACTTCTCTCTGATGGTTCATTACATTGTCATATTCAAGAAGTCTTTTCCTGATGGAAAAATTATTTTCTTCAACTTTTTTCTGTGCTCTTTCAACGGAACTTGTGATCATCTTATGTTCGATCGCCTCACCTTCCTGAATGCCGAGTCTCTGCATAACGCTCGCAATCCTTTCGCTTCCGAATAATCTCATCAGATCATCTTCAAGCGATAGAAAAAATTTAGACGAACCCGGATCTCCCTGTCTTCCGGCTCTTCCTCTCAGCTGCCGGTCAATTCTTCTCGATTCGTGACGTTCAGTACCGATTATGTGCAGACCGCCGGCTTCAGCTACACCCGGACCGAGTTTTATATCTGTACCTCTTCCTGCCATATTCGTGGCGATGGTAACGGCTCCGGGCAAACCTGCATTTTCAACAATTTGCGCTTCTCTCTGATGCTGTTTAGCATTAAGGACTTCATGATGTACATTTTTTCTTTTGAGAAGTCTGGAAATCGTTTCAGAAACATCCACGCTTGTAGTTCCCACAAGAACGGGACGTCTGATATTCTTCATTGCTATAATTTCGTCAATTACGGCATTATACTTTTCCCTTTTTGTTCTGTAAACAAAATCATTCATATCATTCCTTACGCAATCCATATTGGTTGGTATTACGGTTACGTCAAGTTTGTAAATGTCAAAGAATTCTGCAGATTCAGTTTCAGCTGTACCCGTCATTCCTGCTAATTTTTTATAGAGTCTGAAATAATTCTGCAGTGTGATTGTAGCAAGGGTTTGTGTGTCTTTTTCCACATGAACTCCCTCTTTTGCTTCAATCGCCTGATGAAGTCCTTCGGAATATCTCCTTCCGCTCAGAATCCTTCCCGTAAATTCATCCACAATCATTACCTTTCCGTCCTGAACGACATAATCAACATCTTTCTCATACAATCCGTGAGCTTTAAGCAATTGCTGGACAGTATGAAGTCTGTCGCTTCTTTCAGAATATATTTTGGTAAGATCATCTTTGCGGAGTTCTTTTTCTTCAATTGAAAGTTCGGTGTTATTTTCAATGCCGGCAAATTCGGTTCCGAGATCAGGAAGTGTAAAGAAGTCTCTTTCCATTGAACTCGGTGCGAGGAGCTCCCGTCCTTTTTCAGTGAGATCGGTAATATGCGATTTCTCGTCGATTACAAAATACAATTCATCATCAACAATATGCATTTGCTTTGCATTGTCTCTTAAATATTCGGATTCAGTGGCAAGAAGCAGTTTTTTATTGGCAGGTTCGCTCAGAAGTTTCTGAAGCTTTTTATGCTTTGGCAAAGCATGACTTGCTCTTAATATTGCCATTCCGGCTTTTGATTCATCTTCTTTGGACAGTTCCCCCTTCAGTAAAATCTCTTCAGCTTCACCGGTAAGTTTATTGACAAGATTTCTCTGGGCTTCAACGAGTTTTTTTACCCTGATATTCAGCTCGTCAAATTTATGTGTCGGCGCTTCCACAGGTCCTGAAATAATTAACGGTGTTCTTGCTTCGTCAATAAGAACGGAATCCACCTCATCGACTATTGCATAAAAATGTTCTCTCTGTACGAGATAACTTTTGTCCACCACCATATTATCCCTGAGATAATCGAATCCGAATTCATTGTTAGTTCCGTATGTAATATCACAATTGTACATTTCACGTCTCTTATTTGCTTCCATGTCGTTCAGTATGACTCCGACTGTAAGCCCGTGAAACCTGAATATTTCTCCCATCCATTCACTGTCCCTTTTAGCAAGATAGTCGTTAACGGTAATCAGATGAACGCCTCTGCCTGCAAGCGCATTAAGATACATTGGAAGAGTAGCTACAAGAGTTTTTCCCTCACCTGTCGCCATTTCAGATATTTTACCCTGATGAAGAACAATACCGCCGATAAGCTGCACATCATAGGGGATCATATTCCATCTTATCTTGTTTCCCGCGGCAGTCCATTCCTTTCCTACGAGTCTTTTACAGGTTTGCTTTACAACAGCATAAGCTTCAGGAAGTATGTCGTCAAGTACTGCCTTTGTAATTTCATAGTTTTCTTTTTCAAGCTTTTCCATTTCATCATAAATATCCTGTCTGTCATTGTGCTCAATATCTTCTTTCAGCTTTTCCTGAAGTGCATTTATCTGATTTCTTGTTTCTTCAGTTTCAGAGTTGATTCTTTGCTTGAATTCGGCTGTCTTTGCAATTAACTGTTCATCCGACAGGGATTCGAATTCCTGATAATATTTATTGATCTCTTCCACAATCGGAAGAATTGAATTTACATCCTTTTCGTGTTTCGAAGGGAATATTTTTTTAATAAAACCAAACATTTATTCTATTTTTTGTTTAAAATTTGACTAACAATTTACTAATATTAATCACTAAAAGAAAAAGAAAAAGTAATCTGAATAACATTGTGACTTTACACAATGTACAGTAATAAAAGTATTGTCATATACCGGGAATAAAAATTAATAATGTTTCGGATGGTCATTCAGCACAATATTTTTTTGCTTAAAACCTGCATGGGAGATTTAATCCTGCTTTTTCGTCTTATCTGTTTTTGATTTATCAAACTTTTTAAATATGTTATAAAAAACAGTATTTGCAGGAGTCTCAACTCCGAGAAGTAAACCGTAAGGTTTTAAAGATTCGACTCTGTCTAAAATAATTTTGACGATTGCAGTCAGGGGTATTGCAAGGAACATTCCCGCTATTCCGAATAGTGATCCGAATATCAGAACAACAATTATTGAAACCAAAGCATTGATCTTTACACGGGATGCTACTACAAAAGGAACGATAAAATTATTATCAATAAACTGTATAAAAAGATATACGGCTAATACAAGCAGGGGAGAAACAAGAGAATCTTTAGTTACAATTGCTATCAGCATAGGCAAAGCAGTTGCTATTATGCCTCCTATGTAAGGAATAACATTTAATAACGCTCCGATTATCCCCAGCAGAATTGCATATTCAATTCCTAAGATCAATAAACCGGCTGAATTAAGTACTGACATTATTATTATTTCCAAAAATAATCCGGCAAGATAAGTCTGAATCATTTTCTTTCCTTCTATCATTACTTCGCCTATTGCCTTTTGATTTCCTTTTTCACTTACTCTTTCAATGAACAGCAGCAGGAGTTTCTCATAATAAAGAAACAGATAAACATATACAGGTATTAATAACCATACGATAATCAGTTCAGTCAACTTAGTAACAGAATATCCGATCACTGTTCCGCTTTCTTCAAGTGCAGATTTGCTCCATTTATCAAACTGAGTATTGATAGCTTTCCTGCTGATGTTTAATTCAGTTGACAGCCATGTCTTTATCTTTTCAATAACAATTCCGAATCTTTCCTTGAAATTCGGGAGTGTATCATCGAATGAACTCAGCTGAACAGAAACAAAATAAATTAATGCCGTGATCAGAAGGAATCCGACTATTATGGCAAGTATGATGGCAAGAATCCGCGGGATTTTGATTTTTTCAAAAAAAGTAACAAGCGGATCTAAAAGGATCGCAAAAAGTAATGCAAAACACAAAGGGATTATTATATCCTGTCCAATGAAAAGTAAAAAGCCCAGGGCGCAGATACCAACAAGAAGAATTGAATACTTTATGTAACCGGGAATGTTTTCGAAATCTGAATTCATTTTATAAAATATAGTTTTAGAATCTTTAATTCACAGGAAAAATAGAAATCTCTTAGAATTATTGTTTCTCTCAACATAAAAAGAATTGCTAATTATATTTTAAAAGCAGACTGATTTTGAAATTAAAAATTCCGGATTCTCAGAACATGATAACCGGAATTGTACATCTTAAAAATTTGTATTGGTCAACATTGACCGGAATTGAAGAAATTGGTTTCTTTTGAAATTATGATTAAGATCATTTTTTTTCGCATTGCTGTGAAAAAAAACCAATTTCAGGCTACAAGAATAAAATTACATTTGATTTATGAAATTTTACTATAATTTTTACTTTGTAAATAATTTGATCACAAATGATATTACTGCAATAATTGCTATAATAATAATAACACCTATAAGGATGCCTGATTTAAATACATCTCCAATGAATTCACAACCTGAAAAAGTCAAAGGAACTAAAGCTAACCATAACATTGCTAAAAATTTGGTCATAATGTTGAATTTATAAATTAAAAGTATCTTTTCTGTGCTTTACGATACCGGATAAATAAAACCAATTAATTATTAACATATTGGATCAGTAATCTATCCTGTATAAGTAAAATCTTTCATTGGTGACAAACTATGTAAGGATTCCGCAAAACAGCATATAAAGTTTAAATAAGTGATAACTATTTTTATTTTTGTGTTACATACTGAGGAAACCTAAGCAGCATCAGGTGGATCATTTTGAGTTTTCTAATCTCAAACGCCGGTTTGGATTTAAATATGAATTCCAAACCGGCTTGAGAGTTTCAATTACTTCAAATTAACTGTTCATTTATGCAAATTACAATTTGCATAAGTTAGACTACTTTTCTGCCCTGTATCAGCCTGATTACAAGAGTAATAATTGCTATTACCAGCAGTACATGTATAAATCCACCCATAGTGTAGGATGAAACCATTCCTATGAGCCAAAGAACAAGAAGTATTACAAAAATTGTCCACAACATAATAATTTTCCTTTCCTGAGTTTATTTTTATAAATGATTAATTGTATTTAAATATCTGATAAAATTTAGTATTGATTAATCTTTAAAGCATTTATTTCTTTGAATTTGTTCTGTCTTCATTGTAAATGTTTTTGTATCCCTTAGAACTGTCTTTTTTGCTGTTTCTTTCTTCCTGAAATGCTTCCACTCCTGATTTTACTTCATCATTTACTTTTGATATCTCTTCTGTCAGTGCTTCTTTACCGTGATTCATTAATTCCTTTGCTTTATCGGTAATAGAATCCAGTTTTTCTTTCCCGCCGGATAAAATATCACCGGAAATTTCCGAAGCTGATTCAATCTTTTTTTTCCCGCTGTCAATTAATTGTCCGGCTTTGTCCTTTGTATCAGCTATTATTTCCGTGGCTTTGACTTTTACATTTTCAATAATGCGGTCAGAACTGTCAAGTAACTCATCTTTCTTTGCGTTTATGTTTTTTCTCAATTCCTTACCGCTTTTTGGAGCGAATAAAAGCGCAATTAATCCGCCGATAGCTCCGCCTGTTATTAATCCTTTCAGATAACCTTTTGTATTTTTAACATTTTCACTCATTTCTGATTCCTCCGATCGTTATTTAATTATTAAGTTTTGAAAATATTGTTTCTATAGTTTTACAGCAGTGATATGATTATAAAAATTAAGAGTAAAAGAAGTTTCTCTTTTACTCTTAATGTGCTAACAAATTTATTTATAATCTTATATCAATTCCGACCAGCGGTGAAAGGAAACTTGTAGATCCGCCTTCAGTAAGAATATTGTGATATTTCACTTTAACGATAAGGTCTACAGTTCTGCCAAGATTCAATGTTGCTCCGACTCCTGCGTTGATACCGAACTTTGTATCCGATACTTTTGGAACTTCTCTTCCGCCAAGTATAAATGCATCCTGTGTCAATGTATATCCGCCTACTCCTGCTTCAACAAACATTGCTGACTTAAGATTTTTTGAAGTAAAGAAATATCTCGGTCCTACAGTATATTCCATAATGTTATTATTCGGAAGGTCACTGGAAGTTTTATTTGAGAAAATATTGTAACCAAATTTACCGAAGAATCCGACCTCTTTATTTACTCTGTAACTAACATCCAGTCCAAAACTCGGACCTGTTTTGAAATTATCACCGAAAGTTCCAATGGGAAATGATACTCCGCCAACGGGACTTACTGAAAATACAGGATACGGTGACTTAATTTTGGTCTGTGACTGAGCTGAAACGCCCATAACTAAAAATAATACTAATGTAGCAATAAGAAATTTAATGGTTTTCATTTTTTACCTTTCTGTTTTTGGTTTAATAAAAATTTTGAATACAAAATATGACATTTGAAAATGCAGAAATTAAATTGTATCTTTTAACATAATCAATACTCCACTCGGTATTTGATATATACTTATTCATTTTCGGTGCCATAAAAATACTCTCCTGAATGAGTGGTTTTAACGGTTTTTAAAGTTCAGAAACTTTAAAATTGACAGAGTTGACAGTATTTGTCAGTTATTCAAATATTTTTGAGTTATGGGTTCATACTTTTATCAAAAGCTTTCCGACAGATTCATAAAAATTGACAGGAATTTTCCTCTCGAAAAATTTATTCCTACGGCATTCTTAATATTTTTGCTTTGTGTATTTATATTAAGTATTATTACATACCATAATATAGAGCGGTATAAAAGTGATTTGAACTGGATTAATCATTCTAATGAAGTAATCAAGCAGGTTGAAGATCTGAAATCTAAATTATTTGAAATTCCGTTTACAAAAACGGGCTATGCAAATACCGGTGAAAAAGATTATCTGTCACGGTATGATCTTCTGGTAAATGATCTCAATAACTCCGTAATTAATCTGAAAAAACTGACTTCTGAAGATACTGGGCAGCAGAAACTATTGTTCGAAATAGATTCTCTTGCAACAAAGAATATTTCAATTATTAAATCATCATTAACAGATACTGTACGCGCCGATTCTTCATCGTCTGAATATTCTGAAAGACAGGTAAAAACTCCAAATATTATACAGAATAACTTAGCAAAGATAAAAGAGATTACAAGTGAATTCAGGGAAAACGAAATCACTATATTAAAAAGCAGAACCCGTGAAGCCGATCGTACAAATTCCAAGATACAGTTGTTCATTCTCATAACAGGCCTGTTTTCGTTTGCAGTGATAGGATTTTCGCTTTACATCTCTGATATACTGTTAAAAAATAAAAATAAAACCGATAAGCTGCTGCTTGAATCCTACAGCGGACTTGAAAAAAGAGTTAACGAGAGGACGCTGGAATTACAGGAAACAAACGAAAAATTGCATGACGAAATTACAGTAAGGAAGAAAACAGAGGATATCCTGCGTGAAAGCGAACAAAGATTCCGCCTGCTGGCAGATTCTGCTCCCGTGCTAATCTGGATTTGCGATAAAAACAAGCAATATAATTACTTCAATAAAGCTTGGCTTGAATTTACAGGCAGATCAATAGATCAGGAAACAGGTAACGGATGGAGACTTGGAGTGCATCCGGATGATTTAAAAAAATCTCAGGATGTATTCATAACAGCATTTGATAAAAAAGAGCCGTTTGAAATGGAATACAGATTAAGAAATTCACGAGGAGATTATATATGGCTGATGGACAAAGGGATTCCGAGATATGAAGGAAATGAATTTGCAGGATACACTGGCTCCTGTATGGATATAAATGAAATAAAGAAAAATGAAAGATTTCTGAAAATACAGTATGATGTCTCAAAAACACTTGCCGAATCAGATTCACTTGAAGAAGCTTCAGGAAATCTATTGAGAAATATTTGCAGCGATATTGGCTGGAATTTCGGAATTCTATGGCTTGCTGATGAGAAAAATGAATATGTTAAACCCGATTATTTCTGGAGTGAAGATGACAATGATGCTGCGCTGAATTCCGGATTGTACAATGACTCAATGAAGTTTTCAAAAGGAATGGATTTCACCGGGACAATATTCAAAGAAGGGAAATCAATGTGGACAAAGGATTTAAGCAATGCCAAGTCTTTTAAAAGACTTGAAGGTCTTTCCAGAAAGGGCTGGAATTCAGGATTGGGAATACCAATATCGAACGGAAAGGAGACTATTGCGATATTTGAATTCTTTAATAAAAAACACATTGAAGAAAAAAAGGACCTGATAGAAGTCCTGGAATCTGCCGGACGGCAAATCGGTAATTTCATAGAAAGGAAAAAATCCGAAGAAAAGCTGAGATTAAGTTATATTGAACTGGAAAAGAAAGTAAAAGACAGAACAAATGAACTCGCAAATGCTCTTACAAAACTGATCAGGGAAAACGAAGAAAAAGAACTGATACAAAACAAAATCAAACTCTTCGCACATGCAGTAAGAAGCATTAAAGACTGCGTATTTATTACTGACCTAAACCTCAGAACGATTTTTGTGAATGAAGCTTTTGAAACGACTTACGGATATTATTTATCCGAAATATCGGAAAAAGAGATCCCGATATTGTCCGATGATAATGTAAGCGCCGGTTTAAAAAAAGATGTTCTCGAAAGAAACCTGATGAAAGGCTGGAAAGGCGAGCTTATGACAAAGAGAAAAGACGGGACAACTTTTAATACATATTTATCAACATCTTTTATCCGAAACGATGAAGGAGATGCAAATTCAATTGTCGGCATATGCCAGGATATATCTGAGATTAAAAATGCTGAGGAGGAACTCAGAAAAACAAATGCTATCTTAGTAGAGACTCAGAATGAGCTGATTTACAATGAAAAGTTTGCCGCTCTGGGTAGATTCTCATCCGGGGTTGCTCATGAGATAAGAAATCCGCTTGCCAATATAAGCAGTCTCGCACAGCTTATCTCAAAAACCAGTCTGGATGAAAAAAATAAAAGACGGCTGAATTATATAATATCAAATGTCGAGATAGCCAATAAAATCATAAAAAATCTTCTGAGCTTTGCCACTCCGGGAGACCTGGATTTCCGGGAAGTAAATTTGGGGGAAATGCTTGGTAATGTTCTTGAAAATGTAGAGGCAAGATGCAATATTAACGGAATTAAAATAGTTAAAGATATTCCCGGGGATTTAAGCCTTCTGCATCTTGATAAATTAAAACTTGAAAATGCGTTCATGAATTTTATTTCAAATTCCATTGAATCAATGAGTAAAGGCGGAACTCTGACAGTAAGAGTGCAGGAAGACAAAGTCTGTAAAGATATGATAATAGATATTATTGATACCGGTGTCGGCATTTCGGAAGAAAACATAGATAAAATTCTTGAACCGTTTTTCACAACAAAGGATGACGGAGTGGGACTGGGTATGGGATTATCCTATCAGACTATAATATTACATAAAGGTAAGTTTAAAATAGAAAGTAAAGTCGGCAAGGGAACAACTATACATATCAAATTGCCAATTTGAATTAAATAATTAAAAAATGGAAAAAATATTAATTGTAGATGATAATGAAGTATTGAGGTTTACTTTAACTGAACTCTTAGAGGAATCAGGATTTGAATGTAATGCAGTTGCTGAAGGGATTGCCGCACTTGAGGAAGTTAAAAAAAATACTTACGACCTGGTCATTCTGGACCTTAGACTTCCGGGCATGAACGGTCTTGAAATCCTGAAAAAAATCAAAGAACTGAATAGTCAAATACCTGTGATCATGCTGACTGCATTCGGTGAAATTAAAACGGCAGTTGAGGCAATAAAAATCGGAGCTCTTGATTTTGTTACAAAACCGTTTGATAATGATTCGATGATAGTTCTGATAAAAAAAGCTCTTGAGGTGAAATATCTGAAGCAGGAAGTCAATTTGCTCAGAAAAAAGTTAGACGAAAACTACAGACACGGAAATGTCATAGGAAATTCCGAATCAATGAAAAAAGTATTTGAACAAGTGAATATAGTGGCTCCGACTAACCTGAGCGTTTTGATAGAAGGCGAAAGCGGAACCGGCAAAGAAGTAATCGCATGTATGATACACAGTTTAAGTGACAGAAAAGATAAAAATTTTATTGCAGTAGATTGCGGCGCAATCCCGGAGTCTCTCATTGAAAGCGAATTATTTGGTCATGAAAAAGGAGCTTATACTGATGCAAAGAATGCAAAGGAAGGTAAATTTGAACTGGCACATGAAGGAACAATTTTTCTTGATGAAATCACAAATCTCTCGGATCCAAATCAGATTAAGCTGCTGAGGGTATTGCAGGAAAGAAAAGTCACAAGACTTGGTGCAAAGAAATCCATAAATCTGGATATCAGGATTATTGCTGCAACAAATATTAAATTGGCTGAAGCTGTGAACAGTAAAAGATTCAGACAGGATCTCTATTACAGATTAAATGAATTTCTGCTTGAGCTGCCCCCATTAAGAGAAAGGAAAGAGGATATCAGCTTGTTTGTAGATCATTTTATAAGTGACAGCAATAAAGAGCTGAATAAAAACGTCAAAGGCGTTACCGGTAAAGTGATGGAAAAATTAATATCACATTCCTGGAATGGTAATGTAAGAGAACTCAGAAATATAATACGAAGAAGTGTTCTGTTGTCAAAACAAGAAATAATCGACTCAATAGAAATCCCCGATGAAATCAGAATATTATCTCAGGAGACCTTAAAGTCAAATTCCATTTCAGAAATAAAAGATGATATAGAAAGGGATATTATTTTAAAAGCAATACAGGATGCTAACGGAAATAAAATACTGGCTGCGAAAAATTTAAATATGAATGAAAGGACTTTCTACAGGAAAATTAAGAATCTCGGTATCAGCTGAATCTAAGGCAAACTCTGCAGTTAATCCGGCTTTTAAATCCGGATTTTTTTTACTTCCATAATTCCTGTGCAGTCCAAACCGCTGTAATCTAAACATTAATTGGATTAAAACCGTCCGCACCTTCTGCATTTATAACAAAAGAATATATTTCACCTCACTTTTTAATTCTTTTAAAAACATATCAGCCTTTGTAACAACTCAGACAACTACACTGACAAAATTTGTCATTACTGACAAGATATAAATTTAAGATTTTACTTTCATTCAGTTTTTATGTAAAAATTCAAACTTTCCTATGGCACAGTAAATGAATAATAATTATTAAAAATTTAGAATAAGGAGGCTATTTATGGAAAACATTAATGATAAGAATATAAAAAGTTCTAAAGAAATCGAATACGAACTTGCAGTATACGGGATTCGATCAGCTTTCGAAATAAATTTTGACAGTGATGAACAGAATAAAATTAATTCAAAAGCTAATTCAATTAAAAATGACAATAAGAACTTTAATAAGGAGTTCAACGATAACAGCAGTAAATTATTTATCCAATAATAATTTATTAATTAACAAAAGTATAATTAACTAAATCAAAAAAATATGAAAAATACTGATAATCAAACAGATAAGCTAAAGGAAGCGGAAAATGATATTCTCAAAAATCCGGAAACAAATAAATTTATTGCTACAGTACATACTCTTAATCATAAAGATGATGTAAAAAAAGAAACTGCAGAAGATGAAAGTATTTCCGAGCTTAATAATGAATCAAAAACAAAATATAACATGCAAAACAGGAATCAGCCCTTAAAATACATTTCATAAGACTAATCTATAGGCTGAAATCAAAAAAAATTTGTTGGAATCTGCATTTATTATACAGTGGTAATATGCATCAGCGAATGAAACAAAAACAAATTTACTAAATTAAATATAATTTTAATTCAAAGGTCTTTTCTTAAAATGTATACTTCAATATAAAATTCATATTTAATCTCACCATCAACCTGCTTTTGTTTAATTTTTTTAAATTAAACAAAAGCAGGCCACTTCTTTAAATATGAATGGATTAAAAGAATTTTACAAAGAATTTTAAAGGATAAATAAAGTTTCTGAATAAAAGTAAATTTTAAATCTGCCCGGATAATAATGTTATTGGGGAATAATATTAAGGGGTTAGCTACGGGCAGGTTTTTTATTCTGCAAGAAAAAAAGTGCTTCAATTTCGTATTTCCTACACCTGTTTAATTCAAATCCGTAATGATTCATTTTCATCTGTCCTAAGTAATTTATATTTAATAAATCCGCAGTCCCTGTTTAAACTAATCATAATTTTACGAATCACATTTACTGCCCTTCCCGTTGAAAGAGATTGTCTCAAAGCCATAGATTATTTTAACACAGAGACCCATAGATACAGAGGACTTTAAATTTTGTTTGTTTTTTCTGTGCCTCTATGTCTTTGTGTTGATTTCTCTAGTTTTGAGACACTCTCGAAAAAGGGGAGGGTAGGATGGGGTTGTTTCAAAAAGTTTACATTTTATTCATTTTTTAATAGAAATAAATATTTATTACAAAAATAAATTAATTTGGACAACACTGGATTTAAATTTAAATGGGGGAATAAAGATTTTCAGTTTTATTAAAATTAAAAATCTCTATTTTTGTCAAACTGTTAAACATTCTATTATACCGGAAGAATGGATCTGAAAGCAGCAATATACTCTATTCTTAAAGACGGCGAAAAATCACCTCATTTAAAATTCTTTGTGGAGATTTGTGTCTCTGCAGCTATTTCTTGTCTGAATAATTCCAGATATAAAAAAGACGTATTAATGAATATGAATCACTCTATGGAAGACATTGCAGTAGATCTGATAGGGGATTTGTTTAAAACAGAAGACAGAAAATTTGTTTATTTTTTAAATCATTTTTCCGGTGTTGATATACTTAATACAGAACATGATATTTTAAAAGCAAAGCTGGTTTCACTCGTTTATAACAGAAGCAGTCAGAGAATTTCAAAAATAAGAATGGAGTTCGGCGAAAAGTTCTTTAATATTGAGAAAGCCGTAAATGAAGAAATAAAAAGACATCCGGATATTTACAAGCAAATTACTTTTAATGGTAAAATTCTTATCTTTACCTGTAATGAAAATGAAATAGATACAGATAAACCGGTATGCTGCGAAGATTTATTGCTTGATTATCTGTTCGGCAAGAAATACAAAACAGCGGAAATACCTGAAATTATGAAATATATATATGAATTTCTGAATTTACAGGATGAATTCATAAATGCTTATGATAAAACGGAACTTGCTTCATTAATTACTAAATTTCACAAAAGAAGAAGAGACGGAATCAATAATAATTTTATGGGATATTAATATAGTATAAAGAGCATTACTGTACCCGGATAAAAAATTAATTGGAGAATGCTACATTAGAAAAATTATTTTTGGACAACAATTATAAAAGCACTCAAATCAGAGGATAATCATATTGACAGAAGAAGATAAATATCATTTATATGCGATCAATAAGTCTCTGCTTTCGGAGAAAGAAATAACGGAAATTGAAAATAAAATTCATTCTGATGTTTCCTTCTCTGAATACATTGAAAACCTGAGGTTAATTCATCAGCAAATAAACACTTTTGACTCTTCAGATTTAGATATCGGTAAGATAACTTCGGAAATTCTTAATATTAACACAGTCAGGAATATATTTGAATTAAAACCCGCATTCCCGGATGATGATTATACGGATAAAATGAATCTTGCGGCTATGCAGAAGAATGCAGTGAATGACAGCTTCGTTTATTATAATACCTATGCATCCGCGGAAAAATTCATTCTGATAAGAGTTTTAAAAAAATCACAGTATAATGAATATAAATTTTTCCTGATCTGCGATGAAATGAATCTTGTAGGATACTCTGTTGTAAAATTCAGCAATACTGATACTGAATTTATCGCAGATGAAAAGGGTACGTTAACACTGAAATCTGATTATATGAATAAAGATACGGACCTGAAAGTATACATTCCTGATGATGTTTTCATAATTGATTTAAATGATTTAAAAGATTCATACAACTCGGAGAAAACAAATTCAGATTCAGTTATCAGAGCGTATAAAAAGGACGGATTTCTTGTTACGGAATTTGAAACCGGATATCTGAAGGATAAAACTCTTTATGCGGTTTTTGACAATGATTTTAATGGATTCATTAAACCGGAAAAGTTCATCGGAAACAGTTACAGAATTGAAATTAAAAACAGCAATATAAATGAGATAAAGATGATAATAATTAATGAATGATTAATTTATGTCTCAGTTTCTGTTCAATATCGAGCTTGCTTATCAGAATCTTCGACAGTGCCTTAAAAAACCGGCAAGCAATAATTATAAACTTCTTTGCATTTCGGACTTTCTGAATTTAACTGTAAAAGAAGAATATGAAGGGAAATTTGAATCTTATTTTTTAGAAATTCAGCCGCAGCTGTTCCGACTCTCCTATGAAAATGATTTCAATTATATATCACCTGATTTCATTACAGGACTAAATGAAAAGATATTAAAGCTTCAAAGCTATCCGTGTTTCATAGATCTGCAAAATGAATTCAGTGAATTATCGGCTTATCTTAATAACATCCACACTCAGAAAACATCGCTGCTTAAAACCGTCAGTCAAATTGATGAATCAGTTACCGGCTCTGTTGCAATAGTACTGATAGAAAACAACGGCGGTTACAACGGAATAAAAACTCCGATTATTCATAACCTGAATATAAGTTCATCAATCAGACAAAAAGGTGAACACACTGACAAAACAGAATTCAAAAATTTAACTGATGTCTCGGATACCGGATTACCGGATCAGTTAACAAATGCTGCTGTTTTGGCAAAATCCGAATGCCGTAAGCTCGGAATTAAAACCTGTTATTATAATTTTACTTACTGGTTCAGTGAAAGTAATTACATCTATACCGGATCATCTCTCGGAATAGGAGCAATATGTCTTGCTTTTAATTCCATTCTGATAAATGAGCTTTACAGAAATTATTACAGATTTTATACTGATGCTGTTTTTACATCTGAGATTGATAAATCGGGAAACCTAGTTAAAATGGAAAGCGAAATTCTTAAATTGAAACTTCAAGGAGTCTTTTTCTCCAGATTCAGAAAATTCATCATTCCCGAAGATAATATTGGTGAAGCAAAGAATGAATTAAACATTCTTAAAGAAAAATTTCCGCAAAGGATTTTAGAATTAATTCCTGTTAAGAACTATTCTTCCGTTTTTAAAAATCTGGACATTGTTGAGAGATGTGAATTAAATCTGATTCAAAAAACAAAGGCATATACGGTCAGACATCAGAAAGTTCTTAATCTTACACTTGCTTTGGCTTCTTTAATGATAATTTTTTATTTTGCCTTTAAAGTATTAATCCCGTTGTTTGATAATAATCCGGTGATTAAGCAGTATGAAAATGACCGGCTTGCAGCATATAATAAATATGAAAGGAAATTATGGGAAAGTGATTTTAAGATCAATATTGCGGATGAGAATAAATCAGTTCAGGAGAGAGCAATACAGGATAATATGATACTTTCAGACCTGGATGAAGACGGAAAAAATGAAATACTTGCAATCAATATATCCAGTCCCGATAATTTAATTAACAGAACAATATTCTGTTATAATAATGACGGAAGTCTGAAATGGAAATTCGTTTCTCCTCCTCACAGCATTGCTTACGGCGAAAATAAATTCGATGATACATTTATGTATACCCGGCTTTCAGCTTCTGATTATAAAATAAACGGCAAAAAGTACTTTGTGACGAGCGGAAATATAAAGATGTATTTTCCCTGCGAGCTTGCAATTCATGCTCCTGACGGGAGTGTGATTTCCTCATACTGGCATTCCGGAACTCTGATAGCGATTAAAATACTGGATATGGATTCGGACGGTAAAGAAGAAATTTATGCAGGAGGTGTGAACAACAAGGCAAGATCATCATGTCTTGCCGTATTTGATCCGGCTGTTATGAAGGGTAGCAGTTATCTTACAAATCCTCTGAACGACAGTGTAAAGGGAACTGAGAAATATTACATAGTATTTCCGAGAACTTTTTTTTCATCATTGTCTCCGGAAGGATACAGTTATGCTTTTTCTGTTTATCAAAAAACACCTCAAAGATTGGTCATAGGCGTAATTGAGACCATTGACGGAAGTCCTTTCAACTATTTAAATCCCGTTACAATATATGTGTTCGATGAGAACATGAATATTATTAATGCGGTGCTTTCATCAAGCTTTGTTTCAAGATACCTGGAAATGAAGAATGAAAATAATAGTAAAATACCATTCATAACTGATTGGAATAAGTATCAGGATTCACTTAAAAATGCTGTTCAGTACTGGGACGGTGACAAGTTTGTAAACAGGAGAGTAATTAATCAGAATTATTTAAATGCGAAAAATTTACTGAAAACAGAATAAATCGGATGTATTAAAGAAAAATAGCTGATTTGGAAATGTGGGATATTATAATATTAGAAGATTAAATAAAGGAAGAATTTTCTTAAAATTAATTTCCGGTTCGGAAATTAATCAATATTTTTTTAAATTTTTTATCTCCATTGAAAAATTAAATTAATTAAGTTTATTAATGTATTTTGAAAAAATCTGTATTAATCATTTTTCTGCTGTCTTGTTTATCACTGAAATTTAATTATTCGTCTGCTCAGATTCCGAGATACAACCTTACTGTAAAAAATTTCCATTTAACCGCTCCAGACAGCTTAAAATTCGATATATATCTTCTGCATATTAATCATCCGATACCGTTTGTCTATTTAATGGGACAGTATTTTTTAAACTTCAATCCTGATTTTGCAAACGGAGGGTCGCTTTCATTCAGTATACTCGAAACTGAAATGGATTCACTATGTATTCCAAGAAATCCTACAGTTACAAACGGAACGCTGAGATTGTTTACAAATATTATTCCCGGACCAGACAGCGGATGTGAAATTTCTCATAACGGCAATGGCACACTGCTTGGGAGATTTCTTCTTACTACAACTACTAACTTTCTTCCACTGGATTCTTTCCGGCTGAGGTGGAGAAACATAGCACACGGAAATCCATACACAAAATTATTTGCCCTGACAGGCAGTACTTCGAGTGAAATCACAGATTCTTCCGGTCATAGTGTTGATTATACAACTTCAATCTCCGGTTCAACCATAGAGACACAACCGCAAAATTTTATACTGCATCAGAATTATCCGAATCCGTTTAATCCGAAAACAATTATAAATTACGAAATTCCGCCCTCACAGAAAGGAAGTAATACCGCAAATTTTATTTCATTAAAAATTTATGATATTTCGGGTAGGGAAATTGTGACGTTAGTAAATCAAAATCAGAATGCCGGAAGATATTCTGTCCAATGGGATGCCGGAGGGTTTGGGAGCGGGATGTATTTTTACAGATTTAAGGCTGATGGATATGAAAAAACAATGAGGATGATTTTACTGAAATAGAATATTTAAAAATTTTTAAAAAGTAATATAATTTAAAGGAGGAAATATGAGGACAATATTAGTTTTCTTTGTTTCATTTTTTGCATGCATAAATCTTCAATCCCAGCAAATTCTAAATTCTGCAGACGTAAAAATTAAATCACCTTTGAAATCAGTATGGGAATTCAAAACAAATTCCACTCTGCTGAATCAAAAGATTACAG
Source organism: Bacteroidota bacterium (assembly GCA_018266895.1). Taxonomy (GTDB): domain Bacteria; phylum Bacteroidota; class Ignavibacteria; order Tepidaquicellales; family Tepidaquicellaceae; genus JAEUSI01. Next base: position 22,221 of record JAFDZQ010000042.1, read on the forward strand.
GCGGCAATTGTTATATAAATACTCTGAGCGGAATTCAGGCTATATCGCTGACCGACGGTAAACAAATCTGGAATTATGATTTTCCGAAAGACAAAAGCATTTCAAGCGTAGTTACGTTTTCTGATAAGTACGGGGCATATATAAATTACAGAAAAAACAGCAGTAGCTTAATTTTAATTGATTTATCAAACGGAAAGGAAAAATGGAATATAAAATCAAGAGAAATATGGCATAAACCTGCTGCAATGCTGAACGACAAATTCGTAATTTGTCTTAACGGACCACCTAAGGACTGGAATGACCTGATTGAGTATTTCGATATGAAGCTTGATGAGTCAAGAATATCAGCATTCAAAACTGAAGACGGAAAATTAGCATGGGAAACAATGCTGGAAGACAATGAATCGGACTTATTGGAAGTAACAAATGACTATGCTTTTGTTTCATATGATTTCAGCAGTTCAGGTCCGAAGAATAAAATTAAATGTTTTACCTCAAAAGAAGGAAATCTGAAATGGGATTACAATCCAAGCGGAATGTCATCCAAAGTTATGATAGGCGGAGTTCAGATTTTTAACAATGACGTTTATACATTTCCACAGTATGGGGGATCCGGGCAGCTTGCCAGAATTAACATTAACAGCGGAGATGAAAAATGGAATGTTTCCGTATTTGACCAGAGGAGTTTTATCCCTTCAGGTAAAACTATTTTTAACAGCTCAATGGTCTGGCAGAATATTAATCCCGGTAACGGAGATAAAGTATTTGCAAAATCATTAAAAAAATCTTCATTTTCATTGGGAAGTCTGTTTTCAGTGATGGCAGGAAAATTATTCGGTCAATCATTTATCGGGGCGATAATCGGATTGGCCGCAATTACCGGTTCTCACATCGCGGGATTATTTCCTGAAGGGGATGATACAGCTCCGGAGTTTATTCCCACTCAGTATTTATTTCGCGGATTACAGACTGAAGACGTAGCAAATAACAAAGGATTGTTTTCAGTTGTAAAGGATGATGAGGAAGTAAAGTTCATATCAATGAATCTGAAATCTGATGATGACAAAAAAACAGAAAAGAAATTTCCTAAATCGGCAAATGATTTGAGCCTTTCAAACGGAACAAATGAAAATTCAATATTCGCAACTTCAAAAGGAAAAGTATACAGTCTGAAAATACCCGACGGCTCAGTCGAATGGGAGAAAGATTTCAGCAACGGAGTAAAAGAAACTTCTTTAGGATTGATAATAAATAATGATAAAATGTATTTATTTACGGATGGAAAAATAAGTATGCTGATTAGTGAATGATAACGCAAATTAATTTATTAAAGATTATTTAATATAAATTAAATGAAAAAGAATACTGTAATAATATTTTTTGGAATCTCTTTATTTTTTTCACTTCGGATTTATTCGCAAAGTAATTTTCAGTCTGGTCTGATAAATCCGGAATTAGGAATGGAAATGAGCGCTGACAAACCCGGTATGTTTTTCGGCGGAGGAATCGGTTATGCTGGAAACAAGAGTATGACCGATGTTGGCATATTCGGAAATATAGGATACGGATTCAGCCGGAGTTTTACTCTGAATGGTGAGCTCAGCTATTATTCATTCGAAAGATCAGATTTATCCTTCATCAAGTCTCCTAAATTAAAAATTATAACGTTGGAGCCTGATTTGCTATATACCTGGTATATGCCCGGAGATAAAGCTTTTATTTTTATCGGAGGAAACGCAAATGTGAATTATCTTTCCGGAGATAAAATGCAGAAAACAAAGAAAGGCATAAATGGATTGGACAGCACATATTATACTGACAGAGATGAGAATTATAAATTCGGCTTTGGAGTAACTATTGGTTTCGGTATCAGACTCTTTCCGAAATTTAATATAACGGCTGAATATATGGCTCGCGGAATATTAGGGGTTGATGATACTCCGGGTGATAACAGTATGGGATGGGGAGGTGTGAAATTAGGACTGAGATATTATCCAAACAAAAAATAAATGCTTCAATAATAATCAGCAGTTGCGAAAAGATTATCTATTTTGAAATTTTACGAAGGGAGAATTTATTGAGTAAATGACTCCTTCGATTTTTTTTATTGTTTTCAGCTATCCTCGGCTGAGCTGAGCAAATTTGCATTTAAACGCTTCAGTTATATTTCTTATCTAAAATTTATTTCCTGTCCTTAAATAATGAAATTGAATACAAATATATATTTAAGTAAATTTGAATAACAAAGTATTATACTATAAACTAACATAAGGAGTTATTTTTATGGCAATTATGATTACAACGGAGTGTATCAACTGCGGCGCTTGCGAACCGGAATGTCCGAATACTGCAATTTATGAGGGCGGAGCAAACTGGACTCTTGCAGGTGCTTCGTACGGTGAGGGCGATGCCGCTCCGTCTGGCGCTACAGGATTCTTTTCAAGCGAATATTTTTATATTGTTCCGGATAAATGCACGGAATGTGTGGGATTTCATGATGAACCGCAGTGCGCTTCGGTCTGTCCCGTGGATTGCTGCATACCCGATCCTAATCATGTGGAGGATAAAGAAACTCTGCTGAAAAGGAAAGAAGAACTGGATAAAGAAGGCAGGTAAAATTAACGTTTTTATAATTGAAATGACCGGCTGGTAAATAATTTCAGCCGGTCTTTTTATTTTCTTCAGGATCCGTATGATCAGATTTATAATGCTCAATCTTTTCATTTTCGGGTATCTCAAAATTCAAACCGGAGGTATTTGTACCTGCTTCCGCAATATTTTCAGCCGGATCAGTTTCTGCTAAGTCAGTAGCATCAGATTTATTTACGGAAGTAATAAATTCTTCCCGAAACAATGTGGTTTCTGAGCTTTCAAAATTACTTTCGGATCCGGTAAGGTTGTCACCCTGAATCTGCATTTCACCTTCTGATAATTCAGTCTGGTTTTTATCATCTGAATTGAAAATTCTTTTATAACCGATAAGTATCATTAAAAAACCAATTGTAACAAATATATCTGCTATGTTGAATATTGGCCAGGAGTAAATATTCTTACCGAAAATGCTGAAGTTAGGAAAATCAAAGTGAAGGAAATCAACTACCTTTCCGTAAAAAAGGGGAGCGTAATCGTAAATCTTGCCGTAAAAAATTCTGTCAATAAGATTTCCGATCGCACCTCCGAGAATAAATGAAAGGGATATTCTCAGCAATAAACTCTCATTTCTGTTTTTATAAAGGAAACCAATGAGCAGAAGTGTCGCGAATATTGTAAAAAGTGAAAGGAACAATTTCCCGCCAATCTGCATTCCGAAAGCCATACCCGGATTTTCAATAAATGTTATTTTGAAAAAATTCCCGATAACATTGACTGAAGACTGATATGTCATTCCCTGAATATCAATTCCAAGAAAAGGAATTTTTATGCCTTTTACATAAAGCTTCGTGACCTGATCAGCGGCAACAATTAAAAAAGTATATATTAAAACTCTCAAATTATAAGTTTAACCTATTTTAAGTTTTTGCACTCAATACAGTGCTGTGTAATCGGCACAAGTTCAAGTCTTTCTTTCTGTATAAGAGGACATGTTCTGCACAGATTTTTCGGATGTTCCTTGCAGTCAACGCATATTCCGTATGTTCCCTGATCAATTCTGATAAGAGCATCCTGCAGGTAACCGAGATATTTTTCATCTCTCTGGACGAACATATAATTTTTTTCTCTTTCCATTTCATCTGTACCCTGTTCAGCCATATGCGATGAGTAAGTAAGATTGTCCCCTTTGTATTCTCCTGATTCCTTGTCAACAAGAGCTTCCATGTTCGCTTTAGCGCTTTCAATAATAGCTTTTCTTTCTTTAAGAATAATTTCCCTGAAATGTTTCAGTTCGGACGCAGTATATTTTATTTTTTTATTAGGTTTGAACTTCTTTACCTTTTTTTCAGCAGTTATTTCAGCTGACATTTTTACAGGAACCTTTACTTTTGAATGAGCGCTGATTTTTTTCTTTGCAGGACTCTTTTTGACTGTTACTGATCCCGGTTTCGTATTTTTGCTGACAGATTTTGCAGATCCTGATATGATCTTTGGTCTGGCAGCAGATTTTGCAGTTTTAACGGATTTCAATTTAATTTTTGATCCGGATTTTGGTTTTGCTTTCAAGCCGGGTTTGGCTTTTTTCACTGTTTTCTTTTTTGTATTTACTTTTGCCAATTCATTGCTCCTTTTAATGATAATGGTTGATTAGAATTTTTAAAAGATTAAATTGCTTTTTGTATATAAATCTCACAAGGATCACCGTTAATATCAGTTTTAAGAAAATCAAATTCTCTTTCCTCACCGTCAAGTATCTTTTCAGTCATTGTCTCATCTTTAATGTAATCCTCGTAATTCAGTAAAACGGAATAAATATTTTCAGGAGTTTTCACAAAGATCTTTATCTTATCCGAAACTTCAAAATCGTTTGATCTTCTGTAGTTCTGAACTCTGTTAATAAACTCTCTCACAATTCCTTCGTCTCTTAATTTATCATCAATTTTCGTGTCCAGGGCAACCGTGATACCGTTATAAGACTCCACGATCCATCCTTCGATATTTTCCGTATAAATTTCCACATCTCCGGACAAAATTTCAAATCCTTCAATATTCAGACTCCCTTTACTTTCAAGTTCTGATATTTGGGAAGATGTAAGATTATTTATAAGCTGCTGGATTTTTTTTACATCTTTTCCGAATTTCGGTCCAATGGATTTAAAATTGGGTTTTGATTTTTTTACAATAATATCGGAATCGCCTTCAATGATATTCAGTTCTTTTACATTTACTTCTTCAAGGACAATTTCCTTAATGTTATGATATCTCTTATAATCTTCCGGATCAAGTACGGGAACAAGTATCTGCTGAAGCGGCTGTCTAACCTTTAGATTGTTTTTTACTCTCATAGACCTGACAAGATATACGATATCCTGGGCAAGTTTCATTTCCGATTCGAGATTTTTATCAATTAAAGTTTCATCCGGTTTTGTGAATTCAGTCAGATGAATGGAAATCCCGTTTCCGGTAAGATTACCGTAAAGCATATCGGAAATAAAAGGTGAAACCGGAGCTATCATTTTAAGAAGTTCGATTATCACTTCATACAGTGTCTGATAACCCGCCTGCTTGTCTTTCTCATTTTCGGGATTTCTGAAACGCTTCCTGTTCCTCCGGATATACCAGTTCGATAACTCATCCAGCGTAAAATCATATAAAAGTCTTGTCGCTTTTGTTATGTCATAATCGTCCATTAAAGCAGAATAATTCTTCTTCAATGTATTTAATTCCGAAAGTATCCATCTGTCAAGAATATCCCTGTCTTCAGGTCTGGTAATTTTTTCATCTTCATAATCAAAATCAACAAGATTCGAATATATGATAAAAAACCGGACTGTATTAATAAGTGTGTCAAAAAATTTATTCTGTATATCAGAGAGATCCTCTTCATTGAAAAGTTTTGAATTGCCGATTGGAGAGGAAGCAATAAGATACCATCTCAGAACATCAGCGCCGTAACTTTCCATAAGCTCGAACGGGTTGATTGCGTTTCCCATCGACTTGCTCATTTTCTTTCCGGATTTATCTAATATAAGTCCGTTAACTATCAGATTACTGTATGCAGGTTTGTCAAAAAGAAAAGTTCCGATGGCGTGCATAGAGTAAAACCATCCTCTTGTCTGGTCTATTCCTTCGGCAATGAAGTCGGCAGGATAATTTGCCTCAAAAGCTTCATTGTTTTCAAACGGGAAATGATACTGCGCAAAAGGCATAGAGCCGCTGTCAAACCAGCAGTCAATTACCTGTTTGACCCGTTTCATTTCATGACCGTCTTTTGACAGGATTATCACATCGTCAATAAAAGGTTTGTGCAGGTCCAGGTGCTTATCCATTATCGGATCTTTGCCTTTTAATTTGACATTTCTGTACACATCTTTAAAATTGACGGCTTTTTCTGTCAGCTCTTTTAGACTTCCGATACATTCGTAATGTTCCTGTCCGGATTCATCAGTATAATACCAGACAGGCAGGGGAGTTCCCCAGAATCTGTCTCTTGAAATAGCCCAGTCTTTGTTTTCCTCGAGCCACTTTCCGAATCTTCCAGAACCAAATGTTTCAGGATGCCAGTTTATGGTCTTATTGAGTTCCAGCATTTTTTCCTTGTATGCTGTTGTCTTTATGAACCATGAATCCGTTGCATAATACATAAGCGGCACGTGATGTCTCCAGCAATGCGGATAGGAGTGTAAAAACATTTCTTTTTTATAAAGTCTTCCCCTGCTTTTCAAATCCAAAATAATATCGGGGTCGGCTTCTTTGAAATTTTTTCCCTTAAATAAAGTGATTTCTTCCTTAAACCGTCCGTTTTTTCCGACAGCAATAAAAAAAGGAAGTTCATATTTTATTCCAATCTGATAATCATCTTCACCGAATGCAGGTGCAATATGGACAATACCCGAACCGTCTTCTGTAGTTACAAAATCACCGAGCGTAACATAAAAACCTTTTTTCTCATCTTTAAGAAAATCATATAACCGTGCATACTCTGTCCGTTCCAGATCTTTACCCTTAAATTCTTTTTCAACCGTATATTCTTCCTGTATAACTGACAATCTTTCTTTTGCCAGAATAAGATTTTCATTTTTAGCAGTTTTTATCTTCACATAATCAAAGTCAGGATTGACACAAAGAGCCGAATTTGAAATAAGTGTCCAGGGAGTAGTAGTCCATACGAGGAAATCCGAATCACTGAATTCTCCCGAAAGAATTTTAAATTTTACAAAAACAGACGGATCTTTCAGATCCTGATATCCCTGAGCAACTTCGTGAGAAGAAAGAGGGGATTCGCAAACCGGACAGAAAGGGAGTATTTTAAATCCCTTGTAAATTTTGCCGTCTTCAAAAAATTTCTTTAAAGCCCACCAGACTGATTCAATATAATCATTATGATAAGTTACATAAGCTTCTTCGAGATTGATCCAGTAACCCATTCTTTCTGTAAGATTTTCCCATTCCTGAAGATACATAAAAATGGATTCTTTGCATTTTTTATTGAATTCAACTGCTCCATATTCTTCAATTTCCTGTTTTGACTTGATGCCGAGCTGTTTTTCCACTTCCACTTCCACAGGCAGACCCTGAGTATCCCATCCTGCTTTTCTTACAACTTTGTAACCATTCATTGCTTTATATCTGCAGATCATGTCTTTTACGGTTCTGGAAATAACGTGATGAATACCGGGATGTCCGTTAGCAGTAGGAGGTCCTTCATAGAAAGTGAAATGTTTTCCGCTGTTTTTTGTGGAAACACTTTTCTCGAAAGTCCTGTCTTTTTTCCAGAATTCAAGAACCTTTTTCTCAAGTTCGGGTAAAAATATATTTTCAGGTAAATTTTTATACATATTAAAGAATAAGTTGACAAGCTAAAAAAATACGATTTTAATATCAATGAATAAGATAGTGCGGAATCAGAAAATTCAAACTAAAATCAATAAAATCGTTACTTTTAAGCTCTTTTATCAATCCTTTCTACTTATGAGTCTGTCTCAATACATTTTTTGAACTGTTTAATCACAAAATACATGAAAATTGCTACTTTCCAAAGTTACATTTTGGAAATGACAAAGAATTCGAACCGGATGTTAATCCTGTTTAATGATTAAAACGGAATACTGAATGTTGTTTGGGACTTATAATTAAATTTGTTACTCCGGCGGCAGAAAATTTATTGGTTTTTTGAATGCTTTCAGATTTACCAATCACAAAAAAGACGAAGCAGACACTTCGTCTTTTAAATAAAATATCAGCAGGAATAAATAAATCTGACCTTAGTCTTTGTTTCTTTTTCTGAAATTATCTTTACTCTTGTGCTTACGGATCTGATCTTTAAATTCCCTGTTGAAGTTTTTCTTAAGAATCATTGACTTTGCAATCTGCTGCGGAGTTAGATATGTACTTATATCTTTTATGAAAGCCCTTCTTGTTTCAATGATCCGTGAGTCTATGTCAAATGCTTTGTCAAGTTTGGTGATTATGTCTGCGGCTTCAGGGTCAGCTTCAATCGATTTCATGACAGCCTTTTTTTCTTTCATCAATTCCTTTATTCTGTTATTGTTTTCCCTGAATGCTGAAACATATTTGTCTGCTGTTGATTCGCTCATATCGAGTTTTTCCATAAGTTTCTGCTTCATTAAAGTGTCGATCTGCATACGGAATTGTCTTTTATCATTGTCATTCTTTTTTTCTAACTGAGCATTGCTTATGTTTCCGATTACCAATATAACAAAGGCTGCAATGAGTGTGATATTTTTCATAATGTTTTAGATTTTTTTAAGTTTTCTAGTATTTCATTCTTGTCTTTAGCTGAAAGCTGAAGAAGTTCTTCTTCAAGGTTTTCATTATCATCAATACCCGCCTGATAAATAAGATCCTCATCTTCAGCTTCAACGTCTGTCTCTTCGGAATCAAAATCATCATAAGATAAAAGATTATCTGCGAACTGTTCGTCTGAATTCGGATTTTCATTACCTGAATTGCCAGACTTCTTATCTGAACTTATCGCTTCATTGCTTTTATAAATCTCTCCGGAATTAATTTCATTTGCAAACGGTATCGCGGTCTTATTTTTAACGGTAGAAGAAATCAATTCATTTTTTTTATTTAAGTTAGTTTTTTCGGGATTTGATATTTTACCGACTTCTTCGGGAGATTTTACTTTATTAACAGAAGTTTCACCGGTTTTGCTGACAGTATCTGTTTTGATAATATCCTTATCGGCTGTTACAGTATTATTTACATCTTTACTAAGATAACTGAAAATAAAGTAAACAGTAACAATCAATAATCCCAGAGCGGGTATTAGTTTTTTGAAAATAAACAGGGGATCTGCAAAAAAGCCGGGTTTTTTATTCTTTCTTTCAATTCTTCTGTTGATATTTACAGAAAGATTTGAAAAATAATTATGAGGCGGAGGAGTCAGATCAGCACTATTGAGAAAACTAACAGCTCTTTTTATCTCTTCGTATTCAGTTCTGAAATCTGAATCTGATTCAATCCGGATTTTAATTCTGCCGATGAGCTCTTTGTCTTCGATCCTGTCCAAAATATAATCCGGCAGATTCTCCCGCAATCCGTCATTTAAATTTTTATTATCCATGATGTGATTTATTTATTCCATTAATTCTGACATCTTTTTGCTATTCAGGTACTTTTGTAAATTTTTTAATGCGTGAAAATAATTCGCTTTCATACCGCCTGTTGATTTTTCCATTATAGAAGATATCTCTTCATAGCTGAGGTTTTCATAATATCTCAGATTAAATACCGCTCTTTGCTGAGGTGGAAGTGATTCTATTGCCTTTTCTAAAAGTTCTGTTTTGTTTTTTGCGTCAATAATCTCATCGGCTTTCATGTCAGAAAAACTGACTTCATTTCCGCTCAGACCGACATTTCTTGAAAAATTCCTTTTATTTTTGTTCAGAAAATTCAGAGATAAATTAACTGCGATGCGGTATATATATGTAAAGAACTTTGACTCGCTGCGAAATTCATTGACAGAATTATAAATTTTAATGAAAACTTCCTGAGTAAGATCATCTGCATCATCGTGATCCAATACCATTTTTCGTATAACTCTGTAAATTCCCTCCTGATATTTTCTTATCAGGAGATTGAATGCATTTTGATCGCCTTTTAAAAAAGCATCAATCAAATCCTTATCATCGCTCTTTATATTTAAACTTTGATCAGTCAAATAATTCAGCAATTAAGTTTATGTTTAAACATAAAAAGAATATTTTGTATCAACTTTTCCCGACGGCAATATCGATAAATTGTGTTTCCGGTAATTAGACATATATTGTAATATTTAAGTTTAATCCACTAATGTATATAATATCAAAAATAATTCGTAAATTAACCGCTGATTCGTAGTTTTTTATTAATTCACTCAGAAATTTTTCAAAAAAATCCGTGGTAAAAAAAATATGATTTAAATAATGACACTTCCGTTTTGATTAATTTATAAAAAAATCATAATTTCAAACGAAATGTTTTCCACATTTTGAGTTCTTCAGCTCCGAGTTTTGTATAAAATTCAATTGCATTTTTATTCCAGTCAAGCACAACCCACTCCATCCTTCCGCATTTATTCTTTTTTGCGATTCTTTTGAGATCTGCAAAGAAAAGTTTTCCGATTCCCTTATTTCTGAATTTCCCCGATATGAATATATCTTCAAGATACAAGGTTTTCTTTGCAAGAAATGATGAATAAGTAAAAAAGTAAAATGCATAACCCAATATATCTCCGTTACTTTCAGCCAGCAAAACATTAAAAAGCGGTTTTCCGGAAAATGCGTCTTTAATAATTCTCCGTTTACCTCTGCTGTCAGGCGGATCAAGCTTTTCGAATTCCGCAAGTTCGTTTATCAGTCTGAGTATTGATTTTGAATCTGACTTCAAGGCAGGTCTGATCTTGATGTTTTCCATCAGGCGGCGAATTTTGATTTTAACATTTTAAATAAAAATTATAATGTTTAAGTTATTGGAAATTTATAAAAATGCAGTTTAAAAATAAGTCAGTTACATTAATATATTCCGTACTGATCGTCATTTTAATTTCAGGCACTGTTTTCTCATCTTCACAGAACAGAGTCCGCTTAAGCTCCGTCTTAGCAGATGATTACGAAATTATGAAATGCAAAAAGAAACTTGCTTCGTTTGATGTTTCTCTCAGGCAGCTTCCACTGAATGAAGTAATTGCTGAAGTAGGGAAGACATTCATGGGAACGCCTTATGTAGCAGGAACCCTGGATCAGAATTCCGGAAGCGAAACAGTTGTCGTCAGCATAACCGGTCTTGACTGTGTTACATTTGTAGAGAACTGTCTTATCTTCTCGAGACTTATAAAAGAAGGCAAAGCCAATTTTGATGATTATATGAAAGAGCTTGAAAAAATCCGATACAGGAACGGTATCAATGAAGGTTATTCTTCAAGACTGCATTATTTTACTGACTGGATCTATGACAACGAACAGAAGGGAATAGTAAACGACATTACAAAAGAGATAGGAGGAACAGAATATCCTAAGACGATCAATTTTATGACGACTCACAGAGGTTCATACAGTCAGATGAAACATGATGATGATAATTATTCAAAAATGATTGATGTGGAAAATCAAATTAATACACGGAAACAATATTACATACCGAAGGAGCAAATTTCCGAATTTTATGATAAGATGCAAACTGGTGATATTGTAGGGCTGACTTCTGCTCTTGACGGTCTTGACATAGCTCACACGGGATTTGTCTACAAAGAAGGCGGCAGGACATTTCTTATGCACGCTTCGCTGAAGAACAAGCAGGTGGAAATATCATCCTCAGAATTAATGGATTATTTAATGTCAAATCCGAAGCAAACAGGGATTGTCATAGCAAGAGTTACGGATGTAAAATAATTTCAATGTCATATATTTTAATCTGCGCAGTATTTTATCTGATAGGTTCTTTTCCGACTGCATACATCCTTGTCAAACTCAAATACGGAAAGAATATTTCCCAAGAAGGTTCCGGCAACATAGGAGCGAGGAATACATTTGATGTAACGCATTCAAAGATCGACGGGATAATTGTTCTTCTCACAGATCTTCTCAAAGGTTTTTTACCTGTTCTCTGGTTTGTGAATTATTCCGGATTTGATCCGGAACTGATATTGATTCCTGCTCTCTTGTTACTTGCAGGACATAATTTTTCAGTCTGGCTGAAATTCAGGGGAGGGCGCGGTCTTGCAACGGGAGCCGGAATATTTCTGGCTGTTAATTTTTCGGTAGTAATAATCTGGTTAGTGCTGTATTTCGTTCTCAGTAAATTGTCAAAAAATATTCATATAGCAAGCGCAGCAGCACTGATAATTCTGCCAATGACACTGATCTTAATGCAGGGATTAGTATTCAGGTTCACAAATCCCGCCCTGAGAAATTCAGAAGGAGAATTAACATTTCTTTTTTCTTTTTGCTCATCAGTATGCCTAATAATTTTGTTCAGGCACACAGAACCTTTACTGGCATATTTTAAAAACAAAAAATCAAACAATAATAATATTCATAAATCATAAAACAAAATGAGTACAAATCCAAAACTTACATCAATTGACGATCTGAATGAAATGGCACGTCAGATAAGAAGAGACATAATCAACATGCTTGTAATTTCGAACACAGGACATTCCGGAGCGCCGCTGGGAATGGCTGACATTTTTGCGGCTATGTATTTCAATACGCTTAAACTCGACAATGAGAATCCTTTAATGACTGAAAGAGATTATTTCTTTGTTTCAATCGGACACATAGCTCCTGTATGGTATGCTACGCTTGCAAGAAGAGGATTCATACCGCTGGAAGAATTAAAGACACTCAGAAGGATAAACGGAAGGCTTCAGGGGCATCCAGCACCGGCATATACGCACGGAGTTCCGGGAGTCGAAATAGCATCCGGATCACTCGGACAGGGACTTTCGATTGCCGTAGGCACGGCAATAGGATTGCGTATGGACGGAAAAGATAATTATGTTTACTGTGTAAACGGTGACGGCGAACTTCAGGAAGGTCAGATATGGGAAGCAGTAATGACGGCAGCTCATCACAAAACTGATAACCTGACCATGATTGTTGACAGAAATTTCTGTCAGATAGACAACAGAACAGATAAAGTAATGGAACTCGAACCATTAGCTGATAAATTCAAAGCATTCAACTGGCAGGTATATGAAGCAGACGGACATAATATTCAGCAGATTATAGACACAGTTGAAGAATCGAAAAAATTCAAAGGAAAACCGAAAGTCATAATTGCAAAAACATTTATGGGCAGGGGAGTATCGTTTATGGAAGACAATTACAAATGGCACGGAGTCCCGCCCAGCAGAGAGCAGGGGATTGCAGCTCTGAAAGAACTTGGACTGACAAAGTACGGTGACTTCTGGCAGATTGAAGAAGAGGCGTTAGCGTAAGACTTTATATATATCGTCAGGATATTCTTATTTAATAGTTTCAGGCTGCTTAATCTGTAATTTATATTTTTAATTGTTGCATACTATTACATAGTTATTGTAATGGCAAAATATTTACAGTGATCATTTATCCGTGTAAATTAATTAACACAGCAAAATGGAAATGCAGTTGGAGGAAATTCCTGCAAGGAATAATAAATTCAGAAATCTGTTTTCCCTTTACTTACCTGATTTATCAGCTCTTATTGTTTTATTTCTTTGCGGAATATTTTATGTGCACGGCATACAGCATTATCTTGATATTTTCGGCAACGATGAATCAATGTATCTATACGGCGGAAGTTCGTTTCCATTGAATTTTCCAAATTCAGAATATTCACCTTTATACACAATCTGGTATTATTTTCTTTATCTGCTCCAGCCCGATACTGTCCTGCTTTATTATCTTAATTATATTTTAATGACTGTGTTACCACCGCTGTTCATTTATATATTTCTTCGTGTCAATAAAGTTCATCTGATTGTATCGTTTCCCTTCTCGCTTTTATTTCTGCTGAATTATTCGAATTTCCCTACCTGGCCGAAGGTCAGTCACTTTGCTTTACTATCACTTTTAACCGGACTTATCATTTCATCCCTTCTGTCAGATAAAAAGCATAAGATTCTTGCATTTACAATATTCCTTTTACTGACTTCATTTATCCGTCCTGAGTTTTTTTTAAGCTTTATTCTTGTCAGTATAATTCTTACGGTAATGTATTCATTGGAATGGTTTAACAATTATACTTTAAGATCAGTTTTACCCTGGATAACAGCCGTAATAATAAGTTTAGCATTGCTGTCAGTCTTTGGCTTACCATACGGAAGCGGAGAAAGAAGTTTTCAGGCATTCGGACAGCATTATGCCCGCAACTGGGTCAACTGGCATAGTGATCCAAGAGACCCATATTATAATTATTTAATTATTTTAAAAGAGGATTTCGGAAATGTTAACAGTATATCGGCAGCAATTCTGAAAAATCCGTCAGCCGTAACAAGACATGTGACTGAAAATATAAAAAATATTCCGGGTGAATTAAAATATATGTTTCTTAACTTTTATCCTGTAGGTTATCCCGGTATAATCAGTTTGATAACTGCTCTTGTTGTCTTTATAATTTCTTTAGTTTCATTTACAAGAATTAAATTAAAATTAATTCCAAAATTAATTTTAAAACGGATATATGTTAATTTCAGAAATCTGAGGTTCTGCTTTCTGATTGTTCTGACGGCAATTATTCCGTTAATTTTATCAAGTATATTTATTTTTCCGCGCAGGCATTATTTACTGTTCCCGGGAGTAATTATTATTCTTATGTTAATTATAATTGTTTTCCGGAAAACTTTTCTTTCTCAAAAACAGAATGTTGTTTTAAAATTGGCATGTATGTGCATACTTCCGTTAATACTGGTCCGTTCTCTTAAATCTGTTCTAAATGAACCCGTACCTGAGAATCTTTCTGCAATGAATTATCTGAGATCGATGAATATAAAAGAACCTGTAAATATACTGGAGACCTGGGGTATTTATAGTATTTATGAAAGTAAAAACTATACCAGGATTCCGGATTACAACAAGGATAAATTATTTAATGAATATCTAAAGGAATGGTCAATAAATCTGATTGTTATTTCTGAAAGACTTTTAACCGACACCAGGTTTTCCACTGATCCTGAATGGTTATATTTTATCAGTCATCCGGAAGAATTTGGATTTGTAACAATTGCAGTTCCGGAAACATCCGCGATTAAACTTCTTGTCAAGAAAGAATTAATTAATAATTAATAATTAATAACTGAAGTTACGCAA
>JAFDZQ010000043.1 GCA_018266895.1 Bacteroidota bacterium
TCAAGCGGAAAGATACAGAGAAGATCCTGTAAATCCGGAGTTGAAGAAGGAACTCTTGAAGTGGTAGCCGAGTGGAAGCACGGAGAAATATCCGACAAACGAAAAAAAGAAAGTGATAAAACTGGAAAATTAAAATTCACCGTTACAAAGAATAATCTTAAAGAATGGCTGGTCAACAGGATTTCCGAAATGATGCAGATAAAAAAAGAATCCATAGATACAGGCGAGCCCTTCGCTGTTTACGGAATGGATTCACTGAAAGCAGTTCAGCTTTCCGGAGACCTTGAGACGCTTCTCGAAAAAGAACTCCCGTCAACATTAGTTTATGATTATCCTAACATTAATTCCCTGTCCGAATTTTTGAGCAGAGATACGGATGTAAAATTTAATATTGAAAAAGAGAAAAAGATTTTAAAAACAAGTTCAGACAATAATGAACCGATCGCGATCACGGGAATTGGTTTGCGTTTTCCCGGTGCTAAGAATGTAAATGAATTCTGGAATAATCTTAAAAACGGAATAGATTCCGTAAAGCAGATTCCTGAAGGAAGATGGAATAAAAATTCACTGAACAATACGACTGTAACATTCGGTGGTTTTGCAGATGATACTGATAAATTCGATCCTGTGTTTTTTGGAATTTCCCCGCGAGAGGCGGTTCAGATAGATCCTCAGCAGAGATTCGCTCTTGAAGTTGCATGGGAAGCCATAGAAGACGCAGGTATAAATCCCGAATCACTTGCCGGAAAAGATGTAGGAGTATTCATGGGTATCTGCACTTATGACTATGCGAGATATTCAGCGGGCAGAAAGGAATTATTTGATGTTTATACGGGGACGGGAACATCCCTCAGCATTGCCGCAAACCGGCTTTCATATTTTTTTGATTTCAGAGGACCCAGTCTTGCAATAGATACGGCATGTTCATCTTCATTAGTAGCTCTTCACACGGCGTGTCAGAGCATAAGAAGCGGTCAGTCTTCGATGGCGTTGGCAGGCGGAGTGAATTTACTCCTTGCTCCTGACTGGAACATTGTCTTTACGGAGGCGGATATGCTTGCGCCTGACGGGAAGTGCAAGACATTTGATGCTGATGCAGACGGTTATGTCAGAAGCGAAGGATGCGGGATTGTATTGTTAAAAAAATTATCCGATGCAGTAAAAGACGGTGACAGGATATATTCAGTCATCCTGGGTTCAGCTATTAATCAGGACGGCAGGAGCAACGGACTTACAGCACCTAACGGACCTTCGCAGGTTGCAGTCGTAAAAAGCGCACTGCTTAATGCGGATGTAAAAGCCGGTGAAGTAAGTTACGTTGAAACTCACGGAACAGGAACACCTCTCGGGGATCCTATAGAAGTGAATTCACTGAAGGAAGCTCTTTCATCAGAAAGAAATAAAGATGAAGTCCTGTGGATCGGTTCTGTCAAAACCAACATAGGTCATCTTGAAGCAGCCGCAGGGATAGCCGGAGTCATAAAGACAAGTCTTGCTTTGCATAACCATGAAATTCCCCGGCATCTGAATTTCAGGAAACTAAACCCTGAGATTTTAATTGACGGAACACCTGTAAGAGTTGCAGACAAAAACATTGAATGGAAAAGCAGGAATCGGATAGCAGGTGTAAGTTCATTCGGTTTCGGCGGAACTAATGCGCACGTAATTCTTGCTAACGCTCCTGAACCGGCACACAATGTTTTAAAATCAAAGCCGCATAACATTATTACAATAAGTGCTAAGAATAAGAACACACTGAATCAGCTTGTTTCGGATTATGAAAAATTCCTGAATGAAAATAACGGTCTGAAATCTGAAGATGTCTGTTATTCAGCTAACAGAAGAGCATCTCATAATCACAGACTTGCAATCGTATGTTCTGACATAAATGATCTTAAAAAAGAGATCAGTAATTACAGAAATTCAAAAGAGTCATTTGACATAATTTACGGCGCTGCGAAACCAAATCATTCTCCTCAGATCGCTTTTCTGTTTCCCGGACAGGGCGCTCAGTATATCGGAATGGGAAAAGAGCTGTATGACACTCATCCTTTGTTCAGAAAAACAATCAACAGATGTGATGAGATCCTGAGAAACTATTTAGACAGGAGTCTGCTTGAAGTTCTGTTTTATGAAAAAGATGAAGCGCTGAATCCTATCAATGAGACTATGTACACACAGCCGGCATTGTTTGCCGTCGAATATGCACTTGCGCAGGTCTGGATGTCGTGGGGGGTAAAACCAGCGATTATGATGGGTCACAGCGCAGGAGAATATATTGCCTCTTGTCTTGCCGGAGTATTCAGTCTTGAAGACGGTCTTAAATTGGTAACTGAAAGAGGCAGACTGATGGAAACTCTCACAAAAGACGGAGAGATGTACACTGTTTTTGCAGATGAGAAGACAACGGCTGAAGCAATTAAGGGTTATGAGGAAACAGTTTCAGTCGCATCAATTAACGGACCTTTAAAGACCGTTATCTCAGGCAATAAAGATTCCCTCGCAAAAATACTTCCGGCATTTGATAAAAGCCAGACTGAGTATAAGAAGATAACGGTTTCCATTGCTTCACATTCACCTCTGATGAAAACTATGATAGAGGAATTCAGGAAAGTCTGTAATACAGTTAAATATTCCCCTGCCCGGATTCCTGTAGTGTCAAATATCACGGGAGAGATTGTAACTGACAAAATCGCCAATGCTGATTACTGGTGCGAGCATATTATGTCGGCTGTAAGATTTTCTGATTCAATTAAAGCCTGTGTTAATTTCGGATGCGATACTTTTATTGACCTGGGACCAAAGCCGACTTCAATCGGAATGGGACAGGAGACAGTAATGGATCCAAAGCTTAACTGGCTGCCGAGTTTTAAAAAGAATTTCACAATCTGGGAAACTATGCTTCAGGGACTCGGCAAATTATTTGTGAACGGACTTTCGCCTGACTGGATTAATTTTGACAAAGACTTTTCACATAAACTTGTATCACTTCCCTCTTATCCTTTTCAGAAGCAGAGATACTGGATCGATGAAGCCAAAGGCGCAAGACCAGAATCATTTATTTCATCTGCTGCTGCTGTTCCGAAGGAAGACAAAATCAGTCCGGTTGTTGATTCAAGACTCTTAAGCGCATCTGAGAATGAGTTTATTTTTAATTCTTTTATCTCCGTCGAAGATATTACTTATCTTAAAGATCATTGTGTTTTTGACAAAGTAGTAATACCCGGATCTTTATACATTGACATTGCGCTGACCGCAGGAGCTGAAATTATAAAAAATAATTCTCTTAAATTAAGCGAACTGGTTTTTCATCAGGCGCTTATACTCTCAGACAGCGGGTCAAAAAATTTACAGACAATATTTTCCAAAACTGAAAAAAATAAATACAAATTTGAAATATTCAGTTTATCCGGCGGAGAAAACCGGCACTGGAAACTGCACGCTTCAGGCAACATCAGAGCGGATAAATCAGAGTTCCGTCAGAACGAAGACATCAGTATTCTGAAAAAAGAGATCAGCAATAAGGTTTCCGTAAGTTCATTTTATAACCGCGCAAAGAATACTGGAATTGAATACAAAAATAATTTCCAGGCGCTAAAAGAAATACAAACAAATGATAAGTCAGCGCTCGGACTTATTCAGACAGATGTAAAACTTAATGACATAAGATACACAATAAATCCTGTAACTCTTGATACTGCATTTCAGACTGCTCTTGCATTATTCCTGAAAAATGAAAGCAGCCGGGCATTTATACCGATCGGAATTGACAAGTTAATTACATCCGGCAAATGTCCGGATGAGATTTTCAGTCTTGTAAGAATTAATACTGAATCCGAAAAGAGTCCCAAGAAAAACAAATCAAAGATTCATAAAGCTGACATAGAACTTCTGACTTCCGGCGGAGAAATATTTGCTGAGATAAAAGGACTTCAGCTTAAGGAAGTCAGCAGAGAAGAATTCTTATCCTCAAAAGATGAACTTAAAGACTGGTTTTATGAGATAAGCTGGATTGAACAGTCTAAAAATATATCTGCGGATGAAAGCGGAATTAATCCCGGTATAAAAAACCTGAAGACAGCTTCAGATAAATCCTTTTCGGAATCGGTAAAGGAAAATAATTTAATTCAGTATCGTAAAGGAATAGAAGAGCTTGATTCCCTGAGCCTGATGTATATAATTAAAGCTTTCGAAAAAGCCGGCATCAAAGCAGAAAAAGGGAATGTATTTTCTTTAAAAGATCTTAACTTATCCCGCCAGCATATAAAACTTGCCGGAAGACTGACGGAGATTCTTTCAGAAAAAGGTCTTATCAAAATTAAGGGAGATAAAACAGAGTATACAGTTTCAACAGATACAAGCGTTATTGAAAAGACAATTGAATCAATAAAAAATAATTATCCTGAAGTTAAAGCTGAGCTGAACCTTCTGACTAAATGCGGAGATAAATTATCGGAAGTAATTCAGGGAAAAACCGATCCGCTTCAGCTGCTGTTCCCTGACGGGGATTTAACTCAGACCACGGAGCTTTACCGCGATTCTCCCGGATTCAGAACTATGAACACCGCAGTCAAAGACATCGTAAAAAAAATCACCGACGGATTGCCTTCCCGCAGGAAGATTGAGATTCTTGAACTCGGAGCCGGCACAGGCAGCACTTCATCATTCCTGTTCGAAATGCTCCCGAAAGACAGAACTCATTATTCATTCACTGATATCTCTCCGGCGTTTTTTGTAAAAGCAAAGGATAAATTCCGGAATTATGATTTTATTGAATACCGGATTCTGAATATTGAGAAGGATGTCGTTTCGCAGGAATTTGATGAGAACGGTTTTGATATAGTTATCGCTTCAAATGTTATTCACGCTACTAAGGATCTGAAAATAACTACGGATAATATACTGAAACTGCTGGCTCCGGGAGGAGTGCTTATTTTAAATGAAGTTACGGAAAAAAAATACTGGATAGATCTGACATTCGGAATGATAGAAGGATGGTGGAGATTTGAGGATAAAAAATTAAGAAGTTCTTATCCCCTTCTGAATAATGATTCATGGAAGTCATTCCTTGAACAGTCGGGATTTGAATCTTCTGAGATCTCAGCTCCTTTAAATAAAAAGAACATTTCACTTTCAGGACAGTCGCTTATAACAGCGCTTAAGCCTGCATCATTGAAGCCGGTCAGACCTGAGAAGCATATAATATTTTTTGCCGACGGCAAATCTGTAAAAAATATTTCTAAACATATTAAGTCTTCGGACAAGGGATTTACATTAGCAGGTCACAGCAGTTCTGATGACTTCAGAAAAATTTCAGAATCGGTGTATGAAGCGGATTTCACAAAGAAAGAAAACATTGCTAAAGTCTTTAAAGAATTATCTTTAGAGCACAAAGACAATATTTCCATTGTATTTATGAACTCTCATTCCGGGAATATTAAAAATGAAGATCTTGAGAAATTATCAGAAGCATGCTGTTTAAGTCTGCTGAATATAATTCAGTCCGTTCCTTCGGCAGGATTTAAATCGGCTCCTTCTTTAGAAATAGTTACTCATGATTCACAGTTTGTCCGGGAAGATGATAATATGAAAGGGATTCTCTATTCATCACTATGGGGACTGGGAAAGGTTATCTTGATGGAGCATCCTGAATTTAAATGCCGGCTGACTGATATAGATTCAATGAATGACATAAAAGCGCTGATCGAGGAGATAAAATCGGATCCGGAAGAAAGATATGTCGCTTTCAGGGACGGCAGGAGATATGTTTCAAGACTTGAAAGAAGTAAAAATTTCCTTACGGGTAATGACACTCAGTTCAGGACTGATGAAAACGGTTCATATCTGATAACCGGAGGATTAAGCGGTCTTGGAATTTTAACGGCTAAATTCCTTGCGTCCAAAGGAGCGAAACATCTTGTGCTTACAGGAAGAAGCGGTATTTCGGAAGATTCGAAAGAGATACTGAATGAGATACTTTCAATGGATGCAGATGTAAAGATTCTGAAAGCCGATGTTACTGTTAAAGAGGATCTGGAAAAGATTTTTAAAGAGATAAAGAAAAGCGGTTTTCCTTTAAAAGGTATAATTCACTCAGCCGGAGTGCTTGATGATTCTATCATAATGAATCAGACAAAGAATAAATTTGACAAAGTAATGGCTCCGAAAGTTCTCGGAGCATGGAATCTGCATGAACTTTCGAAGAAATACGAGCTCGATTTCTTTGTAATGTATTCTTCCGTAGCTTCCCTGCTTGGTTCAGCCGGACAATCAAATCATTCATCGGCAAATTCATTCCTTGATGCTCTTGCGCATTACAGAAAATCAAAGGGACTTCCTGCGCTCAGCATTAACTGGGGAGTATGGTCGGAGATAGGATCCGCAGCAGCTAAAGGGGCAGACAAACAGGAAAAGATAGCGGGATTAAAAAACATTAAACCTGCTCAGGGAATAAAAGCCCTTGAAAAAGCACTGAATCTCAGCACTGCCCAGGCAGGAATTTTACCGATGGACTGGAACAAATTCTCGGCAGGAAATAATAATTATTTTATTTCTGATCTGATCAAAAGAGATTTGCAGAAAGAAGGCATGCAGTTTACTGCAGCTGAATCAGGAAAAGATTTTATCTCGCAGCTGAGAGCAGCTCCTGAAGAGATGCATCAGGAACTTCTGACTGATTATTTCAGAAAAGTCATATCAGGTATTATGGGTCTGGAACCGGCTGAGCTTTTGCCTGAACAGCCGCTGAATTCAATTGGTCTGGATTCGCTTATGGCGATCGAACTTAAGAATAAAGTGAATATTGAACTCGGAGTCGACCTGAATCTTGTCAGATACATGGAAGAGACTAATATTATTCAGCTTGCCAATGAACTTAAAGAACAGCTTTCAGGAATTCTTCATAAGAGTGAAACTTTTACCGACAAACTAAGAAATTCTCCTCCGGAAAGACACAACGAGATGCTGACAGACTATTTCAAAAATCTTATTTCCGGTATAATGGGACTTGATCCGGATGAACTTGAACCGGAACAGCCGCTTAATACTTTCGGTCTTGATTCTCTTATGGCGATTGAACTTAAAAATAAAGTTAATATTGAACTCGGCGTAGATCTGAATCTTGTAAGATATATGGAAGGAACTAATATTCTTCAGCTTGCCGGTGAACTCAAAGAACAGCTTTCGAATGTTCTCATTCAAAAAGAAAGCTTTGTAAACAGACTGAAGAATTCCCCGGCTGAGAAACACAGACAAATGCTTATAGATTATTTCCGGAATCTGATATCTGGAATAATGGGTCTTGAGCCGGAAGAACTTGATGAAGATCAGCCGCTTAACTCTGTCGGACTTGATTCGCTTATGGCAATTGAGCTGAAAAATAAAGTGAACCTGGAACTCGGAGTCGATCTTAATCTTGTCAGATACATGGAAGAGACAAATATTTTAAGACTTGCTGAAGAGCTTAATGAACAGCTTTCGAAAATTCTATCTGCTGATGATCAGACAGGCAGATCATTAAATGCGAAGAAAAATATTTCGGAAGAAGACAAAGCGAGAGATCTTCTTGCAAATCTGGATAACCTGACGGAAGAGGAACTTGAACAGCTTCTTAAAGAAATGAATTAATCAAACGGAGTATTTAACTGAAAGAAGAAAATAAAATATCATCTTTGTCCGCAAAAGAGAAACTCTCTTTGCTGAAGAAACAGCTTCAGGAAAAAGCAAATCAGGAGAACCGTATTTTTCCGCTGTCATTCGGGCAGCAGTCATTGTTTTTTCTGTATCTGAATTCTCCCGAAAGTTTTGCTTATAATGTCGCCTTCAACATGAGGATAAAATCCTCCGCTGATATTCCTTCACTCAGGAAGTCTTTTCAGATACTTCTGAACCGCTATGAGTCATTAAGGACGACTTACTACATTAAGGATGGAAAACCGGTTCAGGAAATTCACGGTTATCGGGAAATATCTTTTGAGGAGATCAGCGCCGGCGGATTTAATGAACAGGAGCTCTTTGCAATTGTCAGAAAAATTTATGAGATACCTTTCGATCTTGAGAACGGACCGGTATTCAGGGTTTATCTTTTCAGAGTCAGCGAAAATGATTTTATACTGATGATCAAAATGCATCACATCTGCAATGACGGCTGGTCAATCGGATTGATGCTTAACGATCTCAAAAAGATCTATGAATCGGAAACCGAAGGTATAAAAGCTGATCTTCCGATGCTTGATAAACATTACACTGACTATATAAAATACCAGCAAGAGCTTGTTAATTCAGATGAAGGTGAAAAACTCTGGAAATACTGGGAAAAAGAATTAAGCGGAGAACTTCCGGTATTAAATTTACCTGCTGACAAGCCGCGTCCTGCAGTTCAGTCTTTTAAAGGAAAGACAGAATATTTTACTCTTGATGATGATCTTGTTGTCAGAATCAAAGAACTTTCTAAAAAAGAAGGCGTTACTTTATTTGTAATGCTTCAGGCTTTTTATCAGATCTTTTTACACAGATACACCGGTCAGGATGAAATTATAGTCGGCTCTCCTACTGCCGGAAGAAACCGGACTGAATTCGAAAACATTGTCGGATATTTCATAAACCCGGTCGCTGTCAAAGGCACATTCAGTGAAAATATTTCCTTCAGGGAATTTCTTCAGCAGATAAAGAAGAAAGTGATCGGAGCAGTATCACATCAGGATTTTCCTTTCTCAATAATTGTTGACAGACTTCTGCACAGGCGTGATCCTTCAAGGACTCCCGTGTTTCAGACATTTTTCGGATTACAGAAGGTTCAGAAAAATGATGACATTCAGGAAATGCTCGTTCCGGGAAACAAAGGGAATCAGGTCAGCTGGGGTAAACTTTTAATCGAATCATTCGAACTTCCTCAGCAGGAAGGTCAGTTTGATCTTACTGTTGAATTCGTTGAAGGACAGAAAATTTTTGCCGGCGCTTTTAAATACAATACTGATCTTTTCGAAGAAGAAAATGTAAAACGGATGGTTTCCAGTTTTAAAAACCTTCTGAATGATATTGTTTCATCTCCGGGAAAGAAAATATCCGAATTTTCACTCATCACAGAAGAAGAAAAAGAACTGATCACAGTAAAATGGAATGATACTGATTTTACTTTTGATAATTTTGACTGTGTGCATAAATTAATTTCCGTACAGTCAAAAAAATCACCCGATTCAATTGCCGTTACTTACGGAAACGAAAGTATTTCTTATAAGGAACTGGAAAGAAGATCAAACCGTCTTGCACGATTTCTGATTAATAACGGAGTTACAGGAAATTCACTTACCGGACTGTGTATCGAGAGATCTATTGAAATGGTAGTAGGCATACTGGGAATACTTAAAGCAGGCAGCGCTTATGTTCCGATAGATCCTTCATACCCTTCTGGAAGAGTTGAATTCATGATTAAGGATTCCGGCGCTCAGTATATTATTACACAAAAAGATCTTATAGATGATCTTCCTGAATGTGATTGTATTTATTTAGAGATTGACGGCAATGATGAAATTTTAAACGAATCTCCTGAAGACATAGAATCAAATTCCGGTCTTGATGATACAGCTTATGTGATTTATACATCCGGCTCTACGGGTCTTCCGAAAGGCGTGATGATAAGTCACCGTTCACTTGCCAATCACATGCTATGGATGATCAGAGAATTCAATACTGATGAATCAGATTCAGTCCTTCAGAAAACTCCGTTCAGCTTTGATGCATCAGTGTGGGAATTTTACCTTCCACTGATGACCGGCGGAAGATTAGTAATGGCTAAGCCGGACGGTCATATGGATACTGCATATCTCGTCAGTACTATATTAAAGGAAAAAGTAACAATTCTTCAGCTTGTGCCTTCACTTCTGAGGATGCTGCTTGATGAGAGAGGAATTGAAGAGTGTACCTCTCTGAAAAAAGTTTTCAGCGGAGGCGAAGCCCTGACTAAAGATCTGAAGGATAAATTGTTTGATAAACTGAATGTTGATTTCTATAATCTTTACGGACCAACTGAAGCAACTATAGATGCAACTTTCTGTAAATGCAGAAAGGATTCATCCGAAAATTATATTTCAATCGGCAAGCCGGTCAGCAATACACGGATTTATATACTTGACAAATATCTTAATCCTTTGCCTCAGGGAATTCCCGGTGAAATTTATATAGGCGGTGTTGATGTTGCTAAAGGTTATCTTAATAATCCTGAACTTACAGATTCTAAATTCATTCCGGATATTTTCAGCAAAATACCAGGAGCTAAATTATATAAAACAGGTGACGCTGCTAAATTCGGACCTGACGGTAATATCGTATTTCTCGGACGGGTTGACAATCAGGTAAAGCTCAGAGGTTTTAGAATCGAACCCGGTGAGATAGAATCAAAGCTTGATAAGTATCCGGCTGTCAGAGAATCAGCGGTAATTGTCAGGGAAGATAAACCTGGAATTCAGAGACTTGCGGCATATATTGTATGCAGGGAAAATAATATTATTGATTCAGCAGATCTTAAAAATTTTCTGCGTGAATCCCTTCCCGAATATATGATACCTGCGGTATTTGTCTTTCTTGAGGAATTACCTCTGACACCGAACGGAAAGTTAGACAGGCTTTCTTTGCCTGTTCCTGAAATTTCCAAAACAGAATCTGAATCTTACATTGCTCCGAGACTTCCTGTCGAAGAAATTCTTGCAGGTATCTGGGAAAAGGTGCTGGGCAGAGAAAAGATAGGCGTACATGATAATTTTTTTGAACTCGGAGGCGATTCTATAATCAGCATTCAGATATTGTCTCTTGCAAATCAGGCAGGAATAAAAATCACTCCTAAGCAGATATTTCAGTTTCAGACAATTGCAGAACTTTCAAATGTAGCCGTCTTCTCTGCACCTGCCTTTAATCAGCAGGATGAAGTCTCCGGTACCGTAAACCTTACACCGGTTCAGAAATGGTTTTTTGATCAGAATATACCCGACCCTCATTTTTACAATCATTCCGTCCTGCTTAAAGTACCTGCAGGGCTGAATGAAATATTTCTTGAAGCTTCTGCAAATGAACTTGTAAGGCATCACGATGCATTGAGATTAAGATTTGATTTCTCCGGAAATCAATGGCATCAGATCAATGCTGAAACGGAAAACGGAAAAATTTTCAGCACATTTGGAATTGATTTTTCTGACAAAGACAAAGGCAAAAATATTTTAAAAGAGAATATTGACAATTTACAGAAAAGCCTGAACTTATCACAAGGTCCTCTTATCAGGATAAGACTCTACAAAACAGGACTTACTGAAGACAGGCTTCTGATAATTATACACCACCTCTGCGTTGACGGTATTTCCTGGAGAATTATTCTTGAAGATCTTTACAAGTGTTACTCTGATTTAAATGTGTATAATGAAATCAAGCTCCCGCCCAAAACGGCTTCTTTCAGAGACTGGAGCAGTAAACTTTCAGAATACGCGGATTCACAAAAGATCGCTTCGGAAAAGGATTACTGGATATCCGTTTCAGATTCAAAAGTAAAAGGCATACCTGAAGACTTTTTATCCGGAACAAATACGGTCGAATCATCTGACGAAGAAGTAATATTTTTTGATGAACAGATCACTGAAGCATTGTTACATGAAATTCCGAAAGTTTATAACACAAAAATAAATGATATTCTTC
Source organism: Bacteroidota bacterium (assembly GCA_018266895.1). Classification (GTDB taxonomy): domain Bacteria; phylum Bacteroidota; class Ignavibacteria; order Tepidaquicellales; family Tepidaquicellaceae; genus JAEUSI01. The sequence continues at coordinate 11,677 of JAFDZQ010000043.1, forward strand.
TCACTGCTCTGCTGATCGCATATACAAACTGGTCAGATGAAACCCGTCTTGTCATAAATCTTGAAGGACACGGGAGAGAAGATATTTTTGACAATACTGATATTTCCCGGACTGTCGGATGGTTCACTTCGATATATCCGGTATTATTAGATTCAGGAGGCAGTAAAGACACAGGTGATATCATTAAAAAAATAAAAGAAGACCTGAGGAAGATACCTGAAAACGGAATCGGATACGGAATTCTCCGTTACCTTTCTTCCGATAAAAAGTTTTCAGCTCAGCTTGACAATGCTGAAAAAGCCGGAATCATATTCAATTATCTCGGACAGATGAATGACACAGTTTCAAAAGATTCGTACTGGAAGACAGGAAGCAGTTCGATCATACTCAACAGAAATGTTTCCGGTTTAAGAACTCATGCGATTGAACTGAACAGCATCACATCAAACGGCAGGCTCCGGATGAATTTCATTTACAGCAGAAATATTCATAAAAAGGAAACAATGGAAAAGTTTGCTGAATTTTACCGGTCAGCTTTGTTATCTGTAATTGATCATTGCAGAAATCCTGAAGCCGGAGGATATACTGTATCTGATTTCAGCGAATCAGGTCTTGATCAGCAGGAGCTTGATAATTTACTGGCTAACTTAAATTAAAAAATGCAGCAGAATAAAAAAACAAATATTGAAGACATTTATGAACTTTCCTCAATGCAGCAGGGAATGCTTTTCCATACGCTGTATACCGAAGGTTCTGATGCATACATAGAACAGTTTTGCTATGATCTCTCGGGTGAGATTGATATTGAATATTTCAGAAAAGCATGGCAGGAAACAGTTAACAGACATTCTGTTCTAAGGACTTCTTTTCAATGGAAGGGAATTTCCAAACCTGTTCAGCTTGTCAGCAGGGAAACTGAGTTACCCTGGGAATTTCTTGACTGGAGCGGTCTGACACAGTCCGAAAAAGATACTGAGTATAATAATTTTATCAGAAAAGACAGGAACAAGGGATTTTCAATGGAACAGACTCCTCTGATGAGATGCACTCTTATAAAATATGAAAAGGAGTTTTATAAATTCGTATGGACTTTTCATCATATTTTAATGGACGGCTGGAGTTACCCGATCATTCAGAAAGAAGTCTTTACATTCTATGAAGCTTTTAAGAACGGCACTGATATTACTCTTCCGAAGCCGCTTCCTTATAAACATTTTATTCAATGGGCAAATCAGCAGGACAGACAGGCGGCTGAAATTTTCTGGAAAAAAGAATTAAAAGGATTTTCGGCGGCAACTCCTCTCAGGGATTTTTCAGAACATTCTAAGTCTTCTGAAAAAGTTTCTGCCGGAACGGAAGAAGCAGGAATAACAATTTCCGCAGACATAACTTCAGGTTTATCCTCCTTTGCAAAAAAAAATCAGCTGACATTAAATACAATCATTCAGGGCGTTTGGTCAGTAATATTAAGCACTTACAGAGGAGAAAGCGATGTGCTTTTCGGCGGTGTCATATCGGGAAGAAATCCGGCACTCAGGGGAATTGAGTCAATGGTCGGTCTGTTTATTAACACTCTGCCCGTAAGAGTGAACGTCGATCCGGTCAGAAATCTCGTTTCATGGTTTAAGGAAATTCAGTCAGAACATCTGGAAAGAGATCAGTACTCCTATACTCCCCTCGTTGACATTCAGGAATGGAGCGGCATTCAGAGAGGGACTCAGCTGTTTGAAAATATAATCGTTTTTGAAAATTATCCTCTTGATAAATCACTTGAAAACGGAATTGCAGGGATAAAGATCGGTAATTTAAAAGCTGTTGAAAGGACGAACTTTCCGCTTGTAATTCTTATTGCTCCGGGTGACGGACTTACAATTAAGATTGTTTACGAGACGGATAAATTCGAAAGATCTTTTATTGATCAGATACTGAAAAATTTTGAAACCCTTCTGAAGGGAATAAGCAGTGATACTGTTTCGAATATTTCAGATCTTTCATTGCTGACTGAAGACGAAAAGAAAATGATCCTTCTTGACTGGAATGACACAAAGAAAGATTTCCCTTCAGAAAAATGCGTTCATAATTTATTCGAAGAGCAGGCAAATAAACATCCGGAAAATATTGCTCTGGAATTCGGGGATAAAAAGATTACATACAGAGAACTGAACGAAAGAGCTAATCAGGTGGCTAACCGCCTTATCAGAATGGGAGCAGGTCCGGATGTGGTAGTCGGAATCAGCGTTGAAAGATCTGTCGAAATGATTATTGCTTTGTTGGGTATTTTAAAATCAGGTTCTGCTTATCTGCCTCTTGATTCTACTTATCCCGCTGAAAGAATATCCTATATGATCAGTGATACGGGAATTCCCGTTTTGATCACAAGCAGAAAAATTCATTCAAAACTTCCTGAGACTTCTGCAAAAGTACTTCTTATTGATGAGAACCGTGATGAAATTGAAAAAGAAATTAAATCTGATCCTGTTACAAAGGTAACTTCCTCTGACCTTGCTTATGTGATTTATACATCCGGCTCTACAGGAAAGCCAAAAGGCGTACTTATGATGCATAAAGCATTGACAAATCTCCTTTACTGGCAGCTTAACGGACAGAAGTTTGAAAAAAACCTCAGAGTCCTTCAATTCACTACTCTCAGTTTTGATGTATCGTTTCAGGAAATTTTTTCAACTTTTTATTCCGGCGGAACCCTTGTAGTGATCACTGAAGAAGAAAGACAGGATCTGTCAGAAGTTTTAAAAATTGTGAGGAATAAAAAAATTCAGAGAATGTTTCTTCCGTTTATTGCTTTGCAGGAAATAGCTGAATCTTATAATTCTTCGAAAGAAAGATCGCTTGATCTGAAAGAAGTTATCACTGCCGGTGAGCAGTTGCAGACAACCCCTTCAATTGTAAATTTTTTCAAAAGTATAAAGAATTTTACTTTTTCAAATCATTACGGTCCGTCCGAAGCTCATGTGGTAACAAGTTATGAACTCGGGAATGATCCTGATAAATGGGTAAAGCATACTCCGATTGGCAAGCCTGTTTTTAATACTCAGATGTTTGTATTGAATTCAGCTCTTAAGCCGGTTCCGAACGGAGTTACCGGTGATCTTTACATCGGAGGAATTCAGCTTGTAAGAGGATATAATAAAAGTCCATCGCTTACTGCAGAAAAGTTTATTGATAATCCTTTTAAAAATCTAAATGATAATTTCAGCGAAAAGCTGTACAAGACAGGAGATATTGCAAGATATTTATCAGACGGGAATCTTGAGTATCTTGGAAGAGATGATAATCAGATTAAGTTAAGAGGTTTCAGGATTGAACTCGGAGAAATCGAATCAGAGCTTTCAGGATATCCCGGATTTAAAAATGTTGTTGTGATAGCAAGAGAGTTCAGTCCCGGAGACAAGAGACTAATTGCATATATTGTTAACTCTAATAATGCTCAGCCGTTGTCATCGGACATAAGGAGTTATTTAAAGGCTAAAATACCGGATTTTATGATACCTTCTGAATATATTTTTCTGAAGGAAATTCCGCTTACTCCTTCAGGCAAAACGGATAAAAAATCCCTGCCTGAACCGGAGTACATCAGAGCCAATGAAAGCGCTGATTATGAAGAACCTGCGGACGAGCTTGAGCTTCAGCTGGTAAAAATCTGGGAAAAAGTGATCGGAGTAAAACCTGTGGGAGTTAATGATAATTTTTTTGAAATAGGCGGTCATTCGCTTCTGGCTTTAAGAGTTTTCGGATACATAGAAAAGCTGACGGGAAAAAAGTTAGCTCTTTCAACACTTTTCAATTATCCGACAGTACGGCAGATAGCTGATGTATTAAAGAACGAAGGATGGACAAGACCATGGAAATCGCTTGTTGCAGTCAAACCGGGAGGTTCGAAAATTCCGTTTTTCTGTGTACCTCCTGCAGCAGGAACAGCGTTGCATTTTCAGGCAATGGTAAAATATATTTCTAAAGATCAGCCTTTTTATGTGCTTGAATCTGTAGGACTTGACGGAAAGGAAGAACCTCATAATGACCTTGTCGTAATGGCGGCACATTATGTAAACGAGATCAGAACACTTCAGCCCGAAGGACCATATCTGCTCGGAGGAAGATGTTTCGGCGGAAGAGTAGTTTTTGAAATGGCTCAGCAGCTTGAAAAGCTCGGACAGAAAGTAGCGCTTCTGGCAATATTCGATACCTGGCCTCCGTTTATTGCTCCGCCTCCAAGCTATGTTCCTCCTAAAAGAGACGCTAAGCATTTTATAAAAAGCAGTCTTCAGCATTTGAAAACAGGAGATCTGTGGAATGTGGTTGTCAATTACAGTTCAAACAGATTCAGTAAGTTAAAATGGAAAATTCAGAACAAACTTGAATATGCTTTCAGCAGTAAACGTAAAAAATTATTTAAAAGAATAATGCTTATGCATTTCAATGCACAGGACAGATATGTCGCTTCAAAGTATCCTGGTAAGATAACTCTCATAGAATGCGCAACATTTAAAAAGGAATACAGGGAGGGCTGGAAAAATCTTGCCGGAGGAGGATTTGAATTCTATGTCGTACCGGATACAAATCACAAGACAATTGTGAGAGAACCCAAGCTGAAAGACTTTTCAGAAAAACTGAATTTTGTTCTTGAGAAGACTCATAAAGAATTAGAAAAAGGGACAGTAAGAAACGGAAAATCCGAATCAGCTCTTATTGATGAAAAAGTTAATGTATAACTGGTTCTTTGAAAATAAATAAAAATGAAATACATATTTACAGGACAAGGACTGATCTGACGTTAAATGAGTTATCCGTTTATGAGAAATACTTATCCGCAGATGAAAGAATCAAAGCTGGCAGATATAAATTTGATCATCTGAAAAACAATTATACTGCATGCAGGGGATTTCTCAGAGAAATCATCAGCGGGTATACGGGAATGAGACCCGGTGAGATTGAATTTTCATATTCGGAATTCGGGAAACCATTTCTGAACGGAAGCAATATCAGATTCAATGTTTCACATTCAGGAAAGGCGGGAATAATAGCTGTAAATTCGGATGATGAACTGGGAATTGATATTGAGTTGATAAGAGAAGTTCCGGATTTGCTCACTTTATCCCGGAGATTCTTTTCAAAAACAGAAATTGCCGAACTGAATAAATCTGACAGCAGTAAAATTACAAATTCTTTTTTTTACTGCTGGACGAGGAAGGAGGCGTTTATAAAAGCTTTAGGAACAGGTCTGCAGCATCCATTGAACAGCTTTTCCGTGACTACAGGTGAAAATAGTGAACCGCGGATTATTGAGACGGATAATGATGTAAATGAAGCGGGTAAGTGGAAAATATATGACTTAAAAGCTTTCAGAGATTATATTTCATCTCTTGCCATAAGGGCATTGAATAAAAATATTGTATTTAAAAATTAAGAAACGTAAATTATTGAAGATCAAAATCATCAAATTTATATTTCTATAAACAATCAGAAAAGGAGTAAAAATGAAATTGTCCGGTAATTTTTCAAAACTTAACATCTCCATTTTTGCTTTTCTTATTTTAATTGCCGGAGTTCTGGGTTACTTGTTTTATAATGCAGATAAGACAAATACTGAGAACTCTGAGCTCATTAAACAGACAAAAGCAGAAAACCTGGATCTTTCACAGGACCTTGAAATTATAAAAGATAAGTACGAAAAGTTAAAATCAGAAGTAGGCACTTTAAAATCAAAAGTAGCAAAAGTTACTTTCAAAAAGAAATCTCCCTTAAAAAAGAGCATTATTTCTTCGGCAGGAAAGAGCAGCAAAAACAAGCATAACTACAAGAAAAGCAGAGTAAACTATAAGAAATTATATTTTAAGCTTTTAAAACAATGCAACAAGCAAAATCACAGAATTAAAAGAAGATAATTTCAGAATCCCTCTCAGGTTTTAAAGATATTTTTCAATAACTCCGCTTGGATTTAATCCAAACGGAGTTTTAATTTTAATCACGTAAAAGGCTAATCACACAGGTGATCAGTTCCGGGAATAAAATAAAGAATCAGAAATTATCCCTTAGAAATATCCTTGAAGTTAAACGCAGGAATCAGTTCCCTGTCAATCCTGTCCCAATCTTCATTCCTTCTCTGAGCAGACGGATATTCAAAGTAAAATTCCTTATCGTCAATAGTGGTGAATACGCCGATAAAAAATTTACCGTCCCTGCCGTCCACTTTCATTATATACTTAACAAAACTCATGTTGAAAATCTGATTCTGTATTTTTACTACCATAATATTTTTCCTTTCCTGTTTATTAATTATCCTTAAACTCTTTAACAGGAATTCAAGAGCAAGGAATAAAAAAAATTTTTAGTTATTCAATAAATAGAGTAAATCCGTGTAATGTACCGGACTTATTTTGGGGGATCAGAGTGATAAATTAATTATCATTCTGATGTGTTCGTTAAATTTATATTTCAAATATATATAAAATTAGAAATCTATGTAAGAGATTTTTTTTTCTGTTGTTAATTTTCTTTGTATACGACAAAACTTATGTGTATATGATTCAGTTAATATCTGTCATTCCCGCGCATGCGGGAATCTATAAAGTTATGTACCCTAAACAGATTTAATTTTTATGAATCTTGTAAACCAAAATATATTTAAGTTTCAAACTGAAAAAAACAATAAGTTTAATATTATCTGAAATATGTTTTTTGCATTATAGATTAGATTCCCGCCCGCCTTGCCCGCATTCAGCGAGATAAACCGCGAGGCATGCATGCGCGGGAATGACTTAGTTTGTGTAAATTGAAAAAATAAAATTTGTCGTTTACATAGGTTAATTTTTAAAAATAAATTCAAATATTTTTTTTGATCAGATATAAAGTATTAACAATTCCGAGAAAATTATTCTTTATGCTCTCAGATTTAAATCCGCATATTTCACATAGCTCCGTAAACTCTTTTATGCTTAAAAAAGTATTCACGGAATTGAAAAGATAACTGTAAGCGCTGCTGTTTGATATTTTATTTCCCGCATAAGGCATAATTTTTCCGAAATACAGATTAAACAAACTTGTCTTTAATCCTTCCGCCTTAAACATTTCAAGTATGATAAGCTTTCCTTCCGGCCTGAGAACTCTTTTTATTTCTTTCAGCGATTCTCTCAGATTAAAAAAATTTCTTACACCGAAGCCTATTGTCACTATATCAAAATATTCATCTTCAAAAGGCAAAGTCTGAGCTTCGGTTTGTATCAGTTTTAAATTTTCATACTTGATTTTATTTCTCTGTATATCAAGCATCTTCGATGAAATGTCTGCTGCGTATATATTCCCGGGATTCAGAGTTATCAATTCTTTCGTAAGATCACCTGTGCCTGATGCGAGATCCAGTATGTTATCCGACTTTATTTTATTAACGGAAATATATCTGATGATCTGTTTTCTCCATCTTTTATCAATGTTTAATGTAAACAGATGATTAAGCCGGTCATAAGCCGGAGCAATTTCATCAAACATAGATTCAATTTTTTCTTTGGATTTATCCGGCGGATTTTTCATATCAGCTGAATCTGAGGGATTTAACAGGATCTAATCTGGATGCAAGATATGACGGAATAAGAGTAGCGATGAATGTGAGAATTAAAGTTATAAGCGAAACCAGAATTACGTATTCAGGCTGAATCAGTATAGGAACACTTTTCAGATAGTAGATCTCAGGAAGTGAAAACAGTTTATATTTCAGTTCAATAAAGCACAGTCCCAGACCTAAAATATTTCCGAGAATAATTCCGGTTATGCCGATTATTAAACCGTCATAAAGAAAAATTTTCATAATTTGTCCGTTACCGGCTCCGAGAGATTTCAGAGTTCCAATTGACTGTGTTTTTTCCAGAACAAGCATAAGCAAAGTGCCGACAATATTGAACGTAGCGACAATAATTATCAAACCTAATATAATCGGGGTAGGAGCTTTTTGAAGTTCAACCCATGTGAAAATCGGTCGGAAAATTTTAAAAAGCGATTTGGGATAATAAGGATATCCGATATCCTTTTTGATTTTTGCGACAACGCTTTCAACCCTGTCGATGCTGTCAAGTGTCATTTCAATTCCCGTAACATTATCATTCAGTTCAAACAGTCTCTGCGCAGTCTTCAGATTTGTATAAATGATAAGATCATCAAATTCCCTCAGTCCCGTTTCATAAATTCCTGAAACGATAAACTGCTTTATTTTAGGAGGATTCACAGGACTGGGTATTCCGTTCAAACCGAATACTATAAGTTTTGTCCCGGTATCTATATTCATTTTTTTAGCAAGCTTATCCCCTATCAGCAGTCTTGAATAAGTGGAATCAATATCCGACAAATTAAATTCACCTTTTACAATTCTGTTTCTTGCCGTGGATAAATCAGTTTCGGTTATAATTCCTTTTAACAGTATGCCTTCAACATTTGATTTGAATCTGATCACGGCTTCTTTCTGAATTATCGGTGAAATTCCCGTGACGCCCCTGATACTGTCCTTTATTGTTTCGATTGCATTTTTGTAATCGCTGAGTCCATCGGGAGTAAATGAACTTATCTGAATATGAGATACCAGTCCTGAAACTTTGTCCCTGATCTCTTTTTCAAAGCCGTTTAAAATTGAAATGGTTATTATCAGAGCTGACACGCCTAATGTCACACCGAGAATTGAAATATAAGTAATAAAAGAAATGAATTTGGAATCACTTCCGGAAAACAGATATCTTTTTGCTATAAATAATTTAAAATTCAAAAGGATAAATTTAATTCAGTAAATACGCTTTGATAAAGCCTTCAAGCTCACCGTTCATCACGCCCTGTGTGTCGCTGGTTTCAAAATCAGTTCTGTGATCTTTTACCATATTATAAGGGTGAAACACATAACTTCTGATCTGACTTCCCCATTCGATTTTTTTCTTTGAATTTTCAATTGTCTGCAGTCTGGCTTTCTCTTTTTCTTTTTCAATCATATACAGTTTCGACTTAAGCATTTTCATCGCATTCAGTTTATTCTGTATCTGGGATCTTTCATTCTGACACTGCACGATGATCCCCGAAGGCATGTGGGTGATTCTGATTGCGGTTTCCACCTTATTGACGTTTTGTCCACCTGCTCCACCTGCTCTGAATGTATCGACTTTAATATCACCCGGGTTTATTTCAATTTCAATATTATCATCTAAGACAGGACTCACATAAACAGCGGCAAAAGAAGTATGCCTTTTTTTATTTGAATCAAAAGGTGAAATCCTTACCAGTCTGTGGACGCCGTTCTCGGCTTTAAGATAACCATATGCATATTCCCCTTTTACTTCGATAGTTGCGCTTTTAATTCCTGCTCCGTCACCGTCAAGCCTGTCAGCGAGAGTTGTTTTAAATCCTTTTTTCTCACAGTATCGAAGATACATTCTTAACAGCATTTCAGCCCAGTCCTGAGATTCAGTTCCTCCTGCTCCTGAGTTGATCGTAATTATTGCATCCCTCACATCGTCTTCATCAGAAAGCATATTCCTGAATTCCATTTCATCAAGCTCTTTCTCGAATTTTGCTATGTCTGTATCAATTTCCGAAGCGAGCGATTCATCATTATCCGCTTCAGCCATTTCTATCAGTCCTGATATTTCGTTAAAATGTTTTTCAACCGAATTATATTCTTCCACCCATTTTTTCAGGTTTGATATTTCCTGAAATATTTTCTGAGCGTTTTTGTTGTCATCCCAGAAATTGTCTTTCTGAGATACTTCTTCCAGTTCTTTTATCTTTAATATCTTGTTATCGACATCAAAGAAACCTCCGTAAAGATCTTAATTTTTCTGCAGAACTCTTCAAACCGTATTTTTGCTGGTCAAACATGTATTATGATTTTTTATTTTAAAATTTTCTTTTTGATTTACAGCGGATTATTTTTCAATCTCCATTTTTAAAAGAGCAGATGCAAGTGTCTTCCCCTGAGCATCAAGCTTCAGAGATACCGTTCCGCCGCCGCCAAGCGTATTGTTCAGTATGAAATTCAAAGCGTTTATATTTGGCATCTCATACCTTGTAACATCTCCCAGGCATATTTCACTGAAAAACAATTTAACTTTTTCAGCGGTTACTTCTTTTTTAATTAATTCATAATCTTCCTTTTTGTATGCAATTAATCCTATATTTGCAGCGTCCCCTTTATCCCCGCTTCTGCCGTGACATATTTCTTTCAGTTTAATTTTCATAGACTAAAATAAATTTAATTTTTTAAAGCGATATTTTCTGTTTTAATTCTTATTGTTAGCATTACTGCATTCAATACTGTGAAAATTACTGCCGTGTAATATAGATTGAATATCAACGGTATTGCAATGAGTTCGAGCGAAACAATTATATAATTAGGATGCTTTATATATTTGTATAAACCCGTCCTGATCAGTCCGGAACCCCTGATCCTGAATATTTTTGTGTTCCAGTACTTTCCCAAAGACCTGATCACGGATATTCTTCCGAACTGCAGTAAAATAAATAATACCAAAAACAAATAATTAATAATATTTAAATCATAATGACCTGTCTGAATAGTATATTCTGCTATCAGTGATATAAAAAAAAGAATATGCATAAGAACAATAAACTTATAATGTTCTTTGCCAAATTCTTCAGCACCGTTGTCCAGCAGCCATTTTTCGTTTCTGCGGGATATTGTGAGTTCGGTTAGTCTCTGAATTATAATAAAAACTATCAGGAAATAAAAAAACAATTTATCGTAAATAATTTTAATGAATTTGTTAATTCTTCATATCAAGCAGCAATAGTTCACTTGAGAATCCCGGTCCCAGTGAAATCATAAGTCCCGGACCGGCTTCATAACCTTTTCTAATGAACTCATTTAATACGTAAAGCACTGAAGCACTCGACATATTGCCGTAATTTTTCAGAATCTTTTTGGATTTATTTAACATCTCCGGTTTAATGCCAAAAGCTGATACATAGGCTTCAATTATTTTCTTTCCACCGGGATGAACTATAAAATTACGGATGTCCGTAATTCTCAGGGAATTCATTTCCAGAAAATCCATGACTTCATCTCTTACATTATTGTTAACAATTGCAGGAATATCTTTTGAGAATATGACTTTAAACCCCGTTTCCAGCACTTCCCATCCCATCACATCCAGTGAATCATAATAAAGCCTGCTTCTGTAGTTTTTAATCCGGATGCCTTTCATTATTTCTGTATTGGCTTCGTCACCGGTCATCATTACTGCGGCAATACCGTCAGAAAATAATCCGGTGGCAATTAAATTACTTTTTGAATTATCCTCTTTCAGAAATGTAAGAGAGCAAAGTTCCGCTGCAACTACAAGGACTTTTGCATTCGGATTGGCAGTTGCTATAACTGAAGCTTTGGCAAGACCTGACACTCCTCCCGCACAGCCGAGACCCCAGACCGGAGTACGGTTGATATTCGGATTTAATTTCATTTTATTGATTATCAAAGCATCAATGCTCGGAGTAGAAATCCCTGTGGATGATATAAAAATGAAATCCGTGATCTCAGATCTTTTTATTCCCGCTTCATTTATACATTTTTCAATTGCTTCTTCTGCATATTTAAGACAGATGTCAACATAAAGTTCATTTCTTTCTTTGAATGTTCTTTGTTCTGAAAAATAAATTATGGGAACACACAGATTCCTGTATTCAATCATTGTATTATCAAAAGATGCGAGTATTCTGTCTATATCTTCAAAATCATTCCCGAACGTTTTTCTGGAAAATTCCTTCAAATCCTTTTGTTTGGCTTTATATGGAAAGTCTGTAACTGATACTGATTTTATTGCTGACAATTTACCTGAATTTAATTTTATCAATTTAAACAGTTCAATTATTAATATTAATGCATAAATTTGTTTTTGTAATTGTAACTATTTAATGAAATAATTTTCAACTCCGGCAACAGGAATCAATTTTGTTTACTTTAATCATACTGTCATTAAATTTCACATCAATTCAATTCTAAAATTTTTAATGATTATTATGTTCGTGTTTATTTGTGAAATACGCGGCAAAGCTTTTTTATTATTTTGTGGATTCGTCAATTAGCGTAACTAAGTACACGACAAATTTTATTTTTTTCAATTTACTCAAACTAAGTCATTCCCGCGAATGCGGGAATCTAATCTAAAATGCAAAACACATATTTTAGATAATATAAAACTTATTGTTTTTTCAGTTTGAAACTTAAATATAGTTTGGATTACAAAATTCATAAAAATTAAATCTATTTACGGTACATAACTTTATAGATTCCCGCATGCGCGGGAATGACAGATATTAACTGAATCATATACACATAAGTTTTGTAGTGTACATAGTAAGCGTTAAACTGAAAAACTTTATAATTTCAATTTACTTGTTGATTTTTTATCTTCTGCTCAGAAAACAGATTTCGGATAGATTAATCATTTATATTTTGATTTATAAAACTAATTTAGTATTTCTTTAAAGGTGATGGAGTTCACCAAAATTGTCCGGTTGTCCGATAATCACAGACTGATGACTCCTGTTAATTATTTAATTGGCAGGAGTTATTTATTTTATAAACATTTTTAATTTTAATGTTAATTCTAAATTCATGATTATGTGTCTTAAATAATTATCTCACTTTACAAATTACTTATCCGGGTTTTAGAAAATAGGAAATTCGGATGATTGAATTCTCAAACTATATTAATCACAATTTTTACTCAAACTTAAACAAAAGATTATTTTGAAATACATTTCCCGAACTGTCTGGATTCTTTCCATTGTCAGCATGGTTGCTGATGTTGCAAGTGAAATGCTGTATCCGATTATTCCTGTATATTTGAAAAATATCGGATTTTCTGTATTCCTGATCGGTTTACTCGAAGGAGTAGCTGAAGCCACTGCCGGTCTCAGTAAAGGTTACTTCGGAAGCTGGTCAGACAGGATCGGAAGAAGAATGCCGTTTGTAAGATTAGGGTATCTGCTAAGCGCTTTCTCCAAACCTATGATGGCAATTATAATCAATCCGTTATGGATATTTTTCGCACGTACAACTGACCGTATCGGTAAAGGACTTCGTACAGCACCGCGTGATGCGCTGCTGTCAGCCGAAGCAACTCCCGAAACCAAAGCCCGCGTTTTTAGTTTTCACCGGGGTTGGGACACTTTAGGCGCTGTAGTCGGTCCGGTCTTTGCATTGTTGTTTTTGTATTTTTATCCGGGCGAAATTTCAACACTCTTCTATATTGCTTTCATCCCCGGAATCATTGCCGTGCTTGTCACTTTTTTTATTAAGGAAAAAACATTTATTCCCAAAGAGAAAAAAAGCACTCCGGGATTTTTTACATTTCTGAAATACTGGAAAGTCGCCCCTGCCGGATATCGAAAGCTTTTGATTCCGTTAATATTGTTTGCATTGTTTAACAGTTCGGATATGCTTCTGCTTCTTAAAATTAAAGAATCTACCGGAAGTGAAAACACAACACTGATGGTTTATATTTTTTACAATATTGTATATGCATTAGCTTCTCTGCCTTTAGGAATTCTGGCAGACAGGTTCAATATGAAAAGCGTTTACTTATTCGGGCTGTTACTTTTCGCCGCAACATATTTTGGAATGGCAAAAGCCGAAGCAGGTCTTGCATTTTACATCATATTCGGAATTTACGGAATTTATATGGCTGCAACGGAAGGTATTTCAAAAGCATGGATCACAAATATGGTAAAGAAGGAAGAAACCGGAACAGCAGTTGGTTTGTACGTTGCTTTGCAGAGTATCTCGTTAATGATTGCAAGCGCATTCGCAGGTTTAATCTGGAATTTCTACGGAGCTTCCGTAACATTTTTTCTGACTGCATGCATATGCGTGATAGTTATCTTATTCATATTGTTTGTTACTCCAAAACCTGTAATAGCTTCTGAAAAGCCGGCAGTATAAGATATGTCAAATTTTCAAAGTTTATACCTGAAATATTTTAAAGAACTACCGGGGAATTTTCAGGAATGACAATCATTATTTTTTATTTGTTATGAACGAATCTGTATTAGTTTCAGAATGTGACGGAGTTTAACTTAACATTCCTGAGTAATGGGACTATTCACTCCTGCTAAAGATTTTCTTGGCAGGAGTTTTTCATATAAATTTTCCTTCTTTGATTTTTTCAAAATCTGATGTGAATTTTCCGCAGCTGTATATGAAAAAAACGGATAAATAAAATTCAGCTCTACATGATTTCAGCTTAATGAGGTTTGTATTTAATAATTTAACTCAATTACCTATTTTGAGTGAAATTAATTCTACAAAATGACTACAAGAAGAGAATTCATTAAACAGTCTTCACTAATTGCAGCCGGAGCTGTATTAGCTTCCGGTACTACCGGATTTAATTTTCTTAAAAAACCATCAGTTATCGTACTCGGCGCAGGATTATCCGGACTTGCAGCGGCTGATTTTCTTTCAGCAAACAATGTGGATGTGACTGTACTGGAAGCAAGGGAAAGGATCGGAGGAAGAGTTTTTTCCCATAAGATAGACGATGAAGAGAATATTGTGATAGAGCTCGGAGCTGAATGGATCGGAGGTTCTCATTCCAGGTTACTGCAGCTTTGCAGTGAATTTAATCTTGAACTCCTGAATAATCAGTTCAATGACAGTCTGATTTACGACAAGGTTTATTATAAACCCGATGACTGGGATTTCTCAGAAGAATGGCGGATGAAGTTTAAAAAAATTATCGGTGATTATAAGACATTTTCAGAAAAAGAAAAAATTCAGCTTGATAAAATGGACTGGTGGAGATTTCTTATGAATCATGACATTCCGGCAAAAGATCTCGATATAAGGGAATACGCTGACAGCACTGATTTCGGCGAATCTATCAGATTCGTATCTGCTTATGCAGCGCTTGCCGAATACGCGGAATCAAATTCAACAAACGAAATGGATTATAAAGTATCCGGAGGCAATCATAAAATCGCTGAATCTCTCGCCTCCAGATTAGGCAATGAGAAAATAAAACTCAGCCATAAAGTCGTTTCGGTTGTTCAAGGTACTAATATAACCGTTAACTGCGAAAACGGTGAAAGGTTTGTATGTGACAAACTTATCTGCGCATTGCCTACATTTTCCTTAAGCAAGATAAAATGGAATCCTTCTCTTCCTGCTGAAAAAATAAATGCCGTCAATGAACTTCAGTATGCAAGAATAAATAAGTCAGCGACCCTGTTCAGGGAAAAATTCTGGAAAGAAGACGCCTTCAGTATTCTCACAGATTCTTTTTCACATTATTTTTATCACGCAACCAAATATCAGAATCCCAGAAAAGGAGTACTGATCTCTTATGCAGTCGGTGATAAAGCAGATATTATATCCAGACTGAATAAAGAAGACAGAGAAAAATTAGTTGCAGATTCTCTGAAGATACCGTTCGGAGACGTGAGCGGTATGATAGAAAATAACGTTAACTATTACTGGGGACTTGATAAATATTCAATGGGTGCCTATGCCCTTTACGGCAGCGGACAGTGGTTCAGCGTTATGCCGGTGCTAAAGGAAAAATTCAATAACATTTATTTTTCCGGAGAGCACGTTGCAGACTGGCAGGGATTTATGGAAGGTGCTATTGTATCAGGAGAGGAAGCTGCGCAGGAATTGCTTGGTTCATGAATTTTTATTACTGACATTGATTTATATTTCCAATTCGTTAATCAATCTGAATGAAGTTAATTGCCGGATAAAATAAAAAATATTTTCATTGTCTCCGGCGAAGCATCAGGAGATATGCATGCTTCTTCACTTATAAAAGAGCTGAAAAAACTCAATGCAAATATTGCCTTTGAAGGCATCGGAGGACCCGAATCGGAAAAAGCCGGAACTGAACTTTTATACGGCATCAAAGATGTAAACTTCATCGGATTTTCTTCTGTAATTTTAAACATAAAGAAAATTAAATCGATTCTCCGTGAATGCGAGGAAAAGATCAGATCCGTAATGCCTGATGCCGTAATTCTTGTCGATTATCCTGGATTCAATTTAAAACTCATTTCTAACATAAGAAAATTCTACGACGGAAAAATTATTTATTACATTTCTCCGCAGCTCTGGGCGTGGCATAAAAACAGGGTAAAGATCATTAAAAAATATGTAGATCTGATGATTGTGGTTTTTCCTTTTGAAGTCGACTTTTATGACCGTGAAGGCGTGAAAGCTGAGTTCGTCGGGCATCCTCTTGTAAAAAAAATTGATGATTTTTTAAAAAGAAACAGGAAAACCGATTCTGATAAAATCAGAATCAGCATTCTTCCTGGCAGCAGAAAAGATGAAATTGACAGAATGCTTCCTGTACTTCTTGAAACCGGGAATAAATTTCTCGAAGAATTTGACTGTGAAATTAACATACTCTGCTCACCGAATTTTAAAGAATCCTATTACAGGGGATTGCTGAAGGATTATAGTTTTAATCTGATTTATGACAGAAATAATTCTGAAATGAATTACAAGACAATCCTTAATTCCGATCTTGTGATCACAAAATCCGGCACTTCTACCATTGAATGCGCGCTTATCGGAACTCCTTTCTGTGTAGTTTACAAAACAGGCAAGATTAATTACTCGATAGGAAAAAGACTCATCAGAATAGACAATATTGCAATGGTCAATATTTTGTCAGGAAAGAAAATCGTAAAGGAATTCCTGCAGGAAGAAGTAAATCCCGGAAATTTGTTTAAGGAAGGAAAAGATATTTTAACACGGAAAGAATACCGTGAGAATATGATCAGTGATTTCAGAAATCTCCGCAGGATACTTACTGAAAAAGATGCTTCTGCTAACGCTGCTAAGTTAATTTCAAACTTATTGGACTGAATCCGTATTGAAAAAATTTCTCAACTTTGCCGGACTTAAATTTCTGCCGATAATAATAAATCTTTATATGAGATCATTAAGGATAAAAACTTTCAACGCTCCTGATGAAGATAAAAAAGCAGTTTATATTTTCTGGCATTCCGCAATGCTTGCCGGCTGGTGGATTTTAAGGAATAGAAACCCGTCGGCTATGGTTTCACAAAGCAGGGACGGAGAAATTCTGAGCAACATTCTGAAGAGATGGGGATATGAAGTGATAAGGGGATCAAGTTCAAAGGGAAATAAAGAAGCTTTGTATAAAATCATTGATTCAGCAAAACAAAACAGATCAATAGTCATAACTCCAGACGGACCCCGCGGTCCGGCAAACGTAATAAAAAACGGAGCGCTGATAGTTTCCAAAGAAGCAGGCATTCCGGTAATACCCGTTAAGATCATTTACAGGAATAAATATGTGCTTTCAGGAAGCTGGGATAAGTTTGAAATACCTTTACCTTTTTCAATATGTGAAATCACTTTCGGAAACGAGCATTATTACAAGGTTTTTCTGAATGAACCGGAACTTGCGGCTTTTAAAAATGTACTTAATGCGGAAATGTCATAAAAAATTTATTGAAGAAATTGATTTTTATCAGAATAATATTGCTTCCGTTAACTCTGTTGTATTCATTCATTATTTTTTTGAGAAATGTATTCTATGATCTCAGTTTATTTAAGTCATATAAAATTTCTGTTCCGGTAATTTCAGTCGGCAATATTTCTACAGGAGGGACAGGCAAAACACCCATGACTGTCTTTATTGCCGGGCATTACCTTTCTAACGGACTGAAAGTCGGGATCGTTTCTAGAGGATACAAAAGAAAATCAAAAGACCTGTTAATTGTATGTGACGGTGTCTCCGTAAATCAGGATATTACATTATCAGGAGATGAACCGGTGATGATTTCGAATTCTTTGCTCAGCGGACATAAAAATAATTTTTTCGCAGTTGCCGGATCTGACAGAGTGAAGGCATCGGAATTTCTTATCAGTAAATTTCATCCGGATGTCATAATACTTGATGACGGTTTTCAGCACAGAAGAATAGAAAGAGATATTGATGTTGTGCTTGTTGACGCACAGGACTTCAAAAGCAATGTTTACAGGAATTTATTTACGATTCCTTCAGGTAATCTGAGAGAGAGTATTACGAATTTAAAAAGAGCCGGCATTGTAATTCAAAACAATAAATCGGATGATTATGATATTATTCCGTTTATTTCCGGATATGCTTCTGAAATTATTTCCATGAGATACAATTCGGAATATATTATGGATTCTAAAAACAGTATTTTAGATAAAGAAAACTTAAAGGGAATTAATGCCTTTGTGTTCTCCGGACTCGCTGATAACTTTTCATTCGTAAAGCAGATACAGAGTTTGGGATTAACTTCCACAGGTCACAGATTTTTCCCTGATCATCATGATTATACTGATAAAGATATTGAATCATTGGAAAAGGTTTACAGAAAAGGACTGATATACATTACGACAGAAAAAGATTTTGTTAAGATTAAAAAGTTTAAGAAGTTTGTCTCTCAATACCCTGTTTATTTTTTAAAAATCGGAATACAGCTCAATGACAGCAAAAATATATTAATTAAAATGCTTGACGAAGCAGTAAAATGAAAATAGGTTTATCGAAAACAGAATCCAAATTTGCCCGATACACTGAATGGCTTGATAAGTTCAATGTAAATTATGAAATACTTGATTACGAAAATCATGAAACTGATTTACAGAAACTTGGCGACTGTTCGGGATTAATACTCTCCGGCGGTGTTGATATATATCCCGAACTCTATTGCGACTGGGATACAAAAGAAACCAAGGGCACATATAATCCGTCCAGAGACGGTTTTGAACTTAAACTTCTTGAGAAAGCACTTGAGATGAAGATTCCCGTATTTGCAATCTGCAGAGGTCTGCAGATTGTGAATGTATATTTCAGAGGCAGTCTGATATTTGATATCAGGGATACAAGAAATGTAGATCATACTAAAATTTCCTCAACAGAAGACAGAATACATAAAGTCAGAATTTTCAGAGATACTTTACTCGGTAAAATCACCGGAACGGAAGAAGCTGAAGTTACAAGTTCACATCATCAGTCAGTGGACAGATTGGGTGAAGGTCTTATGATTAATGCAAAATCTGATGACGGAATTGTCGAAGGGATTGAATTTGCTGATAAAACCGGTAAGCCGTTTTTGATTGGACTTCAATGGCATCCGGAGAGATTTCTGAATCCGGAAGAACCCGCCTCAGGTAATATTCTGAAATATTTTATTAATGAATGTGAAAAGAAAAACATTGGTTAAAAAAAAGAACATCGGACTCAGATCAGTTTTTTTACTGGCAGCATTGATTTTTTATTCCTGCTCCGCATCCGACAGCAGTAAAAACTCTGATATGTCATTTGAGGATATTAAAGTCCGTGTTAACGAAAGTTCAGAACGGCTTCTTTCCCTTGACGCTGAAGGAGAAATTTCAATTGATTCCCCTGAGCTCAGTAACACGGGTTCAATCACTGTAAGCATTAACAAGCCGGACAGCATTTTTACTAAACTCGAAGGTCCTTTCGGCATTGACGTAGCTGACCTGCTCATAACAAGAAAGGATTTCATATACTATAATGTGAGAGACAATAAAGTTATAAGAGGAGTTTCTTCGCCTTCCAATCTCAGATATATTATGAAAGTCAATGTAAGTTTTGATGAGCTCATTAATGCTTTTTCCGGTAAATATACTTTCACCGATGATGATTATGAAGATGCTAAGGTTTCAACTGATGGGAATGATTATGTTGTCTCATTAAAATCAGGAAAAGAATCAAGAATATTTCGGATTGATAAGAAAAGTTTTTTTGTAACAAAGATCGGTACATACGATGAAAAAGGAAATACAAAGATTGAAATAATTTATGAAAATTTTTATGAAAAGGACGGGATTTATTTCCCGAAAAATATTTCCATCAGCCGTCCTGCCGAAAGTCAGAATATCTGGCTTACTTATTACAGTGAGCAATTCAATAAAAACAAGCTGACCTACAAACTTAAAATTCCCAAAAGCGCGAAAACTATTCTCTGGAAATGATATTAGACGGAAATGGATATAATGTTTCGGTAATAATTACAGTTTTTAACAGCAGAAAATATTTCAGAAGAGCAGTTGATTCTGTCTTAAATCAAAACTGCAGGGATTATGAAGTCATTATTGTAGATGACGGAAGCACTGACGGAATTGAATCGGAGATTTTTCCGCTTTTAAAAAACTACGGTAATTTCAAATACATACGGCATTCAAACAGGAAACATCCATTGTCATTGAATACGGGCATTTGCTGTTCATCCGGAAAGTATATCACGTTTTTAGATTCAGACGATGAATACCTTCCGGGTCATCTTGAACAGAGAATTTCTTATTTCGAACAGAATCCCGAAACAGATCTTATACACTCTCCTGCTTTGCTTATAGGCGGCGAAGAGGATTTTTATGTTCCGGATGCAGACAATATTACAAAAACAATTCATCTGAATGACTGCATTATAGGCGGTACGATATTCGCTAAACGGAAAGTGTTTGAATATCTTGAAGGATTCAGGAATATTTATTCCCATGATTATGATTTTCTTAAAAGAGCTGAGCAGAGCGGCAAATTCGTTATATCGAAATTTGATTCACGGACTTACAGGTATTACAGAAACAATGCTGAAAGTGTCATAAGTAAAATGAAAAGAGAAAAGCATGACTAAGGATGAAAATATCATGCATAAGTGCATTCAGCTATCTTTAAAAGGAAAGGGCAATGTATCGCCTAATCCTCTGGTTGGCTGCATTATCGTTAAAGACGGAAAGATCATCGGAAAAGGTTTTCATAAGAAATTCGGAGAAGAACACGCTGAAGCAAATGCAGTAGCCGACGCTAAGAATAATGGTTTTGATTTGACCGGTTCAGATGTCTATGTCAATCTCGAACCCTGTTCGCATACAGGAAAAACGCTGCCTTGTTCCGATCTGCTGATCAGGGAAAAAGTAAGAAAAGTTTATGTCGGAATGAAAGATCCTTTTGAGAAAGTAAACGGAAGAGGAATAAAAAAACTCAGAAATGCAGGGATTGATGTTGAAACAGGAATTCTTGAAACCGAATGCAGAGATCTGAATAAGTTCTTCATTAAATTCGTAAAAGAACACCTGCCGTATGTTACATTAAAGATAGCGCAGAGCATTGACGGCAAGATAGCTTTGAATAATTATAAGTCGCAGTGGATAACCGGAAAAGAATCCAGGATATTTGTACATCAGCTGAGAAGCGAATACGATGTTGTGCTTATAGGGAAAAATACTGCTAAGTACGACAATCCTTCACTTACAGTAAGGGAAGTTCACGGAAGGACTCCGTACAGGATCGTAATTGACCGCGATTCTACTTTACCGGAAAATCTGAAACTCTTCACAGATTCCGACAAAGAAAAAACTTTCGTCATAACCGGCACATCAAAGAAAGCAGTCACTGAGATCTATTCAAGGAATATCATAAAAGTAAAAGAAAAAGATCAGAAGCTGGTTATCAGGGACATTCTGAAAAAGCTTTATGCAATGAACGTATCGAGCGTGCTTGTTGAAGGAGGAGCGAATCTTTATTCGCAGTTTGTTAAGTCAGATTTATTTGATGATATGTACGTATTCATTGCACCGAAGATAATCGGAAAGGGAATTTCCTGTTTCAGTGATTATGAAATAACTAAATTGAACAATGCTAAAAACTTAAAATATATTTATTCAAAATCATTCAATAAAGATCTGTTAATTTATTACAAAAATGTTCACAGGAATCGTACAGGATCTGGGAAAGATCATAAGCAGGAAAGTTAAGGGAGACAGCATAAAATTCACCGTAAGTCCGACTATAAACGGATATCTGAAAGATGTTAAGGCAGGTGAAAGCATTTCGGTAAACGGCGCTTGTATGACGGCTGAGACTGTTCATAAAAACCGTTTTGAGTTTACAACTATCAATGAATCCCTTTCTAAAACAAATCTCAGTCTTCTTTCGGAAAATGACTTCATTAATCTTGAGAAGGCAATGAAGATGGATTCAAAATTAGACGGTCATATAGTTCAGGGTCATGTTGATACTACGGGAATTGTTAAAAAGATTATCAAGCTTAAAGACAGTTATGAATTTTTCATAGAATTTACGTCCCGTTTCAGGAACAACATTATCTATGTCGGATCAATAGCGGTAAACGGTGTCAGTCTTACAATAGCTGATATTGTGAAGGAAACTAAAAGAAGCATTCTGATAAAAGTCGCCATTATTCCTCATACAATGGAAGTAACTAATTTCCGGTACTTGAAAGCCGGCGATAAAGTTAACATTGAATTTGACTTAATGGGAAAGTACGTACAGAGAATATTAAAAAAATAATCTTCACCGCTTTCAATTTTTCTTTAAACCTTGTGATAGCATCTGCAGAATCACAGAAAACAAAAATTTTAAAATGGCATTCGAATCGGATAAAACAATGTTTGAAATTTACAGAGAGAAAGATTTCAATAAAAAATTCAAAGTTGTTTACTATACGGAATTAACCGAACACAATAAAGAGTTTGAAATTAACGCTGCTCTTAACGGTGAAACGGTCTTCAGCGGATTTTTAAAAGATCTCAGGAAAGAAGACGGTAAAGCGGTTATCAGAATTCTTTTGAAGGATATGAACTCTTCCGAAAGAGCTCTTAGCAGAGATGAAATAAAAAATAAACTTGATGAATATTTAGCTTAACAGTCTAATTACTGATTCTGCTATATCTTTCTCTTTAATTTTCTTCATACAATCAAATGTTCCTACCGGACATTTATTTCCACCGTGTATACTGCATGGACGGCAGCTTAATCCGTCAGTCTCTATGATAATATCATTTTTCCCGTAAGGATAAAATCCGAAAGCAGGGACAGTAGCCCCGAACAGGGCAATCACATCCGTATTCATGGAATTTGCAATATGAAGCGGGGCAGAGTCATTTGATACTAAAAGCCCTGCTCTGTTTATCAGTTCTGCTGATTCTAATATCGTCAGGTTTCCCGTAACACTTATAATGTTTCTGTTGCCTGAATTGTTTACTATGAAGTCAGAAATTTTTTTGTCATTCTTACTCCCTGTTAAGAATATTTTCACTCCGGTCTTTTCCAGCAGATTGCACAAATTTACAAATTTTTCTTCAGGAAATCTTTTGGTAAACCAGACTGATCCGGGGGCGATGACAATAAATGTTTCATTGTTCTTTATCCTGTGCTCATAGAAGAGCGAATCAATTTTTCTTTTATCTTCCGGAGAAATAAATATTTCCGGCCTGATAATTCCGTTTTCCTTAATGCCTGCCGGCTCGAGAAGTTTCAGGTTTCTCCTGATTTCATGCAAACTGTTATCATATCTGATCCTGATATCGTACAAAAAACCAAACGACGAAGTATCGAAGGATATGGTTTTCACGGCGTTTGAAAGATAACTTATAAACGAACTCCTGAAAGATCTGTGAGGTGAAATTATCAGATCATATTTCTTTTTTCTTAATTTGGCAACAAGATCAGTAAATCCTTTTATTCCGGAATTCCTTTTGTCATAAGTAATGATTTCATTTACATAAATATTATTTTTCAGTAATTCTGATGTCTCAGGAATGCACAGCACATCTGTTTCAGATTTTAAATGACTGTTGATCTGCTGAATAACGGGCAGGGTAAGGATCATATCTCCGAGAAAAGCAGTCTGAATGATTAATGTTTTTTCAGGATTCATTTTTTCTGATATGTTTAAATCTTTTATGAAGCCACAGCCACTGACCGGGATTCTTTCTGATTATATCCTCAAAATTACTCTGTATCCTTTGTGTAAGATCTTTCACATTCTTTTCGTTATACCCGGTTATATCATCATAGTCTATTTTTTTTAATGTGATTTTATAACTGTAATCAGCATTTCGTTTAGCTGATCCCATTACAAGAGCAGGTCTTTTTTTCAATGCAATTTTTGCCGGTCCGGAGAATGTAGCGGTGAGCTGATTGAAAAACCTTACATAAACGGAGTTATCCGGATTTGCCGACTGATCGATAAGAAAACAGATGATTTCCTTCAGCTCTATCTTTTCGTAAACCGTCCTTAAAGAAAAACCGGTCTGTATTATTTCATTACCGCTTAACTCCCTGTAACTGTTTATCTTCGTGTTTAAATTCTTGTTCGCCTGCTGCTTTGCAATGATTTTAAGACTTCTGCTGAATACGATCGAATATGCGAATGCGGTTAATTCCCAGTTTGCTATGTGACCGCTCAGAAAAAATACACTCCTTCCCTCTTTAAAACAGTTCTCGGCAACTTCAGGATTTTCAAATTCCACAAATTTATTTATCAGCTGCTTGTCAAGTTTCGGGAAATACAAAAACTCAAGCATATCAATTCCGAGATTAATATAGCATTCTTTTAAAATATTATGTTTATCCGCAGTGTTTATTTCCGGAAAGCATATGGTAAGATTATCAGATGCAACTTTCTTTCTTATAGGAAGAAGATAAAAAAAAACAGTCCTGTCAGTTTCCCGAGTCTTTGTACTGTTTTCAGTGGAAGTAACCTGATAAAAAATCCGGCAGTTTCAAAAAATATTAGACTTAATCTGTCTGTCAATAAAATTTATTTAGGTAGTTTAATTTTTCTTTTACGCGGCAGTTTACAGAACCGGCACACCGAAAAGCGTAGCTGAATTTACTTTAATAATTTCAATGTTTACAAAATCTCCAATGCTGAAACTCTTTTTATGAGTAAGTTCACCTGAATCATTTACATAGGAATGTTCTTTTGGAATAATCACGGATTTATTACAGTCCGTCCTTCCCATGAAATACTCATCGGATTTTTTACTCAGGGATTCTATAAGAACCGGCATGATTTTTCCGATCAGATTCTGATTGATTTCTACCGATATCTTTCTCTGTAAAGTAATTATCTCGTCAAGTCTTCTTTTCTTTGTTTCTTCATCAATTATATCTTCCAGATAATAAGCTTTGGTATTTTCTCTGCGGGAATAAGCGAAGGTGTATGCTCCGTCATATCTTACTTCCCTTATGACATCAAGAGTCATCCTGTGATCATCTTCGGTTTCTGAAGGGAAACATGAAATAATGTCGGTAGAGAGGCCTACGGAAGGCATCATCTCACGGGATTTCTTCATTACCTGCATATATTGTTCAACGGAATAAAGCCTGTTCATCTCTTTAAGTATTCTGTCAGAACCTGACTGTATGGGAAGATGTATGTAATTGCAGATGTTTGAATGTTTAGCCATTACTTCAAGAAGTTTCATTGAAAGATCATACGGATGAGATGTTGTGTATCTTATCCTCACGTCCGGCACGGCAACTGCAACATCATTTAAAAGATCTGCAAAATCCTTTTCCGCGAATCTGTATGAATTTACATTTTGTCCCAGAAGCCATATATCCCTGACGCCTTCATCCGATAATCTTACCGCTTCATCTATTATATTTTTAAAATTCCGGCTTCTCTCTCTTCCTCTTGTAAAAGGCACCACGCAAAATGTACAGAATTTATCGCAGCCGCGCATTATTGAAATCCATGCAGTTACTCCTTTTTTTCTAACCGGCGTAATGTCATCGTAAGTTTCTACCCTTGACAGCTTTACGGCAATTCCTTTTTCACCTGTTTCGATAAGATTGTCAATCAGATGCGGAACTTTCCTGTATTCATCGGGACCCACAATTAGATCAACCATCTTTTTTTTAATCAATAGTTCATTCCTCAGTCTTTCCGCCATACAGCCTAATACTCCTAAAATAATATTCGGATTAAGCTTTTTGTATTTTTTCAGTTCGTCAAGTCTTTTAAATACCTTATTCTCTGCATTTTCCCTTATGCTGCAGGTGTTCAGCAGTATTACATCCGAGCTTTTTACATCATCGGTTTCATTATATCCAAAGTCGCTCAGCACGCTTAACACAATTTCCGTATCGGAATAATTCATCTGGCATCCGAATGTCTCTATATAAACTTTTTTATCATTCGTATTCTTATTGAAATTATTCTGCTTTGTTTCGAAAGAATTGTTATCTAATATTAAGTGTGTTAATTCCATCTGTCAGTTAATTGTGAAAATTTTAAGATCTCGCAGTTCTATCCGGAAAATCTGACCTGTACAGACTGAAGATTTAAGAGTAAGTCTCAGAAAAAATTCGCCTGAATATTCCGGAGTGTCTGTTTCAATATATCTTGTGTTGTTGATCTGATCACGGTGAGGAAGATTTAACACATTTATCTGTTCCCCGTTACTGTTAAGATAATAAACCGTTATGCTTGATAGATCAGCGTCCGAATAGCCGTTAAGTAGGAACTTTACTTTCTGAATACCTGTGAGATTCAGACTGCCTAACGAACTTGTTCTTATCTGCACTGCAGAACAGTCTCCGCCGAAATTTTCAATAACTCCTTCCCTACTGTACACTAATGTTTCTGTTCTGTTACTTACAGGAGAATTTTCTTTACCGCATCCTGAAACTAAAAGTGTAAAAAGAAAAATAATATTTAAGATTTTCTTAAACATAAATTTTCTGTTTATTGAAAAATTCTTCGGCAACTCCGGCTATTCCGGTTGCGTCGATTTTCAGATCTGCGTGAAGCTCTTCCGGTTTTCCGTGTTCAATGAATCTGTCAGGAATTCCGTGAATCAGTATATCGTTCTTAAAATTATTCTGCACTGCGAACTCCGCTACAGCGCTGCCGAATCCTCCTGCAATTGTATTGTCTTCTACAGTAATTATTTTTTTGAATCTTCCGAAAACATCAGTTAGCAGTTCAATATCAAGCGGCTTTACGAATCTTGCGTTTATTATCTCAGCATCAATGTTTTTGTCTTTCAGCAATTCTGCGGCATCCAGGGAATGTTTAACCATATTACCTATTGCTACGATGGCTATGTCTTTCCCTTCTTTTACCGTTTCACCTTTCCCGATTTCCATTTTCTGAAATTGTCCTGTTTGTACACCAAGCGCATTTCCTCTGGGATATCTCATTGCAATAGGTCCCCTTTTGTAAAGAGTAGCAGTGTAAAGCATATTCCTCAGTTCATTCTCATCCTTAGGTGACATGATCACCATATTTGGAATCAGTCTCAGATAAGACAGATCAAAAGCTCCGTGATGAGTCGGACCGTCCGCACCTACAAGTCCGCCTCTGTCTAAGACGAATACTACAGGCAGTTTCTGAATCGCAACATCATGAATTATCTGATCGAATGCTCTCTGAAGAAATGTAGAGTATATTGCAGCTACAGGAGTAAATCCTTCAGCGGCAAGCCCTGCACAAAATGTGACAGCATGCTGTTCTGCAATTCCTACATCAAAATATCTTTCCGGAATTTCTTTCTGTATGTAATTTAAACCCGTGCCGTCAGGCATAGCAGCATTAACGGCTACGATTTTCTCATCACGTTTTGCAAGTTCAACCAATGCCGTTCCGAATACTTTTGTGTATGCAGTAACAGGGGATTTCTTGTATTCAATACCGGTTGTTTTATCAAACGGATTCAGCGCATGAATTTTCTGGGGATGATCTGTTGCGTAAGAAGGGCCTTTTCCTTTTTCAGTAATAATGTGAAGTAGGATAGGTCCGGACATCTTATATATCTCTTCCATTATTTTCACAAGATTAACCACATTATGTCCGTTTATAGGTCCGAAATATCTGAATCCAAGCGCTTCAAAGAGCATACCCGGAGTTATAACTCCTTTTAATCCTCCTTCAATCTTTGCTGCAGCTTTTCTTAGTCTGTTGCTCATTTTTTTATCCAGAGCTCCTGTCATATCCCATACCTTGCTTCTCAGTCTGTTATAAGTATCATTGGTCATAAGCTCGTTAAAATAATTCTGCAGTGACCAGACATTCGGGGCAATTGACATTTTATTGTCATTCAGCACGACTATTATGTCCTTTTTCAAAAGTCCGATATTGTTCATTGCTTCATACGCCATTCCTCCTGTCATAGAGCCGTCTCCAATTACCGCCACAACTTTATTTTTTTTATTAAGAAAATCTCTTGCTGTTGCAATGCCAAGTGCTGCTGAGATTGAAGTGGTAGCGTGACCTGCTCCGAACACGTCATATTCGCTTTCGTCTCTTTTAAGAAAACCGCTGATTCCGTCTTTCTGTCTAATGCTTTTTAAAGCTTCTTTCCTTCCTGTGAGTATCTTGTGAATATAAGCCTGATGTCCGACATCCCAGACAATCTTGTCATCAGGTGTGTTGAAGACATAATGCAGTGCAAGAGTCAACTCGCACACTCCGAGTGATGCGCCGAGATGCCCCCCGATTTTCGATATTGTATCTATAAGATATTCCCTGACTTCATCAGCCAGAGTCCTGAGATCCATCAGATTCAGTTTCTTCAGATCATTCGGATAGTTTATATTTTTCAGAAATTCAGATTTGCTTATATCGTAATCAATCATTTTTTGTATTATAAAATTAAAATATCTGTAAATATACAGTATTTAAACATTTTCTTCAGTGCTTATTTTTTCGATCTTCAGCTCCGCTTCAGAAAGTTTGTCCCTGCATTCTTTTAGAAGTTTCAGTCCTTCCTGATAGTATTTTATGATTTCTTCTAGAGATGAATCTTCAACTTCATTTTCGAGCTTTTCCAGAATTTCTTCCAGCCTTTTAAATGAATCCTGAAATCCTGTAGTTTTTTTTGCAGCTGTTTTTTTCTTTTCCAAATTTTCTAATTATTAGGTTATGAGATTTTTAATTATAATATTTCAGAGTCAGTTTCACCGTCAAAAAAACGAATCTGAACTTTATCTCCTGTTCTGAGTCCGGCTTTTCTTGAAATTATCTTATCTTCTTTTTCAATTATGGCAAACCCCCTCTTTAAAGTTTTATCAGGTCCGATAGTATTAATTATTCGTTCACTCGAATGCAGGAATAGTCTGAGATTTGATAATTTTTCTTTAATTATTGTGTTAAGCTTTTTGCTGAGTTCGTCTGTTTTTATTTTATTTTCATTTAAAAGGTCAGCTGGTCTTTTGAAATAATAATTACCCGATATATTGTCTAAAGCGATTTTAATATTCCGAAGTTTGTACTTTACGGTTTTCTCTAATTCGGAAGCTGAATCATCAAGATATCTGAAAATTTCATTTATATCAGGAAAAATAATTTCAGCGGCGTTTGATGGAGTAGCCGCTCTTCTGTCTGCTACAAAATCGCTTATTGTAAAATCTACTTCGTGTCCGACTGCCGTTATAACCGGCAAAGCGGAATTAAAAATTTCCCTTGCAAGATTTTCATCATTAAAACTCCAGAGATCTTCCATAGAACCTCCTCCTCTTGTAATCACTATTTCATCAAGATTATAAGCGGGATTATTGGCAATTCTTACGGCTTTGCAGATACTCTCAGCTGAACCTGAACCCTGCATCAAAGCATTGATCAGAAATAACTTTACATAAGGATATCTTTTTTTTGTAACTTTGACAAAATCCTGCCATGCAGCGCCGCTTTCAGATGTAATAACACAGACTCTTTCGGGAAATATAGGGAGTTCTTTTTTGTGTTCTTCTCTAAATAAACCTTCAGCAAACAGTTTATTCTTTAATTCTTCATACGCAGCCTGTAAATCGCCTGAACCGCTCTTTTTTAATTCAAATACATCAATCTGATAAGTCCCCCGTGTTTCATACAGTGTAACTTTTCCTTTTACAAGTACTTTCATACCGTTTTCAGGAATAAATGTAAGTTCTTTATTTCTTGAACCCCACATTATCGCATTTATCTGCGCCTTGTCGTCTTTGAGTGAGAAATAATAATGACCTGATGCAATGTGATTCTTAAAATTTGATATTTCCCCTTCGATATTCACAAACTGAAAATTATTTTCAATTATGTACTTAATTTGTCTGTTTAAATCAGAGACGGTGAGAATTGAATTCATTAATTATTCAAGATTAATTAATCAAGAATAATATTACTGTACTTAAATAACAATCTAAATTTCACTTATGTGATCATACTTTTAAAATCCGTCAAAAACAATAAATAGTTATTCTCGAAACTAAAACTTAATTTTTAAATCAAAAAGCCTGACTCTCACAAATGACACAGATCAGACTCTGTATTTTTCTTTCAATTTTTGCTCACTCCGTTAAGAGTATAAGTGTGAATCTGTGGAAATCTGTATCACCTGTAAGAGAAAAGCTTTGATTTTAAATATTAAATTATTGAAATCCGGGATAGTTTCAGAATGAAGAAATGCTATAAAAAAAAATCCTGATCGTAATGAACAATCAGGATTTCATCAGCTCGACAGACAGGACTTGAACCTGTAACCCTTCGGTTAACAGCCGAATGCTCCACCATTGAGCTACTGTCGAATTATGCAATATAAATTTATTTGAATTTTTAATCAATGAGTAAAAAAATGTTTTTGGATTTTTTTTCCTTATTTGTCAATAAGACTAAAAAATTTTACTGAGAATATCAATAATAATAACTGCTTTTTAAAATACATGTCTGCAGTATTTTAAATGTAAAAGTATTACTTAGATTTTAATTTTATGACGGATTTTGCATTAAAATTCATACTAAGCAAAAACTAAACCATTGAAATACCCTTTGCTTTTAAAATCCAGCTTAATTGCCCTATATGCATCGGTTCATGTCTTATAGCATGAATTATCACAGACCTTTTTGAATCTTTTCCTCCAAAATTTGCATTAATTAAATTCTTTTCATCCAGTTTTTCATCACTTAAATTCAGAATATGCTCCATAGCTCTTTTGTGAATCTTATCCAGAGTTTCTATAACTTCATCATATTCTACTTCCGATTTAATCTCTTCCGGTTTTGATCCGAAGCCAAACTCATCTAACCAGGAAATCTGAAACGGTTTGCCACCGGTAGCTATAAGCAGCAGAAAATTTTCTGTCCAGGCAAGATGAGCAGCGATCCAGAATGGAGAATTGAATTTCACATCTCCGATAGTCAGATTTGAATTTACATCTTCAGGTTTTACTTTCGAAAAATAAAATTTGGTGAGGTTTCTTACAGATTCTAAGCTTTCTGCAAGTACTTCCGACTCCCTTCTGCTCATGTATTTTTTGTTTAATTTTGAATTTTTAACAATATAATTATTTCAATGACTGATGTAAATCAAAAAGCGATAATTCAACTTTATTTAATAATTCTGTTCCAATTAACCGGTAATGTAAGTCTGTAACCGGGAGTGTAAATATATAAATTAAAACCATTTTATCACAGTCAGCCTTGACAAAGCGGGCGGGTTTGTTTTAATAATGTAAAAATAAATCTGAATTAATTTAGTAAATAATAAAAATTTCACATTATTTATTATTTTGGACTGTAATGGATTGAAGACAATACAAAACAAAAAATTTTCATTGAAACAGTTTAAGGAATTTCATAAATTATACAAACGGCGAGTATAGCTCAGTAGGTAGAGCGTCAGATTGTGGTTCTGAATGTCACGGGTTCGAGACCCGTTACTCGCCCATATATAAAAAACATTCTATTATTAGTCTATTAATCCATTCTACTTTTTCATTTCTGTCAATGCTGTACTAACTTTTAAAATTTAGTTAATATTCTTATCTTATTGCATGAGTTCAGCTTCTGAAAATATTAAGAAGAAAGAAAATAATTCACCTTTGAGTAATTCCGTCGATGAGGAGATTTCCGAGGAAAACGAATTCGAATTTGATTCGGACGAAGAATCTGCCGAAGAACAGCAAAATTTTTCTGAGGAAGAATTAAAGCAAAGAAAAATCGATTTCGATCTTGAAGCAATGCCGCATATGAATCTGCTTCATAACTATGCTTATAAGATGACCTTTAATCAGCTTGATGCTGATGATCTTTTACAGGAAACTTATCTCAGAGCTTTCAGGTTTTTTCATAAATTTGAGAAAGGAACTAACTGCAAAGCGTGGTTGTTCAGAATAATGAAAAATTTGTTCATAAACAGATACAGGAAGAACCAAAAAGAGCCCGGTAAAGTTGATTACGGTGATATAGAAAATTTTTTTGATATAATAAGATCGGAGAAAATGGAAAGTTCCGATCTCCAGCAAAAAGTTTTTTCAAACCTCCTCGATGATGATGTGACAAAAGCATTAAATTCATTGCAAGATGATTTTAAAACTGTTGTGATCCTATGTGATCTTGAAGGTTTAAGTTACGAGGAAATTGCTGATTTTGTGCAATGCCCTATCGGTACTGTAAGAAGCCGGCTTCACAGAGGGAGAAAAATGTTACAGGAAAAGCTTTATGAATACGCCAGGGTAAGAGGTTATGACGTAGAAAAAAATCTTATAAAGTAACTGTTTCATAAAATAAATTAAAATATTATTCATTATTTTTTATTAATTTAGTTCAGATGTCTGCTACAACTCCTAACAATTCCGGTCCTATTCCGGAAAATAAATCAGAGTATGATAAAATTCCCTCTGATAAATTCGAATATCTATCGGCTTACTTAGACAATGAAATTAAATCTGCTGAAGAAAATGAAAAAATCCGGAAGCAGATTGATTCCGATCCTGAGATTTACAACAGGTTCACATTTGAAAAATTAACAAAGGAATGTATTCAGAAAAGGATTAAACGCATCGAAACCCCTGTATACGTTTACAAAAATATAGGTCAGAGAATTGATGATTTCATTAAAAGTAACGCCACCCCAGAAACAGTAATTCCCGAATATAAAATAACCGCAGGCATTAATCAAATTTCGGCGAATAATTTTCAAAGTGAAAGAACAAACCTTAAAAGATATCTGATTTACGGAAGTTACGTTCTTGCAGTCCTTGTTGTAATGTCTTTTGCAATAAGTTATTATATACAGAACAATTCCGCGATGCTGGATACACCTACGCTATCAGAAAATGACATTGTAGCTGTTTCCAGAAATATTTTTCATAAAGTCGAATCAGGTCAGGTAGTAACTCAGTTCAATTCAAATTGCGCTAAAGTTCTTGAAGATTCTATGAATAAATATGTTGATTTCAAAGTATTCGTTCCTGAAGTCAAAGATGCTGAACTTGTCGGAGGCGTATGCAACGAGATAAACGGAGAAAAACTAGCTCATTTCATTCATAAGAAAGGAAATATTATCATTTATACTTTACAGGCAAATCTAAAGGATATTATGAATAATCAGGACAAAATAATAATGTGCAAGGACTTTAAGGACAATGTCAGAAACGGTAAAAACTGGTTCCAGTGTGATAAAGATAAGTATAATACAGCAGTAGTCTGGTATAAAGACAATGTTATCTGTTCTTCAGTTGCTCATATGGAATCAAATGATATTTCCGCTACACTTACAAATTACAAATAATTAACAAATCAAATTGAATATGAAAAAACTCAGTTACCTTCTGATAATGATTTCAGTCATGTCAGTGTTTTCTTCCTGCAATAAAGAGTCCGTTGATAAACAATCATCCACAAAAACCAATGAAAAGAAAGAAGCTTTGAATCAGGAGAAGAATAATTCCGGAAAAGATGTCGCTACTACTAATTCCTTAAACAGTAATTTGTTCAAACTTGACAAAGTTGAAAAATCTGCCGGGAGTAAATCTGCGCCGAATTTTTTCTGGACTGAAAAAGGTTCACAGGTATCCCTGAAAGATCTTAAAGGCAAAGTCATTCTAGTAAACCTTTGGGCGACCTGGTGCGGTCCGTGTGTAAGGGAAATGCCGGATCTGTCAAAAATATCCGAAGAATTAAAGGAAAAGAATTTCAGAATGTTAGGTGTAAATGTTTTTCAGCAGGCAAATTCCAAAAAAGTTGAAGATTTTCTTAAATCAAACCCTGTTTCGTATACGATAATTGACGGATCACAAGAGATAGTGGATGCGTTCAGTGAAGCAGACGGAAAACCTATTGAAGCTGTTCCCACAACTTTCATAATTGACAAATCGGGAAAAATTGCCGAAACTATTATCGGAGGTAGAGATAAGGAAACATTCTTGAAATTAATTAATAAATACCTTAACTGATATTAAAAGGTTCTGATTTTATTTAAAACTCAGGAAAATTTATCTTCCTGGGTTTTTTATTTAAGTTGAGCAAAAGCATCTGATAATACATTATTCATGATAAAAAAAGTAAGTATCCTCGGATCGACCGGCTCTATCGGATGTAATGCTCTTGAAGTAATTGACAGTCTTAATCACAACGGATATGACATTAAAGTAATAAGTCTTTCCACAAATTCCAGCATATCTCTTCTTTCGGAACAAATAAAAAAATATTCTCCGGAAACCGCTATTATAGCTGATAAATCAGCTTACAAAGAATTCAAATCGTATTTCAGTTTTCCTGAAACTGAAATACTTTACGGCGAAGATTCTTTGTCTGAAGCTGCAGGAAGAGATAACTATGATCTTCTGATTACAGCGCTTGTTGGTTTTTCCGGACTGAAACCTACTATAAATGCAATAAATTCAGGAAAGGATATTGCACTTGCTAACAAGGAAACTTTAGTTGTTGCAGGGAAATTAATAAATCAGTTAATTGATAAGAATAAGTTAAAACTCATTCCAATAGACAGCGAGCATTCTGCCCTGCTTCAGTGTCTTACCGGTGAGGATATAAATTCCGTCTCTAAAATTATACTTACGGCTTCAGGAGGACCATTCAGGACAAAATCATTGGAAGAAATGAAAAGCATCACAGTAAGTGATGCACTTTCTCATCCTAACTGGAAAATGGGAAAGAAGATTACCGTTGATTCTGCAACTATGATGAACAAGGGTTTAGAGGTTATAGAAGCTAAATGGCTTTTCAGGACTGATGTAAATAAGATAGATGTCCTTATTCATCCACAGTCAGTAATACATTCTATGGTCGAATTTGTAGACGGATCAGTAAAAGCGCAGCTTGGAATTCCGGATATGAAAATTCCAATTCAATATGCTATTACTTATCCTGAAAGAATAAAATCCGGTCACAGCAAAATGGATTTTAATCTTTTTAATTCTCTTACTTTTGAAGCAGTGGATTATGAAAGATTCCGTTGCCTGAAAATTGCTTATGACGTTACAAGGGATGATTCCACCAGTTCAGTTGTGATGAATGCAGCAAATGAA
Source organism: Bacteroidota bacterium (assembly GCA_018266895.1). Lineage (GTDB taxonomy): Bacteria > Bacteroidota > Ignavibacteria > Tepidaquicellales > Tepidaquicellaceae > JAEUSI01. The sequence continues at coordinate 46,761 of JAFDZQ010000043.1, forward strand.
ATCGCAGTGGAACTGTTTTTAAACGGAAGGATTGATTTTCTTTCAATACCGGGCTTAATAGAAAAAGAACTTGACAGACATTCGGCATCATCGGATACAGATCTGGAAAACATAATAAATATTGATAAAGAAACAAGGGCATATCTGAAGGAAAAATATTCTAAGTAAGCTTAGCATACGACAATTTTAATCTCACAGATATTCTCAGATTTTATACTCAAATATTGCGGAAAAAATAAATTTACGGCATATTTATTTGTATCAATGGCTTTTTAAGTATATCTGCGAGAAATATTTTTAAACTAAACAAAGATGTGCAGAAGGGATATTATTTTTAACTTCTTAATTATTTTTTTTAACTATAAATTGAAAATTAAGCAATAAATAAAAATTCAAATGGAATTATTTAATTCAATATTTTACTTTTTAATTGTAATCGGAGTTCTTGTCTTCATTCACGAGTTCGGGCATTTCATTGCTGCCAGACTCACGGGAATGAGGGCGGAGATTTTTGCTCTCGGAATCGGATACAGGTTATTCGGATACAATAATATTAATGGCTTTACTTTCGGTAAATTAAGCAATGAAGTCGAACTCGGAGATAATACAGATTACAGGATCTGCGCATTTCCTATAGGCGGTTATGTAAAAGTTGCCGGTATGATTGACGAAAGCATGGATAAGGAGTTTCTTAATAAAGAACCGATGCCTTACGAATACAGGGCAAAATCAGTCTGGAAAAGAATGATCGTTATTACTGCCGGCGTTATAATGAATTTTCTTCTGGCATTCCTTATATTTTACTTTCTCACACTCATAAAAGGTAAAACCGTTACGGACACGACAAAAGTCGGTTACATAGCCCAGGTCTCCCCTGCCAGAAATACTGACTTAAAAGCCGGTGATAAAATCATATCAATAAATAATCATCCGGTAAATAACTGGGATGATGTTCAGGCAAAACTGTATTTTGAAACCCTCGGAGAAGCTCTTACTATTGCAGTCGACCGCAACGGTGAGAACAAGGTAATCAGCATTCCGAAAGATAAAGTAGGAGATCTTACTGAAAAGAGTTTTGGAATATTTCCTGAAGGCATGATTCCTGAACTGAATGATGTGATTTCTGATAAGCCCGCATATATGTGCGGACTTCAGAAAGGTGATGTAATAACTGAATTCAACGGCAATAAAATCATCAATTCACAGCAGCTTACTGACCTTATCAGGGAAAATGCTGGTAAACCTTCTAATATAAAATGGTTAAGAAACTCAAATGAAATGGATTGTAGCATAACACCTTCTGCAGATTCAACAATAGGGGTAATGCTATCCGCAAAATATACGGGACCGACAAAAGAAATTAAGTATAACATTGTATCCGCATTTCCTAAAGCAGGAAACGATATGTATTATTTCGGCATTGAGTTGTTTTTTAAAACCATTTCCAAAATAATTAAGGGAGATGTTGCATTTAAAAAAGCAATCGGAGGGCCAATAAAAATTGCTCAGGCATCTGCCCAGTCTGCAGAAGGAGGAGTTTATACTTTCCTTGGATTTATTGCGCTTTTGTCAATTTCGCTGGCTGTAATAAATATTCTGCCTTTTCCGGCGCTCGATGGAGGACATCTGATGATGCTTATCTATGAAGGAATTGTAAGAAAGCCTGTTCCGTATAAAGTACAGGTTGTCCTGCAGAATGTGGGATTCGCTTTACTTCTTGCGTTTATGATATTTGTGGTTTACAATGATATTATATCCATAAAGTAATTTATTCTTATCTTGAAACAGGAATAATAAAGTAATATATTTAATAAGAATTTTATCTTTAACGGAAATGTGAGCGGATTAAGTAAATATCTGTCTGTAGGAATTAAAAAAGATAAAAGTTTCATATTAAATATTCATTGTAAAGTATTTTAAGCCGTAATAATCCAGGAAGGGTGGGTGAGTGGCTTAAACCAACGGTTTGCTAAACCGTCGTACGGGTTAAACTGTACCGAGAGTTCGAATCTCTCCTCTTCCGCATCAAGAAGTTTTAAAGTTTGTATTTAAAACTTCTTTTTTTTATCCATTATATTGTGTAATAAAATAAAAAGAGCCGTTCGACTGAACGGCTCTTTTTTTATAAAAAATATTTACTGTCTCTGAGTAAAACTGTACGAAATTTATTTAAGCAGAATTAATTTTTTAGTTTCTGTCGAAATATTTCCGTCATTTCCGGAAAATGTCAGTCTGTAAAAATAGACACCGGAGTTCAGACTGCTTCCGTTAAAATTGTAATCGTAAGAACCGGCGTTAAGATTCTCATTTATTAAATTTCCGACTTCTTCTCCGATTGAATTGTAAACTGTCAGGCTAACAAATCCGTTTTTCGGAATTGAGAAATTTATCTTAGTATTCGGATTAAAAGGATTGGGATAATTTTGTGACAAAGCAAAATCCTGAGCTAATGAATTAATGTTTCTTACTGACACAATATTATTCCACGTTTTTGAGATTCTTAAACCGTCAATTGTAAGACTGGGAGCGTTAGCTGCTGTCCCCTGTCTCAGAGCAATTCTGCCTAATGCGCTTTCTGTTGCCGTTCCTGTAACAGGTCCGATTGCAGGTGTTGACGGCTCTGTTCCCGGCAATCCTGATGAGAATATATAAACATTCATTACATCATCCGTAGTACCCGGATTAAATGTATATTTTATGACAATGACATAGGTTGTACCTAGTACATAATTACCGCCTGTATAGAAAATTCCTCCCGCGGCTGCAGTAGATTTACTCAAACCGAAAGCCAGACCGCCTAAGCTGTCTTTTGCATAGAATCTGGCGGTATATAAAGTTGTGCTGGTAGGAGGCAGGAGCGCAGTAAAGTAATCACCTGCAGTTCTGATAGAATCAACTTTTACCATAAAAGAATAATATATACTTCCTGTGGAATCCGGAGTAAACGGTTTATAAGCGTCATTGCCATTGTTTCTTAAACGGCAGGAATTTCCGATTCCGGAAAGCGGATAGCCGGAATAAGTCAGACCGGGTGAAGTAACAAGTATAGTATTTGTTGTTCCGGTGTTCCAGTTCCATCCGTGAGCTCCGATAGAATCTCCGGCGGGATAATCAAAATTTTCATCAAATATTACCTGTGAAAAAGAAGATCTTGCTCCAAAACTGATAAATAAAAATAAAACAATTATGTAAAATGTTTTCATTGGTTTGTAATTTTTAAAATAATTAAATAAACTTACAGCATATTAAGAAAAATATAGGTAATTACCAATTCAAAATTTTTATATCCTTGCCGTTCAAGATATTATAATTCGCTGTACTCAGATATATACCGGGTACAAATGACAAGTTCAGCTTTTTTCAAGATATTTAGAAAGAAATACTTCTGCAAGAAGAAATATCAAAGCTCCGAATAACATGTATTTCCATAATCCGAAACCGGTTCTGGATTCAGATACAATTTTCGTGATATCATCCGTTGTCCGGATATACTTTACATTTGTAATTCCTGACTCCCTGAAATATTTTTCGGTTTCTTCTTCAGACATTTTCAAAGTATTACTCTCATAAGGACTGCAGTTTAAAGGGAAACTGAATTTCATGCCTGCGGAATCCAGTAAATTGTATTCACCAGGTAAAGCGGTAATTTCCGAATAGGGCAGATAAAAAATATTTTCATCACTTTCAAAGTAAGTTCCGGTAATTTTTAAATTTTCCGTTTTTTTATCCGGCAGAATAATTGCAGAAACATTATGAATTCCTTTTACGGAAATGAGATTACTTTTGCCGATAATATTTTCATTACGGAACCCGGAATTATTTCCCAGGTAGTAAATGCTTCTGATAATAAGAGGAAGAAAAATTGTTTTTAAGGGAAAATCCGAAAAATCATTTCCAGCCGATACTGACGAAAATAAAATTTTTCCGCCTGATAACTTTGATTCTGCAATGAAAGGTCTGTTGTTATTCAGAGTGATTAATGCGGAGGCATTCCCTCCGGGTAAAAGTGTAAAGTATGAACTGATTGACGGAGATTCGATAAAAAATTTCTGAGATGTAATATTGAGTGACTGATTTCTGAAAACACCCGACAGTACGGGATGTTCAAAATCTATTTTTTCAAATTTGAGATAAATATTTTCTTCTTTAGCGGAATTCAGATTTTCTAATATTAATGAATTAAGTTTACCGGAAAGAATTTTATTATAGCTGTAAATGTCAGCATTTTTTCCGGGGAAAATAAATATTCCTCCTCCGTCTGAAACATATTTCCTGAGAATCTCTCCTTCAGAATCAGTAAAATTTTCTTTTCCGGAAATGAACACGGCATCGCTTTTATAAATATTTTCACTGACAGTTTTTTCTCTGGTTATGATAAACATCCTGTTCTTGCTTCCTGAAGAATCTGACAATAAATCATTTGCAGAGTTAATTGCTGTTTCGAGAAAACTGACCGGAGAATTATTTTCTTCTATCAGCGAGACATTGAATTTTTCCGGAATGTAAACGCTGAAATAATATTTATTATCCTGAATCAGTTCATCTTCAGAAAAAACATTCTGTGTCAGTTCAAAATAACCGTTAATATTACCTGATTTATTAATTTTGAATTTAAACTCAACTTCATTACTGCTGTAAGAGCCGGCATCAGCAGCGGCTGAAGAAACAAATTCATTTTCTATTACCAGATTTACAGTTTTGTTCTGAACATTATACTGCGAGAAATTATTTAAATTTATTTTTATTTTGATTTCCTTGTCTTTTTCAGGCAGTTCGGTAATTACCTTAAAGCTGTCAAGTGAAAGATTGTTTACTTCCCTGTTTCCAATGTTAAGAAGGTAAGTTTTTGCACTTACGGTATTCAGATTCTCAAATTGCAGACTTTCCGTTCCGGTAATACTGAAATTGCTTTTCTGAAAATCGGAAATCACATAGATCTCCTTGAGTTCGTTTTTCGAAGATGCACATATATCATCGGCTAAATCCAGAACAGCAGTCATTGAAGTAAATTTGAAGGATAATTTTAAACCGTTAAGTTCCTGTAAAACTTCATCCGGACTGTTTTTAAGAAAATCACTGTTTTTTAGACCTATCCGTGAAAAGGGTATGAAAAATATTTCTGATGATTCCTTATGTATTTCAAGAATTTTTCTGACTGATTCTTCAGCTTTTGTAAAATAAAGACCGCTGTTATCTCTTGCATTCATACTGAACGAATCATCCAGAAATATCAGAACTGTTGATTTTGAAGACATTGCGCTGTTTCCTGCGTATTCGTCAAAAACAGGTTTAGAAAAACTTAATACAAGTAAAATAATTGTCATGATTCGCAGCAAAAGCAGAAGAAGCTGTTTAAGTCTGATTCTTCGCATCTTGGACTTCTGAATTTCCCTGAGAAACATCAGAGTACTGAATTCCACTTTCTTGATCTTTCTTAAATTCAGAAGATGAATCAGTACGGGAATAGAGACAGCTGCCAGAGCAATTAAAACGGACGGATTTAGAAAACTCATTTAATAAAATCGTTTAAAAATATTTATTTAAAATAAATTTAAATAATGATTATGAAAATGCATTTTGACTGCATTTAAAAATGTATCTATAATTTTAATTTTTTAATTCCAATATTGCTGTAAATGAAAAAGACTGCAACAATTTTTCTGAACGGAAGTCATCCCGGGTACAGATTACTCAAAAAGTATATTGAATTATCAGACATAATTATTGCAGCTGACGGCGGAGGGAATTTTCTCAGGAGAAAAAAAATTTTACCGCATTTTATAATCGGGGATCTTGATTCTCTGAAAAATGAGAACTTTGACTTTTTCAAGAAAAAAAATGTCAGAATCATAAAGATCAGGGAGCAGGAAACTACGGATTTTGAAAAATGCATTAACTTCTGCAGAAACAATAAAATCAGTGAAGTGTACGTTTTAGGAGCTTCAGGTCAGAGACCTGACCATACACTGAATAATATCAGTGTTATGAAGCGATATTACAAAGAAATTAGCATTAAGATTATATCGGAAGAATTTGAGATTTTTTTTATAAAAAAAAGAATTGAATTTGATTATCCTGTTAATGAAACAGTCTCAATTCTTGCAATGCCTGTTGCCAAAAACATTTTTACTTCAGGATTAAAATACAGACTTTCCGGCGATACACTTGAATTCGGAGTCAGGGAAGGCACTTTGAATGTTTCAGCCGGCAAAAAAGTCTCCATAAGTTTTAAAAGCGGTAATTTACTGTTATTCAAAAAACATTTCATAAAATAATATATTTCTTTGAAAGTATATTTTACTGTAAATGATTATCTGATTATACTGGCTTATTTTGTTGCTATGCTGGTAGTCGGACTGCGGACAAAATCAACGGAAGATTCAGCTAAAGACTATCTGATAGCCGGCAGAACTATTACTCTTCCTGCTTTTGTCGCAACCCTTGTTTCCACATTTTACGGGGGAATTCTTGGCATAGGAGAATTTACATTTAATTTCGGCATTGCCGGCTGGTTTCTTTACGCATTCCCGTATTACATATTTATTCTAATATTTGCCTTTTTTATTGCAGGAAAAATAAGGAAAACTCATTTATTCTCAATTCCTGATAAGTTAAACAGAACATACGGGAAAAAAGTAAGCCTCTTTGCGGCATTCCTGATATTTTTTCTTTCGACACCGGCTCCGTATTTATATATGATGGGAATCCTGATTAAGTTTATTTCCGGAATCCCGGTTACTTTAGCAATGCTGATTATTTTGATTTTATCCACTGTATTTCTTTTCAAAGGAGGACTAAGGGCAGATGTAAGAGTAAATATAATGGAATTTTTCCTGATGTTTATAGGAATCGGAATTATTTTGCCTTTCTGCTTCAATTCACTCGGAGGAATGGAATATCTGGAATCAAGATTACCGGAGAGATATCTGACAGTGACAGGAGGGAACAGCATTCAGTATATAATTGTATGGTTTTTCATAGGCGCATGGGTTCTTGTAGATCCTTCATTTCATCAAAGATGTTATGCGGCAAAAAGCAAAAAGACACCGAAGAGAGGAATAATAATTTCTCTGATTTTCTGGATTATATTTGATTTTATGACAACGACTGCCGGATTATATGCGAAAGCTTATTTCATGAATGACCTTGCGGATCCGATTTATTCTTTTCCTGCTCTCGGGAATAAATTACTCCCGCCATTGGCTAAGGGTATTTTTTTTCTCGGGATGATGGCTACTATTATGTCAACACTTCATTCTTATATTTTCATCTCCTCCAATACTTTCGGCAGGGATTTAATCGCCAGATACAGAAATGAAACAGACAGTAATATTATGTACAACAGACTGGGAATTGTTGCAAGTTCATTATTTGCATTTTTTATTGCCAAATACATTCCATCTGTAGTAAATATATGGTATACCGTGGGTACGCTCATTATACCGGCTCTTCTTATCAGCGTTATATCTTCATATTTTGAAAAACTGCAGGTACATTCAAAATTCATTCTTGCTTCAATGATCACATCTTTCTCCGTGTCACTGATATTATTCATTCTCGGAGTTATATACAAAGTAAACGGAGTGTACGCTTTATTTCTTGGGCTTGAACCTATGTACCCCGGACTGATTACAGGTCTTATCGTATACCTTTACGGATACAGTCAGAGAAAATATCTTCAAATCAAATCAGAATCATGAAATCTTTTTATTTACCTCAGTTTTAATCATTTTAATTTTATAATGCCTGCACTAAAATTTTGCATATTGTTGTTGTCGATCTGTTTATTCCGGGTTAATGATTCTTTTTCCCAGGACACATCATCAGAGATTTTTAAGGATACTCTTTTTCTTAAAATAAAGATGAGTGATAAAACTGATACAAACTCATTCAATATTTTTCCCGGATCATATTCAGATAAAAAAACAGCTCTTGTATTAAGCGGTGGAGGTGCAAGAGGAATTGCCCAGCTTGGAATAATTGAAGAACTTGAAAGGAATAACATACGGATTGATTTGATTGTCGGAACAAGCATTGGCAGTATACTGGGAGGTTTTTACTCCTCAGGATACAAAGCGGAAGAGATCAGGAGACTCCTGCATAATCTGAACTGGAAAAAAGCATTAAGCTTAACAAACAAATACCAGAGAACATCTCTTTTCCCTGAACAAAAGAAGATACAGGACAGAAGTCTTCTCACTATACCTCTTGACGGATTAAAACCCGTTTTAATACCATCATCTTTTTCAAACGGACAATATCTGAGTGAAAGAATCAACTCATATATTCTGAATTCAAGATATCATGCGAAAAATGATTTCAGGAATCTGAAAATTCCTTTCGCAGCAGTAGCCACTGATCTGAATTCAGGCAAGCGTGTTATTCTTGACAAGGGAAATCTGAGCGAATCAATAAAAGCATCATTTACTTTTCCGCTTCTTTATTCTCCTATAGTCATAAACGGAAAGGACCTTGTTGACGGAGGATTGACTGAAAATATACCCACGGGAGTAGCAAAGATACTTGGAGCGGATTTCATAATTGCCGTAAATTCCACAAGTCCTTTAAAAGACAACAATGAACTTAAAGATCCCATCAATACTGCTGATCAGATACTGTCAATCAGCATGACACAGCTAAATAAACTTCAGCTTAAAGACGCGAATATTATTTTAACTCCTGATTTAAAAAATTATTCAGCGACAGATTTTTCTAAAATTGATTATCTGATCTCAGAAGGAAGAAAGACAGCTATGGATATGATGGAAGTTATAAAATCCGGAATTGATTCTCTGGAAATGTCAGAGTCGCGGTATTTCAATAATTTTATTATAAATCCTTCGGTAACCGTGGTTTCCGATTATCTTGAGAATGAACTTTCTGACACTTTGGATAAACTTACGGATACCAGATTTGAAAAATACACATCCATTGAAAGAAATCTGAGAATGATATACAATACCGGTTATTTCAGTAATGTTTCCGCGGAAATAAAACGAGAGCAAAACCTGGCACAGATCACTTATCTGCTTGAATCCAATCCGGTTCTTTTGAATGTAAGTACAGTTAATTCTTACGATTTTCTGGACAGTCTGATTAATAATTTCAAACAGAGGAATATCAACAAACCGGCAAATTTATTTGTTTACAAAAACTTCCATGACGAATTACTCGGTGTATTAAGAGATAAAGGGCTTTCTGTAGTCGATATTACAAAATTTTATTTTCATCATAATTCCGGAAACCTTGAAATCATTTTCAGTAACGGTAATATTTCAGGAATTGAAATTAAGGGAAACTATTCGACGAATGAAAATGTGATTGCAAGGGAGATTAAAGTCAGGCCGCTTGAAATAATAAGCAAAAAGGATATCAACGAAAGCATAAGGAATGTAATGAGCACTAATCTTTTCGGGCAGGTAAGCTTTGATTATAAATTCAGGAAATTGCAGACGGAACCTGTATTATCCGTCAGTGTAATTGAAAAAAACACTAAGGCTCTCAGATTTTCCGTCAAAGCTGATAATGAAAGGAATCTTCAGCTCTTACTTGATTTACGCGATGAAAATATATTCGGGACAGCAGTCGAAACAGGTTTGCTCGCGGCAGGTGGTTTAAGGAACAGAATATATCAGCTTGAAATAAAATCAAATCAGTTTTTCTCATTGCCTCTTACATTTAATATTAATACTTACTATGCTTTCCGAGACATAAACAGATACACTCAGAAGACGGATACCGCCGAAAATATTTTCACCGTTGAAAAGACCGGCGAATACAGAAATCTGCGTAACGGGGGTTTGAGTTTTCTTGTTGGCACACAGCTGAAACGGACAGGGACGATATACGCTCAGGCTGTTTTTGAAAATCAGGAAATACTCAACAAGTCAAACAGCGTGTTTCTGACTGAAAAATTAAGGATAATAAAGCTTAAGTTCGGAGGATCGTTTGATACGGAAGATGTTTTACCGTTTCCGACTACCGGATCACTGTTAAATTTTTTTTATGAGACTTCTAACAATATTCTTGTCGGGAATCTCAGTTTTTCCAAATTTTATTTCAGCTATGAGCAGTACATCCCGGTTGCAAATTCGCATGTATTGAAACCAAAATTTATATTCGGTTTTGCGGATAAGACTACTCCGTTAACCGAGCATTACTCAATTGGCGGTGACAAATCTTTTTTTGGAATGGCGGATGATGAGCTCAGAGGGAGACAGATTCTTGAAGCCTCATTGGAATACAGATATCTGTTTCCGTACAGGATTTTCTTTGACACATATTTCAGTATCAGATATGATATCGGCAACGTGTGGCAGGTAACTGATGATATCAGATTTAAAGATCTCAGACACGGGATAGGACTGACGACTGCATTTGACACCCCTGTAGGAGAAGTAAGTTTTTCAGCAGGCAGAAGTTTCCTTGTTAAAAACGGATTCAATAAAAATTCTCTAATATTCGGACCTTATAATTTTTATTTTTCAATAGGATATGACATTTAAGTATTTTAACTTCACATATAAGTTATATATTTTTTTATAAGAACGAATAAAATTTATCCCGGAAGTTTCATTGAAACAGTTTTCAGAATTAATTTTTTTATATCTCATAATTTTTACGAGTGTAAATTCATTTATTGCAGATTTCGGATTAAGTCAGTAACATAAAAAACGTTTTAACGTAACAAAAATGTAAATTTAAACCGAGAAAGTGAAATTCCTAAATAAATTCAGCGACGGGACACTCAGAGTATTGTTTACTTTCGTAGCGTTGTACTGCTTTGCATTTGCATCAATAAATTTGATCAGGACAATGTTTACCGAAAGAATGACCACTGATGATTGTTTGTGGATCACGGAGTATCAGGGTCAAAGCATAAAGGAAGGAATTTTTATTGATCAGATAATTCCCGGAGGAGTTTCAGACAAGGCAGGGCTGAAAAACGGCGACATTCTTATTTCGATCGACGGAAAAAAATTTTCCAGTATATATGAAGCCCAAAAAATTCTCAACAATTTCAGCACTGACCAGACGGTTATCTACACTGTATTAAGAGGAGATCAGATTCTGAATGTAGAGCTGACTGTTTATAAGTTGTTCAACATTCTTAATTTGATTTTCGCACTGCTTGGGTTCGGATTTCTTGTGATCGGACATCTGGTCGGATATTCAAAACCTAAAGAACTTACATCTCAGCTATTTTTCTTCCTTGGATGCTCGGCAGCGCTTGCTTTCACTTCTTTTAATGTTATCGGTCAGATAACCTCCCAGAACTTAACAATGCTGAACAGAATAACAGGTCTGATTTTATTCTACCCCCTGTTTGTCCATTTTTTCATGACTTATCCAGTCAGATATGAAATAAGAAACAGGAAATTTTTTATCATCGCTGTATATTTGATTTTTTTTATTTCAGTAATGCTTCAAATATATTTATTTCCGAACTATTTTCTCAATGTTTATCTGACAGTCCTGTCTTCACTTTATACAATAACCGGAATATATTTCTTTGTAAGTACCTACCAGAGAATAAATGATGAAAATTTAAGAAAACCCCTGAGAATAATAATATACGGTTTTATAATCGCCGGAATTGGAGTGCTTTATACATTTGTGATTCCGTTTATTGTAAACAAACCTAATTTTCTTGTGACACCATGGATATATTCACCTTGTTCTCTGGTACTTGCAATTCCGATATCATTCGGTTATTCAATATTCAGATACAGGATACTGGACACTGAATTTATCATTAAAAAAGGACTCGTCTTCGGAATAATAACGGCTTTTATAGTCGGTATGTATCTTCTGCTTGTACTGTTTCTCGATTCAATACTGAGTCAGATAATGCCTGAAAACAAACAGCTTCTGACTATTGCGCTTATAATTATCGTTACTTTCAGTTTTGATTTTGTAAATAAGAAAGCAAAAGAGTTCGTCGACAAGCAGTTTTACAGGGAGAGATACAATTACAGAAAATCACTTTTGCTGTTCTCGGAAGAGCTTCCGTATCTTGACAGCATGAAAAAAGTAATTGAACAGTTAGGCAGTTCAGTAAAAGAAACAATGGGAATAGATAAAATGAATGTATGGTTCAAGGATCCTGATTATTATAAGATACTTCAGGGAGAGTACGTTAAAACAAATAAAAATGAAGTGTTAACATACAAAGGGGAAATATTTGATGATGCATTTACTTCGGTTTTCAAAAACAACAGGGAACCGAAATTACTTAATGATGTTTATCTTCAGGAATTAAATTTATCCCGTGAGGAAAAAGAAATAATAAAAAATGAAAAGTATGTGTTGTCCATTCCTATTTACATCAAAGACAATCTTATTGGAGCAATGAATTTCGGTGAAAAGCCGTCCGGCAAAGCTTATTCGGAAGAGGATATAGATCTTCTGAAAACACTTTCTTCGCAGGCTTCAATTTCATTTGAAAATTCAAGACTTCAGCAGGAAAGAATTTCCAAACAAAAAATAGAAGAAGAGCTCCAGATTGCAAGAAAGATTCAGATGGGATTGCTTCCGCAATCGATTAACAGTATTGACGGAATAGAAATATCCGGATTTTATAATCCTGCAACGGTCATAGGAGGCGATTTTTATGATGTGATAAAATTAAATGATAAAAAAATGCTCGTGGTAGTTGCTGATGTTTCCGGTAAAGGCATACCGGCTGCTCTTTATATGTCCAAAGTACAGGCTATGATTCAGTTTGCAGCAACAATTTTCGCCTCACCGAAAGAAATTCTTATCGAAGTGAACAAACTTATTCATCAGAAAATTGACAAAAAATCATTCATTACATCTGTCATAGCATTATTTGATCTTGAAAAAATGACTGTCAGAATTTGCAGAGCCGGACACAATCCTGTCATATATTCGACAAACGGAAAATTTCAGCTGTTAAAAAATAAAGGAATGGGTCTCGGACTCGAGAGCGATAAGTTCTTTGAATCCCATCTTGAAGAAACTGAAATCAAAATATCGGAAGACAATTTATTTATATTTTATTCTGACGGGCTGACCGAAGCTATGAACACGAATAAAGTGGAATTCGGCACTGACAAAGTGCTCGATATAATCAGTGAAAACAGGCAGCACTCATGTTCTTCAATACAAAAAGAAGTCATAGATTCCGTCAATTCATTCAGAGGTAATGCAGAACAGAATGATGATATCACCCTCGTTATCACAAAGATCAAACCCAAATCCTGATATTTACATTTCTATATGAATCCGTTTTAAATATCTTAGGCTAACTTCGTTCACTTTGCAATTAATTCTTAAAAGTTATAAAATTTTATGATAAACCGTTATTCCAGAAAAGAAATGGTATCAATTTGGTCTGAAGAAAATAAATTCAGAATATGGCTGCATATAGAAATTCTCGCATCAGAAGCACAATGCAGACTGGGATTGGTTCCTGTCAAATCCTTAAATATCATTAAAAGCAGAGCCCGCTTTGATGTAAAAAAAATAATGAAGATAGAAGAAAAAGTAAAACACGATGTTATTGCATTTCTGACAAATGTGGGAGAATATGTTGGATTGGATTCAAGGTTCATTCATCTTGGAATGACAAGCTCGGACGTTATTGACACGGCGCTTTCAGTTCAGATGAAACAGGCAGGCGAAATAATTCATAATGATCTTGCAAGACTAAAGAAATTACTTTTCAAAAAAGCTTTAAAGTACAAATACCTGACAATGATCGGACGGACTCACGGAGTTCATGCCGAACCGATTACACTTGGATTGAAATTTGCTCTGTGGTATGATGAAATGAACAGGAATATTGACAGATGGAAAAGGGCTGTGGAAAATATTTCCATCGGACAAATATCAGGAGCAGTCGGCAGCTATGAACATATTTCTCCGTTTGTTGAAAAGTATGTCTGCGGAAAACTAGGATTAAAGACTACAAATATTTCAACACAGATACTTCAGCGTGACAGGCATGCCGAATATATGTCAACACTTGCTATAATCGCATCTTCAGTTGAAAAATTCACTACGGAGATCAGGCATCTTCAGAAAACCGAAACTCTTGAACTGGAAGAATATTTTTCAGAAGGACAGAAAGGATCATCCGCCATGCCTCACAAGAAAAACCCCATTACATCCGAACGCTTATCGGGTCTTGCAAGAGTTTTGCGGGGAAATGCGCTGGCATCATTTGAGAACATACCTTTGTGGCATGAAAGAGACATCAGTCATTCTTCGGTAGAGAGGATTATTATTCCGGATTCGACTATCTTAATGGATTATATACTGAATCAGTTTACTTCTCTTATTGAAAAAATTGTAGTCAATGAAGACAACATCAAAAAAAATCTGGAATTAACGAACGGACTTCTGTTCTCCCAGACTGTTTTACTGAAGCTTATTGAAAAAAAGATGAGACGAGAAGAAGCCTATAAAATCGTTCAGACCGTCGCAATGAAATGCTGGAAAGAAAAAGTGAGTTTTTTAAATTTACTTAAGGAAGATAAAAATGTAATGAAATATCTTAATGATTCAGAACTAAAAGCAATCTTTAATTATGATAATTCAAAGAAAAATGTGGATTTTATTTTCAAAAGAACAGGACTTATCGGGAAAAAGCAGAAGCAGGAACGCAAGTGATAAATTTGCTTTCTTTTTATAAATATACAGACCTGAAATCAGATTACATTATAATCTCTTCTAAGCTCTATGACCTTGCCAATTATCTGAAAAGGTTTATTAATAATAGATTTGTATTTAGAATTAGATGCTTCTAAATATGCTTTAATGTTTTTATTACGCAATGTTTTTACCGTAGCTTCATCATCGAGCAGGGCAATTACAATTTCACCGTCTTCTGCAGTATCCTGTTTTCTTACAATTACAATATCTCCGTCATAGATCCCCGAATCGATCATACTGTCTCCTTTTATCCTGAGCGCGAAACGGATATTATGTCCTTTTGAATTTTTTTCCATCGTGATATAACCCTGAATATTATCATTTGCAAAAATAGGTTCGCCTGCAGCTACATTTCCGTATAATGGAATGAGTTCAGTGTCTGTTTTATTTTTATCGAAGAACTCTTCTTCCTGAGATTTGATTACACGGAATCCTCTTGCAATATCTTTTTTTCTTTCAAGATGTCCTTTTTTTTGCAAAGCATATATATGGTCCTGAACGGTGCCGATGGTAATCCCGAAATTATCACCTATTTCTTTCAGTGTTGGAGGATAAGTATTTTCAACTCTGTGTTTTTCGATAAAATCAAGGATTCTTTTCTGTTTTAAAGTAAGTTTATCCATAGATTAATATGGCATAATAATTTACAAGTGTCAATATAAATTTGAATGAAAGTTCATAAGAGAAATATAGCCGGGATTAAAATGTTCAGATCAGGATCCGATAAATTTTCTGAATACACTTCTGTTAATGATCTTAAAAGAAAATACCAGTATGATAAAAAACATTATAAGAAGAATTTTGTAATACCAGTATAAATGAATTGATGTATTAAAGAAGAAATAAACCGAAGTAACAAATCCCAGTGAAATCAGGATAAGGAATATTTTTTTAAATTCGTATTCTATCCTGTAAAATTTTTGAGAAACCAAATATATTCCTGCCATCATGACAGCATAGCTTATCAGAGTAGACAATGCTGCTCCCATATAAGAGTATAGCGGTATAAGGATAAAATTAGAGATAACATTTGCAATTGCCCCTGCGCCGGTTATAAGAGGGAGATATTTGGTTTTCTTTTCAATGTAAATACCTGCCATAAAATTTATATAAATACCGTATAAAATATATGCGAACAGGATTACCGGTACTATCTCAAGACCGTCCCAGTAAGCTTTGCCTATAAGATGAGAATTAAAAGGAAGATCTAATTTTACGATTTCTTCAATGAAAAAGCTTATGACAAGAAAGACAAATGAGCAAAACAGAATAAATATTGTCAGAACTTTCGAAAATATTTTTTTTGCATCCGGTTCTGAAGCATTATTCAGAAAAAATGGTCTCCATGCAAATTCAAACATCGAAACAACCAGCATCATAAAAATGCCGAGTTTATAGTTGGCAGTGTACACTCCTACCACTTTATCATCAGTAAGATATTTAAGAATAGGTCTGTCAATTATCTGGACCAAATTCGCCGCTATTCCGGCAGGAATCCACGGCAGAGAAAATTTAAGTAATTCTTTAAGCAGCTCTTTATGAACCGAGAAAGAAAAATTTTTCCTTAAAAGAGGAAGGAGCAGAATAAACGTAACTATAGATGCTATGAGATTACTGATAAAAACCGCTTCAATTCCCAATCCGAAAAAAGAGATCAGAATTACATTAAGCAGTACGTTTAATACTATATTTGTAATCTTTATTCCTGCAAAGGACCTAGCTTTGTTTTTCAAACGCAGACAGGCGAATGGTATAAGGACTATTGTATCAAAGAAAAGAATCACAGCGGAGTATTTTATCAGATAGCTATATTTAACATTAATCTGAAATACTGTTGTGAGCTCGGAGGAGAACAGAAAAATTAACAAAGAAAGGAAGAATGAATTTAACAGAACTATAACATAAGGAGTAGAAAAATTTTGCTTTTCCGAACCTACTTCACGTGTAGATGCAAATTTCATATATCCTGACTCAAGCCCTATTGAGAAGAAGACATTCAGAATTGCAATGTAGGAATATATTATTGTAATGATCCCGTACTCTTCCGGAAGGAATTTATTTGTATAAAATGGAACCAGAAAGAATCCCAGAAATCTTCCGATAATAGTATTTGTACCGTATATAAGAGTATCTTTAGAAAGATTCTTTATTTTGTCAAACATTTGCAGGGAAAAATAAAAAGGTTATTCCGTTTATCCGGAATAACCTTTAATTTTCAGAAGATATTATTATTTAATAAAATTGAATACGGACTGTTTCTGAAGCAAGAAAATTTTTATCAGCATCGTACACATAAACATTGAAGCGTCCGGCACTGTAAAATGTTACTTCTTTCCAGAACCACGCCCAGCTTGGTTCGACATCCTGATAAATAGTATTGTCATAACTTTCGTATCCGTCTGCATCGACTTTGTAGATCTCATAACTGACGCTTCTTGTGCCTATTCTGTAAGGCAGATTTACAAGAAATTTCAGATAACCTCCCTTGTCACTTATGTTGAATACAGAACTGGGAGATACAGGATTTCCGCTTGACGTAACATCTTCACAAAACTGTAAAGACTGGGAATATGAATAACGGCTCAGACCGGTAAACAAAACTAATATTAAAAATACAAAAGCTGTTATTGATAATTTTTTCATAATTTTGATTTTTAAGGTATAATTTCTACAAGTCCGCTGGCTACTGTCCGTCCGTTATGATCCAGAAGGAATACTCTGTAAATTCCGGGATCATCAAAACTCATATCACTTTCATCATTTTTTGCAAAATACACATACTTCATATCCGGTTCTATTTTGTAATCAAATTTCTTGTAATATTTGAATGTACCTGAGCTGCAGCTGTATTTATCCATTTGAATGGAACAGTCTCTTAAGCCGAGAGGTCCGTCGGCTTTTACCATTACAGTCAGGTAACCTTTTGTAAATCTGTCACTTACGCCTATTTCTCCGCTTGAACCGTACGTCTCACAGAAATATAAAACAGGATACTGCTGAGCGTAAGAATTGGTTTTAAAAGCAAACAGAGATAAAACAGCAATTAATGAAAATAAAAATTTGATGTTCTTCATTTTTTTCCTTTATGTTTAGTTTATAATATTATTTAAATTCAATTCTGACATTCCCGGTAGCGATCGGCGTTCCGTCTTTTTTAAAAACAGTAACTTTATAATCACCTGATTTATAGAAAGTTACTTTATCAAAAAAGAAATAACTCTTTTCAGGAGATACATCATAAGGCTGCGTGTCAATAATTTCGCTTCCGTCAAGAGACTCTCTTTCCAATCTTACGTCAACCGATCCGACACCTATTGGCTGAGCTGTTTTAAGCATTGCAGTGAGATATCCGCCTTTCGGACTGATGAAAAATTTATCACTTTTACCGACTTCCTGACCGTCTTTAGTATATTCTTCAACAAAATAAACCTGATTTGCAGAAGAAGAAGATGTAGTGGATTCCTTTTTGACTTCCTCTTTTTTAGTC
Source organism: Bacteroidota bacterium (assembly GCA_018266895.1). Lineage (GTDB taxonomy): Bacteria > Bacteroidota > Ignavibacteria > Tepidaquicellales > Tepidaquicellaceae > JAEUSI01. Next base: position 64,927 of record JAFDZQ010000043.1, read on the forward strand.
TCCTCTTTTTTAGTTTCTTCTTTTTCGCCTGTAGATTCTTTCTTACTGCCGCATGCAATGATAATAGACAGACTTATTATCAAAGCAAACAAAAAACCAAACCTTTTTGTAAAGTTTTGCATAGTAATGTTTTTAGATTAGAAAAAATTTTGGTTAAATTATATTTATCAATATTGATATTCAAGTAATAAAATTGAAAGATATATCGAGTGAATTAATGGTATGAGTTAATGCACCTGAAGAAATAAAATTCAGACCTTTAAAATTTCTGTATTGATTTATGTTTTCAAAATTTATGCCGCCGGACAATTCAAGTTCATATTTACCTTTATTAAGATTAACAGCCGTTTGAATGTCTTTCTTTTTGAAATTATCCAGCATGACTCTGTCAACAATTCCTGTTCCATCAACAAGAACTATACGGAATTCTTTAAGATTTTTTACTTCAATTTCGACTAAGCATTTTACTGAGCTGTATTTTTTTTTCAGAATCCGCAGAGTATTTGAAATCCCGCCGTTTGCCTCAATATGATTATCTTTAATTAAGATCATATCATAAAGTCCGGATCTGTGATTTTCGCCTCCTCCTATGACAACAGCAAGCTTTTCAAACAATCTGAAATTCGGAGTTGTCTTCCTGGTATCTATGATTCTGACGGATGGATTATTCATTCGCTCAGTTAATTTTCGGGTCATAGTTGCTATCCCGCTCATCCTCTGAAGTATATTCAATGCAACTCTCTCACCTGCCAGAAGATTTTTTGTACTGCCTTTGACAATTCCCGCTACTTCATTTTTGAAAACCTTATCGCCGTCATTTTTATAAAAATTTACTTTTATGCTTTTATCAATTATCCCGAAAACCATTTTAAACACTTTCAGTCCTGCAATTATGCCTTTCTCTTTCACAAGCAATTCAGCCTGTGACATCGATTTTTCCGGAATAAGCAGATTTGAAGTTACATCTCCTTTTCCAATATCTTCTTTAAGCGCAAGCCGGATCAGTTTCTCAGCTTCCGCCTCATTAAAATTTCTGTAATAATTCAAATGACCTCAGATTTTAGATTTTATAAGTTCAATAAATTTTTCGGGTGGTCTTACAGGTTTCATTTTTTTAAAATCAACAAATGAATGCACGGTATATCCCTCTGCAATCAGGACATTATTGCATGTAATTTCATAATTAATTTTAAATCTGACAGTCGGTATGCTGATTAATGATGCTTTAATAGTAAGTAAATCATCATACTTTGCTCCTGAAATATATTTTGCATACGCTTCGATTACCGGAAGTCCGATATTCTCTTTTTCAAGAATTGTATAGGGATAATCTAATTTTCTTAAAAAATCATTTCTCCCGGCTTCGAAGTATTCAAAATACCGTGCGTTATTTACGACTCCCATTTTGTCCGTATGAGCATACAGGACTCTGTATTCGGTCTGTGTCTGTATCAAAGTATAGTTTAATTAATCCATAAAAATCTTTCCCGGATTCATAATATTATTCGGGTCCATCGTTTTCTTAATATTTTTCATCAGCATGATCTCATCCTTTCCAAGAGCGATAGGCAGATAATTTTTCTGTGAATATCCGATGCCATGTTCCCCTGAAATTGTTCCACCAAGAGAAACTGTAAGTTCAAAAATTTCTTTAATTGCAGTTTCAAGATTACTCTCCCAAGATTTATCATCCAATTTATCTTTTAGAATGTTAACGTGTACATTCCCGTCCCCTGCATGCCCGTAGCATATTGTGGTGATTCCGAATCTGGCGGAAATTTCCTTTACTCCTTTGATAAGATGAGGGATTTTAGATCTCGGAACGACTGTATCTTCCTCTTTGTATTCTGAAATTGATTTCACAGCTTCGCCAATGCATCTTCTAAGAGACCATAATTCATCCATTTTCTTATTATCTTCAGCAAGAATTACATCATAAGAACCGTTTTCAGTTACTATTTCAGCAATGATCTCAATATCCTTAAATAAACTCTCTTCATAATTCCCGTCGACCTCAATCAGAAGCTGTGCAGCTGCTTCGCTGTTGGGGAATTTCCTTCCCAGCTGATTTTCTGCAGCTTTCATAGCGGAATTTTCCATAAGTTCCAGTGCCGAAGGTGTAATCCCAGCCTGAAATATTTTTGAAACTGTCCTTGCACAGTCTTCAATATTATTAAATGCCGCTAACATTAATTTCTTATATTTTGGAAGAGGTATCAGTTTAAATATAATTTTTGTAATTATTCCCAGAGTCCCTTCGCTTCCGATCAGTAATTGCGTAAGATTATATCCGGTCACATTTTTAAGGACTCTTGCTCCTGTATTAATTATTTCACCTGTGGGAGTGACAAACTCAAGTCCGAGGACATAATCTTTTGTTACTCCGTATTTCACGGCTCTGGGTCCGCCTGAACATTCAGCAAGATTACCTCCCAGAAAAGAACTGCCTTTTGATGACGGATCGGGAGGATAATAAAGTCCCTGTTTCTCACATTCCTCTTGAAGTACCTGTGTAATAACTCCGGGTTCGGTAATTACCTGAAAATTTTCCTTATCAATTTCCGTGATTCTGTTAAATCTTTCCATTGAAAGGCAGATACCTCCGTAAATTGCCAGTGCACCGCCCGAAAGACCTGTTCCCCCGCCTCTGGGTACTACCGGTATTGAAAGTCCGTTAGCAAGTTTCATTATTTCAGAAACCTGTATTGTATTTTCAGGCTTGATTATAACTTCAGGAAAGAAGGAAAGATTTTCTGTATAATCTTTTGAATATATTTCCAGATCATCCGAATCCGTAATAACTGAATCTTCACCAAGAATTTTCCGGAGTATGTTTAATGTTTCTTCATTTATTTTATTATACATATTTTAAAATACCTATATTAAAAAATTATTTCAATTTCATTAATTTATCAATCAGGATATTGTATCAGTGCTATAAGTTTTCACAAACAGAATTTTTAATTTTTCTTTCGTTGAGTTTAAAAGTTAAATTACTTAATTTATCAGAACTCAATAAATAATTTTATGAAACTAAACCTAAACAATATGTTTGGCAATAAATCAAAAGAGCCATTATTTACTGAAGAAGTAAGAACTCCTGTTAGAACTGCATCGCATAATTCTAATGAAAAAGTTTTAACTTTAATCAGTGAAGGCTGTAAATTTGACGGAAATTTATCTTCGCCTTCAACTACAAAAATTGACGGCCACATTGTTGGAAATTTAAGAGGAGAAAGCGGCATTATTATCGGTGAGAAAGGAATCGTTGAAGGAAATGTAAATGCTGTGGAAGTTATTGTTTACGGCACCGTAAAAGGAAACATTAAAGCTCATAAACTTGAACTTAAAAAGACCGGCTCTCTGAGCGGTGATATAACAGTTGAAGAGCTTGTTACAGAATCCGGATCCAGATTTAACGGCGCTTCAAAAATGGGAGATGATAATTCGAAAAGCAATATTATTGACATGAAAACTGAGATGAAGAAAGCAGAAAATGAAAATGATATAGAGATTCATTCTGATGGAAAATCAAAAGATAAACCTGTCCTGAAGTTCCATTAAGATTTCAATTATAAGATTTTACTGCCACACACACATAAAGCAGCCCTGATCAAAAGCACAATTATTTGATCAGGGCTGTATTTTTTACTTTTTATAATCTGACTAACCTGAGACAAGTTTCATTTCTAATTCTTTTTCTGAGCCGTTTCTTATTATTTTCAGTTTCAGAGTTTCTCCTGTTCTCATATCATTGACTATAAACAATAGATCCTGTTCGTTCCTTATAACTTCTCCGTTTGCCATTATTATGACATCCTCGGGTTTTAGACCTGCATTGTCCGATAAACTTCCTTTCATTACATCTGTAACAACAACTCCCTGCGGCTTGTCAAGCTTAAGATATTTTGCTATTCTTTCATCGATTCCCTGTATCCTGAATCCGACATTGAAATTTCTTTCAATCTTTCCTTTTGATTTAATCTCCTCGAAAATCCTTTTCACCCTGTTTATTGATATTGAAAAACCGACTCCGATACTGCCCGTGCTGTAATTTCCGCCTGTGAAAATAATCGTATTCATTCCTATCACATCACCATCTGCATTCACCAAAGGTCCTCCTGAGTTTCCCGCATTAATGGAAGCATCAGTCTGTATCATGTCCTTATAAACCCTGTTGCCGTCTGCATTGACTTTCATATTTGTAGCGCTTACGACTCCGACTGTAACAGTAGGCTTATCATTTATTTCGAATAATCCGAACGGATTACCCAGAGCTATAACCCACTCCCCTATTATTACTTCATCTGAATTTCCTAACTTTACAAATTCAAGATTTGATCTGTCAATTTTCAGCAATGCAACGTCGCTGTTTTTATCTGATCCGATCAGTTTTGCTTCAACAGTTTCTCCGTTAGTCATTGTAACTGAGATTTTAGTTGCATTACCCGCTACGTGATCATTTGTCAGAATATAACCGTCGGAAGAGATTATAAAACCTGATCCCAATCCTTTAACGACCTGTTTCTGAGCTGGTCTGTTTCCGAAAAATTGTTTAAAGAACGGATCGTTATCGAACATTGAAAACGGGTCCTGAACTTCCCTTACCTCTTCTACATTTATTCCCACAATAGTAGGAGAGACTTTCTTAACTGCCCTTGTGATGGCATTATCTCTGGTATCAGAAATGTTTTTACTGTTTTCCTGAATTTCGTTTTTTACCGGGGCCACACCGGATACGGGTGAATTATTTTTATTTCCGGATAAAAAATATTTTCCGATTACTATTCCCGAGATCAGGGTCAGTATTACTGCCAGACCGATGAATAATTTTTTGTTCATTGATAAATTAATTTTAGCTTGTTCCGGATAGGTTAAAACATTTTCGTTTTTCATTAATATATTTTCTGTAATTTAATTTTTTTTGTTTCTGAATACGGAATAAATTACTTTTTTGTTTTGCTTAAATTCTTTTTCACTTTATTATAAATTGCTTCACTGTCTATCTCATATTTTCTCATAAGATCGCCGGCAAAGACAGCGCTCTCTCCGAAAGTATCATTGATTGCAATGAAGTCCATTTTTGTAGGGCATTCAATTGCAAGCACTTCTGCAACTGCACCGAATAATCCGCACGTCCACTGATGATCTTCACAGGTAATAATCAGTCCAGTTTTTTTAGCACACTTTACTATGGTTTGTTTATCAATTGGTTTTATTGTATGCATATTTACAACTCCCGCGCTTATCCCTTCCTTGCTTAATCTTTCAGATGCTGCAATAGCTTCCCATACTAAAAGTCCGCTGGCAATTAAAGTTACATCCGAACCGTCAATAAGCGTATCAGCTTTGCCGAATTCAAACGGAGCATTCATATCAGTGAAGTTAGGTGATTTTTCTCTGTAAAATCTCACATAAAAAGGTCCGACAGTCTCGATGGCAAGCTTAACCGCTTTGTAAGTCTGATTGTAATCACATGGGGTTATGACATTCATGTGAGGCAGAATTCTCATAATTCCCACATCTTCAAATGACTGATGCGTTGCGCCATCCGGGCCGACTGTTATTCCGCAGTGAGAAGCACATATTTTTACGTTCATTTCGCTGTAAGCTACAGATTGCCTGATCTGATCAAAAGGTCTGCCTGTTGCAAATTCACCATAGGTGGATGCAACGGGAATTTTTCCGGCTAAAGCAAGACCTGCGGCTGTACCTATCATATCCTGTTCAGCTACGCCGACAGAAATGAATCTGTCAGGATAAGCGTCTCTGAATAAATTTGTTTTGACCGAACCTGTAACATCACCGCCAAGAACGACAAGGTTTTTATTGGTTTTGCCAACTTCCAGCAATGCATCCGCAAATCCCTGTCTGGTCTCTTTCATTTCAGGATTCTCTGAAAAATATTTCATTATTGAAGATTTAATTATAAAATTAAAAATACTTTTTATAAATAAGCTTTTCAATGATTAATCAGATACTGAAATGAGTTTTTAAACACATCCATCCAAAACGTTATAGAAGTTCAGACTGATTATTCCAAACTCATCGGGTTGTCAAAAAAAGTATAGGTTGAGTTAAGTTAAAAATATAAAAAGTTGAATTACATTCCGGTTGACCCAGAGTATACCTACCGCATTCGCGGGATGACTTACAGGTAAAGGCTTTTAGACAGCCCCAAGCTTTGCAAAAGAAAAATCTTTCGCACGTCTTAGGCGAGGTAAACCGCCGAGGTTGGAGACCGTGTTCTTTTTCCCAAAGTAAAAATAAATCTAAATTTGTAATTTAATTCAAGATTATTTTTCATTTCAAAATTATTATTGACATCAATGCATATATTCACATATCCGTCCAAAACGTTTAATATAAATTAACTGAAGTTACGCAAAG
>JAFDZQ010000044.1 GCA_018266895.1 Bacteroidota bacterium
GCGAGATTTTATGATCTTGGCGAACAAGCTAAGTGTAGATTATACAACTATGCTGAACTTATTACAACCCTCCGCTGAGTCCCCGCATTTTATGTACTCAGTAATCAGGATTACACAAGCGGGAGACTCAGCGGGACAGCCAAACTTGCGGATCATTATCTTGATTATGAATACTCCAGTGCGAGATTTTATGATCTTGGCGAAGAAGCTAAGTGTAGATTATACAACTATGCTGAACTTATTACAGCCCTCCGCTGAGTCCCCGCATTTTATGTACTCAGTAATCAGGATTACACAAGTGGGAGACTCAGCGGGAACAGCCAAAAGGCGTTAATGAAAGCCCTACAAACGTAGGATATAAATAAAAAGAAATAAATTAAAATAGATCTGCAGATATTTTAATTTTGTAACATTGTATGAACGGCTGAAGAGATTATTCTTTTCAGCCGTTTTTTTTATGACAGATGTAAATCATTAATTTACTGAGCACAGTAATAATTAATATTATAGAAGGCGAATTCGAGCATATTACTTAAATCCCGGCTTGACAAACGTAATGTTGCCATAAAATTTAGTTGCTTCTTATTTTTAATCACAAAAAAGAGGGCGGCACATATATTTGCGGGCAAGCAAAATAAATGTAATCAGATTTCTCTGATACCGTCCCTCTTAAATAGTATAACATTAATTGGTTTATACAATTTAATAAAATTCCTGTAAAAAATCTTTACATTTAATTTAAAAAAATAACTTGTAATTATAAAAAGATTTAAGAACATTTAACTACTGCAATTAGAAGAAAAATATTTCCCACCCAAATGGAAAATTTTTTATAAAGTTTTTTTATTAAGAAGACAAATATGAAAAATTTATTAGTAATACTCTTCTTTATTCAATTATCTAATATACCATTTCAAGCACAATGGTACACTCAACAGAGCGGAACAACTGATCCATTATATGATATAGAATTCATAAACAGAAATACCGGATGGGCTTGCGGTGATGGAGGATATATTATCAAGACAACTAACGGCGGGATTAACTGGATACGTCAAGGAATTGGAGTTTCTTACGAGCCTCTATTCGGGATTAGTGTAGTGGATACTAATACTGTGTATGCGGTTGGTTTTTTTAAAACCTTGGTAAAGACAACGAACGGAGGAACGAACTGGATAAAAAAAGACAGTGGAATGACAGGAGATGGGCGTTACACTTGTGTATTTTTTATCAATGAAAATAAAGGTTGGATTGGAAATTTTGGACCTGGATACGGAGTGAAGAAAACAACAGATGGTGGAAATACAATCCAATCTGTCCCTTTTAACGGAATACCTGAGGATTTACATTTTAAAGATAGTTTAAATGGGATAGGAGTTGGTGAGCTATCATTTATTTATAGGACAACAAACGGCGGATTAAACTGGAATTCATTTTCAATTGTCTTGAATGGTGACTTTTACAGTGTGTCTTTTATAAATGAGTTTACCGGGTATACATCAAGTACCCGGGCAGTTTACAAAACTACAAATTTCGGAATCAGTTGGGATAGCGTCGGGCGAGTGACACCATTAGATATTGATGTGACAAGTATAGAATTCTGCAACGAAAATACCGGGTGGGCGGGGACTCAATATCAGATTTATAAAACAACAAACGGTGGTAAGAACTGGCTAATACAGAACAGTACATTACCCGGGGTGGTTTATAGTTTATGGTCATACAATGATAGCTTAGTTTGGGGTTGTGGCAACGGTGGAAGAATTTGGCATACTATTAGAGGAGGTGATACAATTACACATGTAAACCAAATATCCTTGATTGTTCCTAACAACTTTGAACTAAAACAAAATTTTCCCAATCCTTTTAATCCAACTACTAAAATAGAATTTTCTATAACTGAAAATGAAATATATAAGCTTGAAGTTTTTGATATTAGAGGGAGTAAGGTTGAAGAAATATTTAATGAAAGATTATCAAGGGGAAGTTATCAGATAATTTACCAAGCTTTTAATCTTACATCTGGAATTTACATTTACAAATTATCGTCTGTAAAATTTTCACAAAGCAAAAAATTTCTTTTGATAAAATAAAATTTAAATTCAAAATGATAAGGGCACCATAGTAAAACTTGTTGCTTATTAATCTAAATTCAAGAAAGAGGGTGGCACATATAATTTGCGGGCAAGCAAAATAAATGTAATCAGATAGTAATCTGATTCTTTCCCTCTTTTATTTAAAAATATTTAAACCTAAAATATCATGAAAACTTTAATAAAATACATTTGCATCTTATTATTTATTTTCTCATTTTTCCTTCCTGATCTATCAGCGCAAAGTGAATGCGGAACAGAAGATATGGTTCCGGGATCCGCACCTTATGGAAATAATTATATTGGATCATTTTTAAAACCAATTAGGACTGACAGAAATAATGGAAACGAATCAGATACATCAGCTAAATTCCATATGCTTTTTGTTTTTATTCAGTTTACGGATGAAACAATACAAACAGGAGATTGGCCTATTGGGCAGCCGCCTACATTTATGAATAAATTTTTAGTAAAAGATAAAAACAGATCAGGTCAATTCTGGAATCGTTATAAAGATTCTTCTCTATCGGATTATTATCAGGAGGTTAGTAAAGGCGCATTTCATGTTACAGGAGAAACAAGACATTTAATTACTTATCACACTTGGGATTATTACAGGACAACTCCAGGTGTTGGATATGCAGGTCTATTAACAGAAATATACACAAGATTAAAAGCTGATTTAACAATTGATTGGACTAAATTTGACAAATGGTCGAGGAATAATACTACAAACAACTATGTAAATGTGCCGGATAAATATCTTGATATGATGGGATTATTTTTCAGGCATGTTATAGGAGTTGACTTTTTGAATTCAGGAGTCGGGGCAGGTGAAGTTCCATTACGCGGACCGGACAACTTTATACTTTTTGCGAATTCAACTGATACAGTTAAAATTGGTGCTGAAAGAACGGATACTGGTTCAGGGTTTATAGCAAAAGGAAACATAGGACAACCGCTTGGATATAACAAAGCTATGGGAGTTGCAATTCACGAATACGGGCATTATTTATTTGATATTGTTCACTCTACTTCCGGTATAATGACTTCTAACGGAGGTATAAGCATAAACGATCTTTTTATGTCCGGATATGAAAAATATAAACTCGGATTGCTCGATACACTAACTGTAAATTATAACAATCAAAGTACATACACTATCGGAGATATATCCGGAAGGAATGGTTCAACTCAATTATTGAGAGTTCCAATTAGCAGTTCAGAATTTTTCATAATTGAAAACCGTAGAAAAATTTCTCAATGGGATGTTTATATGCTTGGAGATACTTCACAAGTTGATCCTTTTAGAAATACCGGTGAGTATGGCAAAGGTGTTTATATTTATCATAATAATAATGTCGGATTAAATTATGCAGGCAATGTAGACATCGAATGCGCAGATGGTTTATGGAACTGGTCTTATGATGGACAGACAACACCTGACTGGTCAAGCACTCTGCTTGTGAATATTTATAAAAGATCATCAATACCTTCTGTATTAAATAATGATTACGGTTACTTTTATAATCTTAACAATACTGACGGAGTATCAGCTTGTTTATATTTTAGTGTTGGAAAGCGACACGCTGCTGTTGGCTTGAGCGGTACTGACAAAGTATTTACAAATTATCCTGAATATTGGACTTCAAGAGAAATCTGGGGTGATAGATTTGATGCATGGAATGTCGGATACAATGAAGTCTTTTCCCCTTACTCAAATCCAAATACTAAAACAGCTGGAAATGTAAATTCTGGGATATTCATTTACTACAATTCATTGAATAGTGGAATTGCAAATTTGAAAATATATAGAACAGGTCAAGTATTTACTGAAGCAGAAATTTTAGCTGTAACTCCTCCTTCCCGTCCAATGGGTATAGTTGTTGATTATTACTTTGAAAGTGAGAACTATATGCGACCAATCATAACCTGGAACCATAATATGGAACCTGATATGTTGAGAATATCAGATTCAACAAAAAAATATAAAATATGGAGAGCGACACAGACGAGTATGTATTATGTCCCGACAAATTACACTTTGATAGCTACTAAAGATATTTATTTTCAAACTTCTCCAAGTTTCATAGATACTTCAATCATTGGTTTTGGTAGCGGATGGCCCGGAATGGGAGAGCAGATTCAATATCCCGTAAGATATAAAATTCAGGCGATTGATAAGTATGCAGATTCATCAGTGAGATCGGATTTTGGAAGCGCAATTGGGTTAAGGAACTGTGGTGCTGCTTGCATAACTTCAGGGGATAGTATTTTATCTAATTTATCAAATGAGGAATTGCCAAAAGAATATTCTATATATCAAAATTATCCAAATCCGTTTAATCCAACAACCAATATTCAATACGAAATCCCATTTGATAATTTTGTAACTATAAAAATTTATAATCTGCTTGGAAAAGAAGTTATGAATCTAATAAATGAATTTAAGAAAGCAGGAAGTTATAATATTTCATTCGACGGTTCGAATCTTCCCAGCGGAGTTTATTATTACAAGATTAGCTCAGGGAATTTTCAGCAGATAAGGAAAATGGTTTTAATCAAATAACAATTAATAACTTAAGTTGACCGCTTTGATCTTTGAAGATTATTTTCCGCCAAGAATTACACGAATTCACACTAAATGTATTAAAAATGATTTTTCAAATTCGTATTAATTAGTGAAATTAGTGGCAAGTTCTTGTTTTCAATATTGAATCGGTCAACTTTAAAAAATTCCATAGCGTCTGTGAATTTCCTCAAAACAAATCTGATTAAACTCCGGAAAAAACTATCATCTTTTAGAAAATATATGAAAAATATTTTCAGTATTATTTTGAATCAGTATTTCCAATATTGAAAGAAAAAAAATAATATGAGCGAATTAAAAATTAACTTCACCTGCGCTGAAAGATTTTTAAAATATGTAAAAGTTGATACTCAGTCAGACCACGATTCGAACACTTTTCCTTCCACAGAAAAACAAAAAGATCTTGCGATCATACTTGTTCAGGAATTAAAGGAGATCGGTGTAAATGACATAGAGATGGATGAATACGGATATGTCTATGCGACTATTCCTTCAAATACAAACAAGCGAGTTCCTGTGATATGCCTTTGTTCTCATATGGATACTTCCCCGGACGCTCCCGGAAATAATGTCTTTCCTGTGATTCATAAAAATTATCAGGGCGGGGATATAGTCCTGCCGAATGACAATTCACAGATCATAAAGCCAGATGAATATCCTTTGTTAAAAAACAAAACCGGTGAAGATATAATTACAACCGACGGTACAACCCTTCTCGGCGCAGATGATAAAGCGGGTATTGCGGAAATTATGGATGCGGTAAAATATTTTTATGATAATCCCGAAGTAAAGCACGGCAAGATAAGAATATTATTTACGCCTGACGAAGAAGTCGGTCACGGAGTAGATAATGCAGACATGAAAAAACTCGGCGCTGAAATCGGATATACGATTGACGGTTCGGATCTCGGCAGCGTGGAGAATGAAACATTCTCCGCTGATGCTGTAACAATTAAAATATCAGGTGTAAATGTTCATCCGGGTTTCGGGAAAAATAAAATTGAAAATGCAATAAAGATTGGAGGAAAAATTATCAGCAAACTGCCTCAAGATTCTTTATCTCCCGAAACTACCGAAGGGAAAGAAGGATTCATACATCCCGTTTCTTTGAAAGCTGAAGTGGATTCAGCGGTTATGAAATTCATCATACGCGATTTTGAAACGGAAGGGCTCATTGAAAAGGAAAATCTTCTGAAAAAAATCACGGAAGAAACTCTTAAAGAGTATAAAAATTCTTCTTATGAGTTCATCGTTGAAGAGTCTTACCGGAATCTGAAGATGATCCTTGATAAAAGACCGGAGATCGTGGAGTACGCACTTGAAGCAGTAAAAAGGTCGGGAGTCAAACCGGTGCTGAATTCCATCAGAGGCGGAACAGACGGATCACGGCTTTCATTTATGGGTCTGCCCTGTCCGAATATCTTTGCCGGGGGACATGCATTTCATTCCAGAAAGGAATGGATATCAATACAGGATATGCAGAAAGCAGTTGAGACGATAATAAACCTGTGCATCATCTGGGAAGAAAAAAGCTGAACATACATTAAAAATAATTTATGACAACTTTCTTTATTGATCCTGATATTACAAAAGCCGAGACTCTTTCATCTGAGTTTTATACGGATGATAAGTATTTCGAATCTTCAAAAGAAAAAATATTTTCAAGAAGCTGGCAGTATGTTTGTGACTCAGATAATGCCGCGATACCCGGACAGCTTTATCCTTTTACTCTTCTCGAAAATTTTCTGAACGAGCCGCTGCTGTTATCAAGAAATAAAAGCGACAGACTTCATTGTCTCTCGAATGTCTGCACGCACAGAGGCAATATACTTATTGAAGGAAGCTGCAATGAAAAGAATATCAGATGCCGGTATCACGGAAGAAGATTTGATCTTGACGGAAAATTTGTTTCAATGCCTGAATTTGATAATGTAAAAAACTTTCCTTCGAAGAAAGATGATCTTCCTGAAATCCCGTTCAGCTTATGGGAAAAATTTTTGTTTGTATCGCTGAAGCCAGTTGCGCCTGTTATGAATTTCACCGGTGATATGTGTTCAAGAATGTCATGGATGCCATTGCATGAGTTTGTGTTCGAACCTAGATTATCGAGAGATTATCTTGTGAATGCAAATTGGGCTTTGTATTGTGAAAATTATCTGGAGGGATTTCATATTCCGTATGTTCATAATTCACTTAACAGTGTATTGGATTATTCCGGATATAAAACCGAACTCTTCAGATATTCAAATCTGCAAACGGGTATAAGCAAAAGCGGTGAAGATTGTTTTGAACTTCCGGATAACTCACCTGACTACGGTCAGAATATCTCTGCATATTATTTCTGGATCTTTCCTAATATGATGTTTAATTTTTATCCCTGGGGATTGTCTGTTAATATCGTAAGACCTCTGAAAAAGGATCTTACGAAAGTTTCTTTTCTGACATATGTTTGGAAGGAATCGCTTATGGATAAAGGGGCGGGTTCAGGACTTGATAAAGTTGAAAGGGAAGATGAAGAGATCGTTGAGAATGTTCAAAAGGGGATTAATTCGCGGCTGTATGACAGAGGAAGATATTCAGCAAGCAGAGAAACAGGCACACATCATTTTCACAGTCTGATAGCTGAGTTTATGAATGATTAGCTTTACAACAGTCCAAAACATTTCATATTAGTTAAAAAGTTGTTTATGAAAATAATTTTAACAGAATCTAAGTATTTCAAAACTATCTCTGGATTTCAGTCCAATTATTATATCAAGTTGACCTTTTAAACTTTGACGATTGTTTTCTGCCACGAATTACACGAATTTACTCCAATTATTTTAAAAATACATTTTGAATTCGTGCCATTCGTGAAATTAGTGGCAATTTCTTGTTTTCAATCTTGAAGCGCTCAACTTAATTTGTTGTTTAAAAAATTAATTAAGCTTTTCTCTCAGATGATACAGATTTTCACAGATACACACTTATAATCTTACCGAGTGTTCAGGAATTGAAAGAAAAATGCAGAGTTTAATCTGCGTTAATTCTGTGTAATCTGTAAGAGAAAAGATTTTTGATTTAAAATATAGTTTTAGTTTCGTAAACAAATATTCAACATTTCGGACGGATGTGAATTAACAATCTGTTATAAAATATTTTTGAATACCGGCTCAAATGAAAAAATCATACGCATTCGTTGCAATACAGTTTACTGCAATCTTTATACTCATTTTCACAGGAAGCATTTTTCCGTCTGATATTGTTATATTTATAATTATGATTTTATTTTTACTGTTCGGACTATGGGCAATGTTTGTTCACAGATTCAGGTTTAACGCATTACCTGTACTGAGAGATGACAGTTCGCTTAAAACATCCGGACCATACAGATTTGTCCGTCATCCGATGTATACTTCATTAATATTCATCACTTTAATTTGGGTGTTATATGATTTTACAATTATCAGACTTGCTATATGGATAATTCTTCTGATAACAATTTATTTAAAATCAGAATATGAAGAACAGCTTCTGATAAAAAAGTTTCCTGAATACCCGCAATACAAAACCCTTACAAAAAAATTCATTCCTTTTATTTATTGATCAAAAGTCAATTGTGCATAATTGCATGTATTTGCTTTGAGGAGTTGCGTAGTACGCAATATGTTTGGAGTCAAATCTGACAGCAGGAGTTAACATAAGTCCTTAGAAAAGTAACTTACAATCGCATTCATTTATGAATACATTAATAAAAAAAAATCCCGCTCCAATAAGTAAAAACATTCTCGCACCAGTGAACAGGTTTTAGTTTTTTTACGATCTTTTAAATATCTTCAATTATCTAAATAAAATTATCATGAAAAAAATAATTTTAATAATGCTCATTGTTCAGTGTTCGTTTTGCATTGCGGAGGCGCAATGGATTATCCAGCCGACTGGAAATATACATGATATACGAGATGTCGAGTTTATTAACAGGTATACAGGATGGGCTTGCGGAGATAACTACATATATAAAACAACAAATGGAGGTAACAATTGGATAGAGCAGCCGCATCCTTATGCATATACAATTCAACAGATATTTCCGGTAAACGACAGTGTGGTTTATGCCTGCGGTTGGTGGAATTTTATGAAAACAATAAACGGAGGAAACAACTGGACAGCTTTTTTTGCAGGAGGAACAGGACAAGGATTACCCGTACTTGAAGCTTTATATTTCATAGATGAAAATACAGGCTGGCTCGCAGGTAATGTAGTTGTAATGAAAACCACAAACGGCGGAAATTCTTTTGTCGATTCTATGAGGATTGAGGGAGATGTTCGTGATATTTATTTTAAGGATTCATTGAATGGAGTTGCATGCGGTATGGTAGCAGATTTCCAAAAGACAACAAATGGAGGGAGAAGTTGGAATGAATTAGAAATAATAAAAAATGGTTGGCTTTATGACTTCATTCGTCTCGGTATTTTAAATGATAATGTCTGGGTTGGAGGTAAGTCTATTTATAAATCCACAAATTTCGGAATTTCTTTTGATAGCATTGGTTTAATTCCAACATTATTCGAAAATGTGACTATGTATGGTTTATCTTTTACTTCAAACAGTACAGGATACACCGCAGGTAATAGAGGTGAAATGTATAAAACAACTGATGGGGGTTATAACTGGAAAAGAGAAAACTCTGGTTCATCAACTTCAATAATATTTTCAATTGAAGCATATAATGACAGTGTTATCTGGGCATCAAGAGGAAACGGTACAATTATTCACACTGTAAATGGCGGACAAACAGATATTAAGAAATTGAATTCATTTCAAACTGCTAATTATAAACTTTATCAAAACTTTCCAAATCCATTTAATAGTGAAACTAACATTGAGTTTGAAATTTACAATTCCGGATTTACCCTGATTAAGATTTACGATATAATTGGTAAAGAAAAAACTTCACTTGTTAATGAATATTTAAAACCCGGTAATTATAAAATCAACTTCAATGCTGACGGATTCCCAAACGGTGTTTATTTTTACAGATTAGTTGTAAATGAATTTATTGAAACTAAGAAAATGATTTTACTAAAATAATTTTTAAATAAAATATGACTCCACCGGATAATAAATAAGCAGACGTTGTAATTTATCTTGCCTCCAAGCATAAATAAATTTAAAATAATCTATTCAGTTACATTTGATGCGACGAATTATCCGAGCGGAGTTTATTATTATAAAATAAAAACAGGGTCTTTCGTTCAGGTGAGGAAGATGATTTTGGTGAGGTCAAAATTCTTATGTCTACATTAACAAAGCCGGATTTGAGATTATTCAGATCCGGCTTTTTATATTGCAGTAAAGTTTCTTTTAACCTTTAAACAATAAATACAGTCCCTACTCCGGCTTGATCATAATGCTCTTTTCTCCTTCCTTCAGCATAGGTCCGTACGGACCGTATTTATGCTGCAACTGTGTAAAGCTGTCTCCATAAGGAGGGAAAGGAGAATCAATCGGTTTTAATTTCAGATCAGGATAATCTTTTCCAGCATCTTTAAATACAGGACGGGATTTTGAATTAATAAATGCTGCAACATCATAAGACTCTTCAACTGTCAGTTCAGAATAATGATAAGGCATCTTTGAAAAAATGAAAGATGCTGCAGTCAGGAGTTTATACATTCCCGCTCCTTCATTGTAACTGAACTCTCCGTATACCGGGGGGTAATCATATCCTTTCATTGAATCTGCAGGAACATCTATGTTTCCTGGAATATTTAATGCGCCTTCTCCGTCTTCACTGTGGCAGGTCATGCATTTTCCCAGATAAACCATCCTCCCTGAAGAAGTATCAGCGGCTCTTGTAAGAAGCTGAATCTTCGGAATTCCCTGTTCTTCCGTTCTTGTGCCTTTAGGAACATAAATGCTCAGCCATTTTATATAAGCGACAAGCGCTTTCATTTCTTTTGAATCTTCAGGCATCGCTTTGCCGTTCATGCTTCGTATCAGACAGTTGTTAATGCGTTCCTGTATGTTTATGACTTTACCCGAACGCGCATCCATTTCAGGATATCTGGTGTAAGTTCCTATAAGTCCGAAAACATTTTTCAGAGTGCCGGCTTTCAGATGACAGTTCTGACAATCCATATTCGTCCGCGCATATCTTTTGGAAACATCCTTTACATCCGGACCGATATATCTGTAAGTGTCAACAAAAATACTCTTCCCGAGTTTGATCTCAGCGCCTTCGGCATTATCGGGAATGGAAGTGATCTCCGGCACCTGCCAGGGAACGATCGAGTCTTTCTTTATGGTTATGTTTTCGGATTTGCAGGATAAGAAAGGATGTGAGTTCTGAGTAATAAGATAAAGTGAAATCAGAAAGCTAAAAACAATAATAACAATTTTTCCGTTTGGTGAAATAATTGTTTTCATTTTTTCTTTAATATAAACATAAAAAAAAATTATTTTAAGTTATAAATTACAGAAACACTTGCCTTGTCTGATCATCCGTCCAAAATTTATTCCATTTATAAAAATAACATTTTATTCTATTGAAAAAATAAATTCATCTTTAAGATTTTTAAGCAATCCCACCCATATCTGTCCTAAACGTTTAATATAAATTAATTAAAAATTTCAGATTTGTTCTTTCTTTTGATCGATCAAAAGAAAGAACCAAAGAAAAATCGCCCGCCCGCCTAGCCTGCCTTGTGTTTACCTCGCTGAAAGCGGGCGAGGCATACCAGCTAGGCTGGCTGG
>JAFDZQ010000045.1:0-2639 GCA_018266895.1 Bacteroidota bacterium
CAAAATTGTTTTGGACGGTAGTGAGAGAAAATCCGCTTCCGTCCAAAACTTTTAATTTAAAACAATTAAAACAACTAAAACAAATAAGAGTATCAGATTTGTTCTGGCGCTGTCCGAAAAGTATGGATTAAGTGAAATTGAAGTATAATAAGTTTTTTAAATTCCCGATTCCCGCCATGCCAAGAGGCAGGGAATGACATTCAGTTAATAATGACTTTTTGGTCTGCCTCAGCTCAAATTTGAATTTGTTTATTAATTTCAAATTTTCAATAAATTTCAAATTAAACTTATCGGAAAGGTATATGAAAGTAATGATTATTAAACAAATCAATGAATTGAAAATAGCACATTAAATATGTATTTTTCAATCAATTTAAGAAAAAAACACAACAGCAAATGAAATTTTCTGTTACAGGCGATAAGCTTGTCGATGCATTATCGAAACTGAATTCAGTTATCCCGACCCGCTCACCTCTCCCGATTCTTGACAATATTTTATTTGAGTTAAACGGGAACGAACTCAAACTTCTTGCTTCTGATCTTGAAATATTCATCAGAACAACTATTGATGTGGACGGAAAGAAAGACGGGAGAGTGGCGATACCGGCAAAAAGGCTTCTTGACATATCACGCACTCTCACTTCAGCATCACTTTCGCTGGATGTAAATGATAAAAACAGAATATCGATAAAGACTACTAACGGTAAATATTCTCTCGGAGGCGAACCTGCCGAAGATTTTCCTGTACCGGAAGAAAAAACCGAACTGCACCGGCTTGAGCTGGAAGGTCAGATGATGAAAAGATGCCTTGCGAAAACAATTCATGCAGTCAATACTGATGAGCTCAGAAGAAATATGTCAGGGATTCTTATGGATGTGAATCAGAACGAACTTAAATTTGTGGCTACGGACGGTTTCAGGCTTGCGAAAATTATCAAAGATAATTTCAAACCTCAGACAGAAATAGAAGAGAAGATCATTATTCCGCTTAAGACAGGAAACATAATTCTGAAGCTTAACAACAATGACGATACTCTACTTGAATTTGATGATATTGATCTCAAAGTTACGTTTGCAGGCATGGAAATATATTCAAAGCTGATTGATGATACTTTTCCGAGTTATGAAAATGTGATCCCAAAAGATAATGACAAGAAATTAAAGATCAGAAAAAGCGAATTATCCGATTCACTGAAAAGAGCGCTTATTTTTGCTGATGCTGTTACAAAACGCGTTAAACTTGAAATAACAAACAGCTCTGTTCAGATCAAAGCTGATAATCCTGAAATCGGCTCGGAAGGTGAAGAGACGATAGAATGCAGTTTTATAAGCAATGACGGGAAAGAAGATTTTGACAAGACTCCTTTTGTAATAGCTTTCAATTCCGGATATCTTCTGGATGCTGTATCGCAGATGGAAACCGAAGAGATCAATGTAAGTTTCGGAAGCCCTTCAAAAGCAGCAATAGCGACGCCTTCGGAACAATTAGCAAATGAGAACTTCATTGAATTAATAATGCCTGTCAGGGTAGGATGATCCGGACATGAGTTTCATTGATATTATTATTTCCGGGTGAATACTCCGGTCAGAATTTATTGAACTTATGTTCAGGAAATTATCAGCTTAAGTGAAAATCAAATCAGAAAACACCGTTTGCTTTTTTCAATGCACTAATGTAAAATGATTTTAAAAAAGATCGTGTTAAAAAATTTCAGGAATTATACCGAACAGGAACTGATATTCAATGATAAGTTTAATTTTATATTCGGATATAACGGACAGGGTAAAACAAATATACTTGAAGGGATTTCTTATTCAGCCTTCGGAAAAAGTTTTCTGGGATCGGCAGAAACTGATTGTGTAAAATTCGGCGAAAATGAATTCAGCATTGAATCTAAGTTTGAAAATGATCTTGAAAATATTGACCATATTGTTATAAGTTACAGTCTCTATCCCAAATTTAAATCCATTCACAGAAACAAAGAAAAAGTAACTGCTTTATCTTCGGAAATTTTCGGCAGATATCCAATGGTTTTCCTTTCTCCGAAAAGCCTGAGCATTACATACGGAAATCCATCGGACAGAAGAAAGTTCTTTGATATTCTGATCTCACAGACGAGCAGGCTTTATCTTGATCATCTCAGAGAGCTTGCAAAAATCCTGAAGCAGAAAAACGCTCTTCTGAGAAATTATTCTGTTTATAAAAAATACACATACAGGGAGCTTAAGAATCTTCTTAATTCCTACAATGAAAAATTTTCCGGAGTATCTGCTCAGATAATCTTCAGGAGACTTGATTTTTTAAAAGAGTTCAAAAGTTTTTTTGAAAGAAATTTTTCTTTTCTTCTGGCAGAGGATCACAAAGGTTATATAAATTACAGTTCGGATGTTTTAGGTGAAGTTACCTCGGATGCCGGTGATTGTGATGCTGAATTTATCAGGAATAAACTCTCCGGGCATATAGAAGAAATATCGGACGAAGAAATTGCAAGAGCTGTCACGCTTGCCGGTCCGCAAAGAGATGATTACATCTTCAGACTGAATAAAAATGAAAACAGAAGCAGCCGTGAAAAAAATATTAAGGAAGCATTTGAAATAAAATATTTTGCTTCGCAGGGAGAGCACAAGACATTCATTGT
>JAFDZQ010000045.1:2807-3298 GCA_018266895.1 Bacteroidota bacterium
TTTTATTCCGGAGAAGAAATTTCAGTCTTTAAAATTGATAACGGAAAAGTCATTGAATGAAAAACATAGATACGAAGACGAGATTCAATAAAACAGTCAGTCTTAAAAACGAACTCGATACATTCATGGATTATATCGGGCTTGATGCAAAAATGCAGGAGCTGAAGATTCTTGATGTATGGAGCGATTGCGTAGGAAAAACCATTGCGCAGTATTCAATGCCTGTTGAATTAAGAAAAAACAAATTACTCGTAAGGGTAGAGAATGCTGCATGGAGATTTGAGCTGTCAATGAAGAAAGAAGAAATAATTTCCAAATTAAATGAGAACTTCAGAAAAAAACTAATTAAAGAAATAATTTTCATATAAGAAAAAAACTATGGCAAAAAACAAAACTGAAAAGGAAGAAGAATACGGTGCCGGTGATATACAGGTATTAAAAGGTCTTGAGCATGTAAGAAAGAGACCTGCGATGTATATAGGTGACATCTC
>JAFDZQ010000045.1:3435-6094 GCA_018266895.1 Bacteroidota bacterium
GGCGGTCTGCACGGTGTCGGAGTCTCAGTGGTAAATGCTCTCAGCGAATATCTGGAAGCTGAAATTGTCAGGGACGGAAAAGTTTATTACCAGAAGTATAAAAGAGGAGTTCCTGAAGCAAAGGTAAAAGTGATAGGGAATGCAAAAAAGACAGGGACAAAAGTTACTTTTTATCCGGACGGGGAAATTTTCAAAGTTATAAATTTCAAGTATGAAACTATTGAAGAAAGATTAAGAGAACTTGCATATCTTAACAAGGATCTTTCCATTACCATAAAAGACGAAAGGGAAAAAGACAAAGAAGCCGAATTTCATTTTAAAGGCGGGCTGGTGGATTTTGTAAAATATCTTGATGAATCCGAGAAATCTATTTCCGGAAAACCGATATTTATAAGCGGAGAAAGGGAAAATGTTCAGGTGGAAGTTGCCTTTCAGTACAATGAATCATACAATGACAACACATATACTTTTGTAAACAACATCAACACGCATGAAGGCGGAACACATCTTGAAGGATTCAAAGCTGCTCTGACAAGGACTCTTAATAATTACGCTACCAAGAATAATCTGATAAAAAATGACAAGGTTACGCTGACAGGTGATGATTTCCGCGAAGGGCTGACATGCGTATTAAGCATAAAGGTGCCTGAACCTCAGTTTGAAGGCCAGACAAAAACGAAACTCGGTAACAGCGAGGTCAAGGGAATTGTACAGTCGATCACAGGCGAAAGCCTTGGAAATTATCTTGATGAAAATCCGTCTATCGGCAAAAAGATAGTTGAGAAATGCATCCTGGCAGCCGAAGCAAGACTTGCGGCAAGACTGGCAAAAGATCTTACGAGAAGGAAAAATGCGCTTGATCTGGGAGGACTTCCCGGTAAACTTGCAGACTGCTCAATAAAGGATCCTTCGCAGTGCGAGCTGTATCTGGTTGAAGGAGATTCTGCGGGAGGTTCTGCAAAGCAGGGCAGGGACAGAAGGTTTCAGGCGATACTTCCTTTAAGAGGAAAAATTCTGAATGTCGAGAAAGCCAGAATAGATAAAGTCCTGGCAAATGAGGAAATAAGATCAATAATTACTGCTATCGGAGCAGGACTCGGGAATTCGGATGAATTCAACGAATCCAAGATCAGATATGACAAGATAATTATAATGTGCGACGCCGACATTGACGGATCACATATCAGAACACTTCTTCTTACATTTTTTTATAGACACATGAAAGAGATAATAGAAACCGAAAGACTTTATATCGCACAGCCGCCTCTTTATAAAATTAAAAAGGGAAAGACTGAACTGTATGCTTATGATGAATCTGAAAGAGATGAAATCCTTAAATCAATGAAGGCGGATAAAACAGCTGTGATTATCGAAAGCAGCGAGGAAAACGAGACAGCAGCAGTCAGCAACCCAAAGGGAATTACAATTTCAAGATTTAAAGGTCTCGGAGAAATGAATCCTGAACAGCTGTGGAATACGACTATGAATCCGGAAACCCGCACAATAGTGCTGGTTACAAATGAGAATGCCGCCGCTGCCCATAATATTTTCAAAGTTCTGATGGGTGAAGAAGTAGAACCCCGGAGAAAGTTTATAGAAGAGAATGCTAAATATGCAAATCTGGACATTTAAAAAATTAATGAGAAATAACATTGCAGGAAATAGTTAAGGCTGTTATTCTCGGCATTATACAGGGTGCAACGGAATTCATACCGATCAGCAGCACAGCGCATCTCAGAGTCATTCCCGCCCTTCTCGGCTGGAAAGACATCGGAGCTGCATACACTGCCGTAATTCAGATCGGAACTTTGATCGCAACTCTTATTTATTTTAAAAAAGACATTGCCGGACTCACAACGGGATTTATTCATTCGCTGAAGACTAAAGAATATTTTTCTGATCCGCATTCCAGGCTGTTTCTGTTGATAATAATCGGCACGATTCCTATAAGCATTTGCGGATTGTTTCTGAAAAAATTCATTGAAGGCGAAGCGCGGGGACTTTATGTGATCAGCGCTGCCCTTATCATTCTTGCACTTATACTTTTTGTCGCGGAAAAAACCAGCAGAAAGGAAAAAGATTTTTCCAGAATTACTGTAAAAGACGGGATTATAATAGGATTAGCGCAGGCGCTTGCCCTGATCCCGGGCAGTTCGAGAAGCGGTGTTACAATAACTGCCGGACTTTTTACGGGTCTCAAAAGAGAAGCTGCCGCACGGTATTCTTTTCTGCTCAGTATCCCTGCTATTGCTTTAAGCGGACTTTATGAACTTTATAAAGAAAGAGCACTTTTGCTGAATGAAAATCTGCTGAGTCTGACTGTTGCAACCGTTGTTTCCGGGATCGTAGGTTATATGTCTATTGCATTCCTTATTACATTTCTGAAAACAAGAAGCAATCTGATCTTTATTGTTTACAGGATTATACTCGGATTAATTATTTTAATTCTACTTTCCAACGGTGTACTTACAAATTTAGAATGATCTTCTCAATTCATCAGTAATAAAACTTATCTGAATTTAATTTCATAAATAAGAACACTGTTCTGACAGCGACTACATCCGTCCAAAACGTTTAATTTAAAATTAATTAAGAATTTTCAGATTTGTTCTGGGGCTGTCCCAAAAGTCAATATTACCTAAATGTCATTCCCGCGAAT
>JAFDZQ010000046.1 GCA_018266895.1 Bacteroidota bacterium
TATTTTTCATTTCAAAATTGTTTTAGACGGTAATGCTTTGTTCAGTGTTGAAACAACCCCACCCTGCCCGCCTTCGGTTTACCTCGCTGAAAGCGGGTGAGGCATGCTCTCACTTGAAAAAGGGAAGGGTTTGGGATAATGCCATTAAGTTAAGAGAGTTTTCTATTCCTCTACTCTAAGCAGACTATTAAAAATATATTCATCTCTAAGATGCTAAGACTCTAAGAAAAAATTAAAAGATTACAGAACTTCGAGACTTTGCTCGCCTCCCGCTCCGCGAGTCGAGCGCGAAGCGGGAGTCATTGAGGATCAAAAGGATAGCTTCTCACAGATGACACAAATTAACACAGATTTAATTTAAAATTTCACTTTTAATTTTTGAACACACAGTTAAGAATGTAAGTGAATTTCTTTGAAATTCTGAGTCATCTGTGAGATAAAAGCTTTGGTTTGTTTTTTAATGTCAATTGGATTCAGATTAAGGGATAGTTTTGAAATGTATGGGATGTTAGCAGTGTTTGCTTTCGAAAAACAACTGTAAATTCGGTGAGATAGTATTTCCGAGAAAAAAGCTGTAATCAAATTTTTTCTTTTTTTTCTGATATACAAACCTCAGGAAGGGAAAAGGTTTATCCGGTTTTTCAGAAACCGGATAAACGGTATATTTAAATAAAAAAATAAGATGCTTAATTCTGCAAAGCTTTTAAAACTTTGCTCATAAATTCGACCTGCATTTTCAGGTCGTCAATTGTTTTATTGTTCATAATAACGAAGTCCGACATTTCCATTTTTATCTTTTCATCTATCTGAAATTTCATCAGATGATTTATTTCGCTCCTTGAAGCTTCATCTCTGATCATAAGTCTCTCTATTCTGTTCTTTTTATTTGAATACACGGTAATAATGTAATCAAGAGATTTATTGTAACCGCTCTCAAAAAGTACGGCAGCCTCCACGAGTACTAAATCATACCTGCTCTTCCGGATTTCCTTTTTCAGATAATTAATTACAGCCGGATGAACGAGTTTATTTATTGTTTCGTAGTTCTTTTTATTAGCAAAAATAATTTCCTTCAACTTCGGAAGTATTACTTTCCCTTTGAAATTAATAATTTCCTTGCCGAACACTTTGACAAGATCCTTTACAAGTTTTTTATCTTCACTGTAAAGCTTCTTTGCAACAAGATCAGCGTAATAAACCTTAAATCCCCGTTTCGAAAGTAATTTTGAAACAAGAGTCTTGCCTGATCCTATTCCTCCGGTAATACCGATTATTAATTTTCTTTTTCTCTTCATATTATTTAGAGTATTAAGTTGAAAATTTATTTTGCATACGCTATAGATCTTCTTTCCCTGATTACATTCACTTTTATCTGTCCCGGATATTCCATTTCTTCCTGTATCTTGTGGGCTATATCAGCCGCAAGCTGATCCTGAGACAAGTCGTTTACCTTGTCCTGTTCTACAATCACTCTTACTTCACGTCCCGCCTGTATTGCATAAGTCTTTGCTACGCCTTCAAAAGATGTTGCTATTGTTTCCAGTTTTTCCAGTCTCTTTGAATATGCTTCCACTGATTCTCTTCTTGCTCCCGGTCTTGCTCCGCTTATGGAATCCGCCGCCTGTACAAGTATTGATATCGGATGTTCCATCGGCATTTCATCGTGATGAGCTCCGATAGCATTGCAGATTATCGGATGTTCCTTGCATCTCTTCGCCACTTCATAACCGAGTATTGCATGCGGTCCTTCTATGCTCCTGTCAATGGTCTTGCCCATATCATGAAGCAATCCGGCTCTTTTTGCCATCTGAGCGTCGAGTCCGAGCTCAGCAGCCATTATTCCTGCGAGATGACCTACTTCGATTGAATGGTTAAGCACATTCTGTCCGTAACTTGATCTGTATTTCATCCTTCCGATCAGAGTGATAATATCCCTGTGCACTCCCTGAATTCCCATATCTATCAGAGTCGCTTCGCCTACCCTTATAAGCTCTTCTATCAGTTCTTTCTGAACTTTCTCGACTACTTCTTCTATTCTTGCCGGGTGTATCCTTCCGTCCGCAATTAATCTTTCCATAGCAACTCTGGCAATCTCTCTTCTGAACGGATCAAATCCGGAAATAATAATTGCTTCAGGAGTATCATCCACAATTATGTCGACTCCCGTAGCAGCCTCAAACGCTCTAATGTTTCTTCCTTCCTTGCCTATTATTCTACCTTTTAATTCATCCGAGTTAATCTGAAGTACGCTGACAGTCGTTTCGACTGAATGATCCGAAGCCGTTCTCTGAATCGCCTGAATGACTATATTCTTAGATATCCTGTTGCATTCTTGTTTTGCTTCTTCCCTGACTTCCTGAATCTTCTGTGCTGCTTCCAGTTTTGTTTCATTAAGCAGATTCTCAAACAGCACTTTCTTTGCTTCTTCCTCGCTCAGCCCTGATATTCTGTGAAGTTTTGACTTCTGTTCTTCCAGCACTTCAGTGTATTGTGCAATAATCTTTTCGGCATTTTCAGCTTTTATCCTGGCTTCTTCGGTTTTGAGTGTAAATTCTTTTTCAGACCTTAAATAATTTTCTTCAAGATTTTTTAATTCAGATTTGGTTCTGTCAATAAAATCTCTTTCGGTTTTGATCCTTTTTTCTTCTTCAATAATCGCTTTCTCTCTTTCCCTTGTATCTTCATCGAATTTTATTTTCCTTTTGTAAAATTCATCTTTTACTTCAAGAAGTTTTTCTTTCTTAAGATTCTGAGAAGCTTTTTCGGCATCATGTAATATCTCTCTGGCTCTTTTTTCCGCTAAACTAACGGATTCACTTGATTTCAATTCAGCATCCGAAAGTATTTTTCTGGCTACATTCTCAGCGCCGTCTATTTTTGTTTTATTCGCTTTTGAATTTAAATACCATCCGAGAAAAAAAGTTATAAGACAAAGAGCTACAAGGACCGGCAGTAAGATATATAATTCTAAATCCATTTTTTAATTATTCCTCCGTAACGGGTAATTTATTTATTTAATTTTAATTTGTTTTTAATTGATTTTAAAAATTTACTCCGGATATAAAAAAACCGCAGCAGACATGTTCATAGTTCAAAGGTTATAAAAAAACCTTTTCTATAATACGGTGGGTGGTGCCACAATGTCTTTTGCTTCCTCTGCTTACTATTTGACACTTATGCAGCGTCAGTAAAATCCGGATTTCTCCTTTTGAGGCCTGTAATCAACATTTTTATGAGCTTTCCTCCCATATAGTTAAACCTGTTGGTTTTATATAATGTTTGACTATTTGTCTGTGCGGTCTTTTAAACCTGAAAGACTCTATGTAATGAACGGGTAAATATTTTATTTAAATCACAAATTTTCGTCTATTAAACCGGAAAGAGATTTTAATTTTGTTTCATATTCATCAAGCATATTCGAATATTCCTTCTCAATTTCCGTTTTAAGATCCTTTTCCTTGAAATATTCCTCTGCTATATTCAGAGCAGATACTACTGCAATTGTCTCTTCAGACTGATTCGGCGATTCGCTGCTGATACGGTTCATTATTCCGTCAACGTAATCAGAAACTCTTTCTACCTTTTCTGTATTCTCGCCCTGCAGGTTGTACTCATTATTGAAAATTTTGACTCTTATTTCTTTCTGATTCATGCTTTGTAAAATAAATTGTCAATAATAAGAAATTTTAATGGAATATTAATTTGTGAATTTAAAATTTGTAAATCGTCAAACATTTCAGGTGCTTAATAACTTTCATTACTACCGTGCTGTTCAAGGTGATTATCTATTCTGGAAATCAGATCCTTAATTCTTGTTTTTACTTCTTCTTTATCCTTTACAGGAATTTTATTATTGGTCGAATTTAAAACCATGTTTTTTAATTCGGATATTTCCTTTTCCTTGTTGATGATTTCAGTATTTATCTTTGTCAGCTGAAGTTTCAGTTCGGAAATCTTTAAGTTCAGATTTTTTATGTTTTCCTTTAAAATTGAATTTTCAGATTTCGTGTCCTTGATCTTCGAAATAAGCTGCTTTGTTTTTGACAATAATTCGTCATGCGTTATCCTTATCTGGTTTTTCTGCTCTTTAAAGTACTCTTTGCTCAAATCTGTTGTTTTCTGATGCATACAAATTTATATGAATTCAATTTTTATTTCAGTCTCTTAGCCTTGCACCAGTATTCTTTTCAAGATTCTTTATAATTCTGTCCATTATTTTTTTAGTCTCTTCATCCGTCATAGTCTTTTCGTCAGAAACAAATTCTAATGAAAATGCAAGACTTTTTTTATTTTCCCCCAATTTTTCGTCTTCATAAAGGTCAAACAATTCGATTTCCCTCAGCACCTGACCGCAGCTTTTCTGCATTGAATTCCTTAAATCGTCATAAGTAACATTCTTATCAACAACAATAGCTATGTCCCTTCTTACCGGGGGAAACTTTGAAACCGGCTTATACTGAGAAGTGAATTTTATTTTGTCGATTATTTTATCTAAATAAAACTCGGCATAATAAACATCATAATCTATGTCAAATGCTTTTTTTAATGTGCTATCTGCTTTATAAATATTGCCGATCACATCATCATTTAAACCAACTCCTATTCTTACACCTTCAAAAACTTTGTCATTATAGTAAATTAATCTATAATTTTCAAGATTTAATTTAGACAAAAACATTTCTGCTTCACCTTTGATGTCAAAGATATCAAAATCTTTTTCTCCGCCGTAAATCATTTCCATGTCTTTTTTGCCGGCAAGAGCAAAAATTAATCTGTTCTCTTCCCTGAAACGATTATCCGCTTCAAAAAATATTCTACCCGTTTCAAACAATTTCAGTGAAATATTCTTGCCGGAATTGTTGAAATTATTCCTGACTGCACTCATCATTCCGAATGTGAGATTTGTCCTCAGTGCGTTCATTTCGGCTGAAATTGAATTCTGAAGTCTTATCGCCTTTTCCTTAAATATGCTTATTTTCTTATCGTCAATCAGTGTCTCGGAAATTATCTGATTAAACCCTCTTCCTATCAGATGTTCATTAATTAATTTCATTTCCTTATTGCGTGAATTAGATATCTTTGCTGAATTGGATACATTTATATTGAAATTTGTACTTTCTTCAATATTGTCGTAACCGTAAATCCGCGCAACCTCTTCAATTAGATCAGCTTCTCTTGTAATGTCAAGTCTTCTGAATTCAGGAATTCTGAAATACAAATGATCACCTGATTTTTCAGTGAAGTTAATTTCTATTTTTGAAAGAAGTGATATTATTTTTTCTTCTGATAATTCAGTCCCTATCAGCGATGATGCTTTTGATGCTCTTATGCCTGCAATCTGTTCACCGAATTTTTCAGGATAAACGTCATAAAGGTCTTTTGAAACTTCGCCTCCTGCAATTTCCTGTATAAGCTGTGCCGCTCTTTTTGAAGCGTATTCAACCATATTTATGTCAACTCCTCTTTCAAATCTCTGCGAAGCATCTGTCTGCAGACCGAGCTTTTTGGAATTCTTCCTGACAGACACAGGATCAAAATAAGCGCTTTCGAGAAATACATTCTTAGTTTCGTCAGTAATCTCGGATAATTCACCGCCCATGATTCCGGCAATTCCGGAATATCCTTCCGCATCACATACCATCAGCGATTCTGAATTCAAAATTCTTTCTTTAGAATCAAGCGTAATGAATTTATCTCCTTCCTTCGCGCTTTTTACAATGATCTCATTTCCCCTGATCTTATCATAATCAAAAGCGTGAAGCGGCTGACCGGTTTCGAACATAACAAAATTAGTTATGTCTACAATATTATTTCTTGGCTTGAGCCCGATCGACTTAAGTCTCTTTTTCAGCCAGTCAGGAGATTCTTTGATGTTTACATTCTTTATGACTCTGCCGGTGAATCTTTTGCAGTGATTTTTATTTTCAATATTGATTTTTATGAGTGATGAAGTAGGAGTATCAGATTCAGTAATGTTAATTTCCGGTAAAATTATTTCTTTATCATACAATGCTGAGATCTCTCTTGCAACGCCGATATGAGAAAACAGATCGCCTCTGTTCGGAGTAATTCCTATCTCGTAAACAATATCGTTAGCATTGATATGATCAGCAAAACTCTGTCCTATAAGGGCTTCTTTATCAAGAACAAGAATCCCGTCATGATTTCCGGAAAGATTCAGTTCACTTTCAGAACAGATCATTCCTTCGGATGTTTCGCCACGTATCTTTGATTTTTTGATTGCAAATCCGCCGTTTGGAATGACTGCACCGGTCACAGCAACACAAACTTTTTGTCCTGTGTCAACATTCGGAGCTCCGCAGACAATATCAAGTATTTTTTCTCCGATATTTACCTTACATAAGCTGAGTTTATCGGCATCCGGATGCTTTTTCTTTTCAATTACCTCGCCTACAAAGAAGTTTTTATAAATTTCTCCTTCCTTTTCAATACTTTCTATATCAAGTCCGGTAGTGATCATTTTTTTCTGAAGCAATTCCAGTGATTTTTCAGAGTCAAATTCCAGACCCGGAATATATTCTTTTAACCAGTTTAAGCTAATTTTCATAGAAAATAATATATAAATTTGTATTTGGAGTTAAAACAGAAAAGAACATACTGATGAACAATATTTAACCTTGCCGTTTAAAACGTTGAATATTTGTTCACAAAACTAAAACTATTTTTAAAATCAAAATGATTGCTTCTCAAAGACGATACAAATAAACTCTGATCAGACTCTGCATTTATCTTTCATTTTTGAACACAAGGGTAAGAGCATAAGTGTCTAAATGTAAAATTCTTTGTCCACTGTGAATTCAACTGGGGCTGTCCCAAAAGTCATAAATACCTGTATGTCATTCCCGCGAATGCCTGCCTCGCGGTTTACCTCGCTGAGTGCGGGCAAGGCGGGCGGGAATCCAGAATATAAATCGGCTTTTAATATTTACAATTTAAC
>JAFDZQ010000047.1:0-4899 GCA_018266895.1 Bacteroidota bacterium
GAATTGATGGACAAGCTTGCTTCGGATTATGACATGAAATTCCCCGATGAGCTTAATGAAATACTCGAAATGCTTGAGATATTCAATAAGAAAATTGACAGCGCTAATCTGATCGATCTGAAATATTTTCTGAAGGAATTTGATAAAGAGCTTGATTCCGAAAAGTCGGGAGTGCTTTTTGTGAATGCCCTGAATTCAGCATTCATTGACAGGCAGATAATATTTTACGCAGGATTAGACAACAGCTGGATGAAATTATTTCCCGATAAAGATTACCTCAATAAAGAGGAAGAAGATGAAAAAAATCTCGGAAGATTCAAAATACTGCTTCAGCAGGGAAGATTCAGATTCTATTTTGTAAAAAACATAAGCAACTACAGGGAAATTATTCCCTGCTATTATTTTATGAATATTGAAGGAAGAGAAATAAATGATTTTAATGACAGATTTTTTAATCCGGTTACAGTCGGACAGGAATCAGTATCAGGCAAATATGAAATCAGGAAAAAGAATTTTATTACTGAAAAGGCGGAACAGGTTAAATATATTTCTCCCTCGAAATTCAACCTGTTATACAGATGTCCGAAACAATACTCATTCAGCTTGTTACTTACTCAGGAAGAATCTCCCTCATTCATGAAAGGGACGCTGCTGCATTGTTTTGCTGAGTTTTATTTTAATCATCCGGAATTTGTAAAGAAGAACACGGAAAAGATTCTCGACCGGATGACTGATGAACTTTCTTCATTTCAAAAAAACATAAACAGACAATTTGTAAAATCGGAATTCCGGCTCGGGGCTGAAAACCTGATGAAATTCATTGATGAAATGAAATTCGAAAAAAATGAAATTCCGGATACTCCGAAAAGCGGTGTTAATGAACTCATGAAAAAATTCAAAAAGGAAAAGAAATATTCTAACACTGAATCCTGGCTGCCTGATCCGGAAAATTCAATGCTTACAGGAAAAATTGATCTCCG
This sequence comes from Bacteroidota bacterium, assembly GCA_018266895.1. GTDB lineage: Bacteria > Bacteroidota > Ignavibacteria > Tepidaquicellales > Tepidaquicellaceae > JAEUSI01. The sequence continues at coordinate 981 of JAFDZQ010000047.1, forward strand.
ATCAGGGAATACAATAGTAGATTACAAATCATCTTATACAAGGAAAAGCGAAACAAATGTCTCAATGCAGTCAAACACGGTTTATATAGAGAAGGAAGAATCGGAAGATTTCGATTTCCAGGCAGCCGCATACATGACTTCATTAAGCAGATATATGAAGGATATTACATTCATTTATAATTATTTATTTTCAGGCATTACAGATCATATAAAGGGCAAGGAGGAAAAAACTACGACTGTCATAAAATACCATCCTGTTGATTTTGAAAGGTACATTTATTCCGAAGAATTTTTTAATTATGCAACCAGCAGGAATGAAAATGCAAAAAAATTCTGCAGTATAACAGGGTATGATAATTTTAAAAAAATTCTTGCCGGTATGAACATGAATGAAATAGATTATTATGATAAAAAAATAACAGAAGAAAGATTCATTGAATCTGCATTTCAGGTTATGAATAAATCAGGAATGCAATATCAGGATTTCGGCAGCAGAAAAGCTGAAACATTCACCGGCAATTATTTAAAAAATATTGCAGCTGTCATAAATAATGTAAGAACGGGAAAGACGGAAACCGGACTAATTTTCAAAGATGATGTTGAAAAATTTAAAAAATTAGTTGCTGAAAAACTGAAAGAGCTGAATAAATATTTGAAAACTAATTTTCCCGCTGATCCTGTATTTGAATCAATTGATGTCTGCAGGAATTGCGATTTCCTTAATTTATGCCAGGGGAATAAATTATGGCATTAAAAAAGAAAATGAACCCTCAGGACGAACTCATCAATTCCGTCGAAGGCATTCACCTAGTTGACGCAGGAGCAGGCACAGGCAAGACATATTCAATAGTAAAGAGATACGAAAAAATAATAAGTAAAAATGTAAAGCCGGAAAACATATTACTTATTACTTTCACAAAGAATGCAGCTGATCAGATGAAGGAGAAAGTTATTTCAGGTCTTTCTTCAAGGGTAAGCGTAACAAAACTGCTTGAAGCTCCTATCATGACATTCCATTCCTTCTGTTCGAGAATCCTGAAAAAGTCAGGGTCTGATGCTCCAGCATATATAGGCATCGAAGAATATCTTTCATCCGGTTTTAATCTTATTGAAAATCCGTCTGCCGAATCTGAGATATTCAGAAAATTTTATCTGAATTTTTCAAATGCGAACAGCGGAAAGTTCGGTGATTTGTTTTATATATTTGAAGACCAGGAACAGATCTTAAACATTATCAAAAAACTCTGCAGTCTCGGAGTTTTTCCTCACAGGAATGGCTGGAGTGAAGGGGACAAGGAAATATTAAAAGGGAATTATGAAGAGTTCTCGGAAAAGTTCGATAACCTTAACGAGACAGTAACCGGCAAGAGAGGCGGTCCGGTTACTAACAGACTTAAAAAAAAATACGACACAGCGTTAAAGGATAAACTTTATACTGATTTTGAAGGGGAAAATATATTTTCGGATAAAGCAGTTAATCCGGACATAAAGGAAGATATATTTTATGATGAAGCTCAGGAAGAATACATTGAATTCATCAGAGCAGTTTATCTCTCATACATTGAATATCTGCTGAAGAGAAATATGATGAATTTTGATTTCATGGTAATGTTTGCATATATTTCCCTGCTTAACAAAGAATCTGTAAGAAAGAATAACAGGTTTGATTATGTAATGATTGATGAATTTCAGGATACTGATGAAATACAGTTCAGACTGATAATGCTTATTTGCAAGAATATAAACGGAACAGCGAATCTATGCGTGGTGGGAGACTGGAAGCAGAGCATATACGGATTCAGGAATTCGAGGATCGAAAATATTACATCTTTTGGTGAAAATCTGAAATATTTTAAACAGGAGCTGAATCAGGATACGAAGAGAGTTGATTATGATGTAAGCAGTTTCAAAAAAATTGTATTTGAAAATAATTACAGAAGTTCGGGAGACATACTTGACTTCAGTAAATTCACACTTCGAATACAGGCGACAAATGATGAAGAAGTAGATACGGAAAACATTGACAATAATTTTAAAGACGCATTAAAGCCGCAAAGAGAGCTTCAGGATCTTACCGAATTAAAATTTTACCAAGCGGAAAACCGGAAAGACGAATACCGTCTTATACTTGCAAAGATATCCGAACTCATTAATGAAAAGAAAAAATACAGGATCAGGGAATTTGACGGAAAGACAGGGGTAGTAACAGGGGAAAGACCTGTCAGATATTCGGACATCTGTGTATTGTCGAGGACGAAAAAATTCTGTCTGGAGCTTTACCGCGAAGGAAGGAAATCCGGGATACCAGTCAATTACAAAGGCGGACTGGAACTCTTTGCAAGCGAACAAGGCATTCTTGTTCTCGCCTGGCTTAAACTTATCATAAACGATAAAGACATATTCGGCTGGGTTCCGGTACTGGAAAAAGAAGGATACACATTTAATGAAATAAAATATTTAAAGGGAAAGATTCTAAAAGATAAACCGGAAAAAAACAGATTGATTCCGGTAATGCCTGAAGATCTTGATACATTCCTGAAAAAGATAAAAAAATACAGGAACAATATTCTCTTTGCCGTAGATGAAATCCTGAACAGATACAATTACAATGATGATACCGGAAATAAAATCATTACAGTATTAAAGACAAGAATAGAATCAGAGATGCTGTCATTGAATGAGCTGGTTCAGATCATTGACGGTTCGATTGATCTTGAGTATGATGTAGAGCTCGGGAATACAACAGATGCTGTGCTGACACAGACAATCCATTCTTCGAAAGGGCTTGAATATCCCGTAGTCATACTGGCAAATATGAACATAAGAGTTTTTCCTGGATTCAAGGGAGATAAAGGAGCTCTGACTTTCAGTACAATTGCAGGATTGAGAGGCAGGACATTATTCGGAAGCCGGAACGGGATATATTTTAAATTCAGTAACTGGAAAACCGATCTGGTAAATGCAACAGTCAAAAAAACAGATTACGATGAAGACAGACGGCTGCTTTATGTTGCGGTAACACGGGCCAAGCAGTATCTTTACATGACATCAGGAAATCCGTCTTCCTTTTTCAATAATCTGGCGGAAATTTCAGGTTTGCAGGTAATTACTGATTTCAAATATGAAATAAAAAATGTACCTGAGGAAAACGAAAGCATAAACTCAAAAATTATTTTTGACGGTAAAACAGAAAAAAGCAGGAAGTTCATATCGCCTCATTCACTTATGACTGAAAGCAGTGAGCAGCAGATTATTCCGGACAATTCCGATGAAGAAAACACATTTGCAGTCAGTTTAAAAAAGAGATATGAGTTCGGGTTAAAAATTCACATAGCTGCGCAGAGAATTGCAAACGGAATTGAAGTGGAATCAGATTTGCCCGAAATAAAAAGAATTAAAAAATACATTTCAGGTCTTAATGCGGATGAATTAAGAGCAGAAGTTGATTTTCTTATGCCTGACGATGAAAGCGGGAATATGATAAGAGGAACAATTGATCTTATAGCTTTTTACAAAGACCGGATAGAAATTACAGATTATAAGACAGACAGGAATAAAAGCAATCTGGAAAAATACAAAATGCAGTTGTCATTGTACAAAAAAGCTCTGGAAGAAATTTACCCGGATAAAAAAATCACCGGCAGGATATTTTTTGTTTGTATGGATGAAACAGAGGAAATCTGAACGGAGAAATAATTTTAATCAGACATTGGACTTCACATATTCCTGAGCGAATAATTCCGCTTGTTCTTTACTGCTGAACCAATACGAGTTAATTTTTTTATTGAAAAACAAAATTTTTTTATAGACATACAGTATCCACATGCCCGGATCGGACAGTCGATTGATCAGCACGATTTTTTTATTGCCTGAATCTGAAATTACTTTCTCAAATTTATTCATATATTTTTTTAGATTA
>JAFDZQ010000047.1:4957-8394 GCA_018266895.1 Bacteroidota bacterium
ACGGCAATGATTTTAATGGCAGACTTACATTGCAAATTCTTCACAATAAATGTATTTTAGCCAAACTAATTTCAAATAATAATTTTAACTAATAAATGAAATACATACAATTTAGGATCATTTCATTTCTGATCGCATTATCTGTAATAAGTATTTCCGGATGCTGTTTGTTTGAAACAGACAACCCGGATCTGAGGATAGTGGGACAGAATTTCCCGTCTCAGGTCGGAATTGGTCAGACATTTCATCCGACATTCACAGTAGGAAATTACTCCGACGGAGAGTGCGCTGCAGCGAAGACAAATCAGAGCATTGTGAATCTGAAAATGACAAACAGGGCAAACGGAAATATCCAGGTAAATAACAATTATACTTTAAATGCGCTGGATAACAATGCAACGCAGATTTTCAATAACATAAGCGTGAATATAGAGGCGCCCGGAACTTATGATCTCACTTTTACGGTAGATCCTAACAATACTTCAGGTGAAAAAAATCAGAACAACAATAAAATTACCGGTGAAATAATTGTTCAGTAAACACTTTAGAACCGGAAATAATTAATTTATCAAATTGATATATTTTAAAAAAATAAGGAGCTGTTAAATTGCAGTACATAGACATAGTTTGGATCGCCGGAATGATCTGGCTGATTTATTTTTTATTTTTTAAAAAGGAAAAAGACACAGCAAAGAAATAAATTGTTAACAAATAATTCCTGATTCATTCTTCAGACTGTAATTTAGCTTAAACCTCCGGTTTCATTTCATTATATTTGGAAAAATTCAAATCCTAAAAATTAATTTATCATAATTGGCAGACAATAAGATCATCTTTTCAATGGTTGGCGTAAGTAAAATGTATCCGCCCCATAAACAGGTTCTGAAAAATATATATCTCTCGTTTTTTTACGGAGCAAAGATAGGAATAATAGGTCTTAACGGTTCCGGCAAATCCACTCTATTAAAGATCATCGCAGGAATTGAAGAAAAGTTCGAAGGCGAAGTACATTTCACAAAGGATTATTCGATTGGAATGCTTTCGCAGGAGCCGGAGCTTGATGATACAAAAACAGTAAAAGAGGTAGTACAGGAAGGGGTTCAGGAAGTTGTGGACGTGCTTAAAGAATATGAAGAAGTGAATAATAAATTTGCTGAACCGATGGACGATGACGAAATGACAAAGCTCATTGAGAGACAGGGAGAACTTACAGAACAGATTGAGCACATGAACGGGTGGGAAATCGATGCAAAGCTCGAAAGGGCGATGGATGCGCTCAGAACTCCCGACGGAGACGCTCTCGTGAAAAATCTTTCGGGAGGTGAAAGAAGAAGAGTCGCCCTGTGCAGACTTCTGCTGAAGGAACCGGACATTCTTCTTCTTGATGAACCCACAAACCATCTTGATGCCGAATCCATTGACTGGCTGGAGCAATATCTGACACAATATAAAGGAACCGTAATTGCCATAACCCACGACAGGTATTTTCTTGATAATGTAGCCGGCTGGATACTTGAACTTGACAGGGGAGAGGGAATACCCTGGGAGGGAAATTATTCATCATGGCTTGATCAGAAAACGAAGAGACTCGAGTCGGAGGAGAAGCAGGAGAGCAAAAGAAAGAAAACACTTGAGCGTGAACTGGAATGGGTCAGGATGTCCGCAAAGGCTAGACATGCAAAGTCTAAGGCGAGACTTCAGGCATATGACAGAATGATGAATGAAGATTCAAAGAAGAAAGAAGAGAAACTTGAGATATTCATTCCGAACGGTCCTAGACTCGGAACAAAAGTCATTGAAGCAGTAAAAGTATCAAAGTCATTCGGTGATAAACTGCTTTATGAAGATCTCAACTTTTCACTTCCCCCTGCCGGCATTGTCGGTGTAATAGGACCAAACGGAACAGGCAAGACTACATTATTCAGAATGATTCTCGGGACAGAAAAACCTGACAGCGGAATATTTGATGTCGGCGAAACAGTAAAGATCGGATATGTAGACCAGGCGCATACGGAAATAGATCCTGAAAGGACTGTGTGGGAAGCGATATCCGAAGGCAATGAATTCATTGAAGTCGAAGGAAAGCAGTTCAATTCGAGAGCTTATGTAGCGAGATTCAATTTCAACGGCGCCGATCAGGGAAAACTTGTCAAGGCATTATCGGGAGGTGAAAGGAACAGGCTTCATCTTGCTCTTACTCTAAAATCCGAAGCGAATGTACTGCTTCTTGACGAGCCGACAAATGACATTGACGTGAACACTCTGAGAGCTCTTGAAGAAGGTCTGGAAAATTTTGCGGGATGTGCTGTCGTGATTTCACATGACAGATGGTTCCTCGACAGAGTAGCTACACATATACTTTCATTTGAAGGAGATTCCAAAGTTGAATATTTTGAAGGGAGTTATTCTGAATATGAAGAGTTCAAGAAAAAGAAATACGGTAATGTGGAGCCGAAGAGAATCAAGTTCAAGAAGCTGACGGCGTAATAATATTTTATTGCAGTCATTCAGATTACGTTCCCAATCGGAGATTGGGAACGAGTGGTATAAACAGTAGCTCCAATCAGTTTACGTTCCCACTCGGAGATTGGGAACGAGTGGTATAAACAGTAGCTCCAATCAGTTTACGTTCCCAATCGGAGATTGGGAACGAGTGGTATAAACATCAGATCCAATCAGTTTACGGGGCTATCCCAAAAGTCATAAATACCTGTATGTCATTCCCGCGAATGCGGGAATCCAGAATGTAAATCGGCTTTTAATATTTACAATTTAACTCTATTCATACTTTTTGGACAGCCCCGAGTGGTATAAACAGTAGATCCAATCAGTTTACGTTCCCAATCGGAGATTGGGAACGAGTGGTATAAACAGTAGATCCAATCAGTTTACGTTCCCAATCGGAGATTGGGAACGAGTTGTATAAACATCAGAACCAATCAGTTTACGTTCCCACTCGGAGATTGGGAACGAGTGGTAAAACATCAAGACACCGGATATTCAATCCCTTTTACATTCTCAGATATAAATTTATATACTCCTTCCCCCGGCAATAAATTATATTCATAAAGTAAATTTAATATAAATTAATTTGTGAAAAGAATAATAATCAGCCGGATAATTGATTTTATTTATCCAAAGACATCTGTCATCTCTGAAATACGTCTGGAGGAGGATAATTCAAATGAGTTCATACTGGATAGTGAATTGAGTACGCTCAGAAAAGTCACACCTGAAGACCTCAGGAACCTTGAAGAGAAACTCATATCCGATTATTCATTCAGCTATTTTGCATTTTATGAAAACGAAGATTTTTCAAAGCTCATTTACAATCTGAAATACAGAGGAATGAAAAAGCTGGGAATTTATCTCGGTGAACTTACAGGAAGGAAATTAAATAAATATATTGAGGATAATTTAATCCGGAAATTTGACAT
>JAFDZQ010000048.1 GCA_018266895.1 Bacteroidota bacterium
TTATTCAGGCAGGCTCGACGGGCAGGAAGCCGCTGTTCATATCGTTTCTGCTACAGTTAATTAAGAATTTCTGATTTGTTGTGGGGCTGTCTAAAAAGTCATTATTACTTAAATGTCCTTCCCCCGAATGCGGGAATCCAGAATGTAAATCGTCTCTTAATATTTACAATTTAACTCTATTCATACTTTTGGGACAGCCCCGGCAGGGTGGGGTTGTTACAAACAGTTTACAATTTATTCAATTTTTTAATGGAAATAAATATTTATTGCAAAAATAAATTAATTTGGACAACACTTAGTTTGAATCCCGAAAACTAATTTTTACTTGTTACCATAAATAACCATCAGATTATATTTCCTGTCCTCCTTAGAAGACCCGTCGCTGCCGTAAAATTCCTTTGTAATTATTCTGTGAAGGCGGTTATTCATCCTGAACCCGAGTTTTCTTAAATTATACTCGGCTTTTTTATTGGTAAGAAAAACATAACCTACAAGATACCTGAACTTTCTGAGTCCGAGAATATAATCAATCAGCAGCTTTGAAGAATGAAAACCAAGTTTTAATCCCCTGTGATCTTTATGTATTGCAGTAGAAATTTCACAGGCATCGTCATAATGCTTTCTCCACTTAAAGCAGATGTACCCGATTTGATTACTCTTAGATTTAATTACATACCATATCTCATAAGGATGATCTGATTTTTCTTTAATCCATCTTCTGATCTGCTGCTTTGTCTTGTTCTTAAGATATTCCTGATTAAGAAATGGAGCGATTTCCTTTTCATTAAAAAGATCCTTAATTAAATCTACTGTCCGCTCATCGCCCGGATTAAATCTTGTTAAAGAACAGATCTCTCCTTTTAGCGTTTTTCTGAAGTTCACGTTATTAATATTTTAACTTTTCGGGACAACAGTATCGTACCAGAATTTCTTGCTTCTGTCTTTTACTTCATCAATGTGAATATGCTTTGATTCCGTATATTCCTTAATTCCGTCAAGTCCGAACTCCCTTCCAATTCCGCTTTGCTTATATCCTCCGAACGGAGCTCTGTCACTTAATAAATGATATTCATTTATCCAGACAGTTCCTGTCCTGAGCCGTTCAGCAATCTTCATGGCTCTTTCATCATTACCCGACCAGACAGCTCCTCCAAGTCCGAAAATCGAATCATTGGCAATTCTGACTGCTTCATCATCATCACTGAATTTAATTACGACAAGCACAGGTCCGAAAATTTCTTCCTGTGCAATTCTCATTTTGTTGTTTACATTTATGAACACAGTCGGTTCAATGTAAAATCCTGATTCATCCGTTCCCGTACCTCCGGTCAGAATCCCGGCTCCTTCTTCTTTTCCGATTCTTATGTAATTCATCACAGTGTCATACTGATTCTTATTTATAACCGGTCCGCAATCCGTTTTCTTATCCATAGGATCACCTGTTTTCATAAGTGAAATTTTATTCTTCAGCTTCTCAATGAATTCATCATAAATTTTTTCATGCACAAGCAGTCTTGTACCTCCCTCACAGCATTGACCCTGATGATAAAATGCTGCATAGACAGCTCCGTCAACGCTCATTTCCATATCAGCGTCATCGAGAACGATGTTCGCGGATTTTCCGCCGCATTCAAGAGTTATTTTTTTAAGATTACCGGCAGCATTTTTCATTATGATCTTTCCTACTTCTGTTGAGCCAGTAAATCCGACTTTGTCGACATCGGGGTTTGAAACTAATTCAGTTCCTATAATACTTCCTTTGCCTGTAATAATATTTACGACTCCTTTAGGCAGATCAGTCTGATCGATTAACTTTGCAAGTTCGCAAGCAGTTACAGAAGTTTCCTGAGCAGGTTTCAGAATTACGCAGCATCCGGCAGCAAGTGCAGGACCAATTTTCCAGACAGCCATTTTAAGAGGGAAGTTCCAGGGAGTAATAAGAGCGGCTACTCCTGCAGGTTCTCTTCTTATAATATTTTTACTGACTCCGGCTTTTGATAATCCTTCAACATTTTCATTCATATCCACAGCAGCCATTTTTGAAAAATAGTTAAGACTTTTTGCAGAAAGAAATACATCTTCGCCGGCTTTTCTGACAGTGGATCCCGAATCCATTACTTCAAGTTTTGTAAGCTGTTTGGCATTTTCATTTATTTTATCCGAAATCTGTTTGATGATCCTGCTTCTTTCTTCTCTTGCCATGCCGCTCCAAACGCCGCTGTCAAAGGCATCTCTTGCGGATTTTACGGCAGCTCTAGCATCTTCAACGGTTGCTTCCGATATTTTTGCAATTACTTCGCCGTTTGCAGGATTTACTGCATCGAAAGTTTTTCCGTCTGACGATTCACGGAATTCTCCGTTTATGTATAATAAATATTTTTCCATTATTTGGATTTAATTTGAAAATAAATCTGGTTATTAAACTCTATGTTCAGTTTGCTGAAATTTATTTGATTGATTTGAAACGGGAGATTTACATATACAGATATGGTTTCCATTCATTATCTATGCTTCCTGCAAAATTTTTAATGAATGTTATATGGGAAGGTCTTTTTGGTATATTCATTAAATGCATTTTTGCCTCTTCCGGTGTCCTGTTTCCTTTTTTATTGTTGCATTTTATGCAGGCAGTCGTGAGATTCTCCCAGCTGTCCTCGCCGTTTCTTGACTTAGGCAAAACATGATCGACAGTCAGATTTGTAGCGGCTCCGCAATACTGACACTTATGGTTATCTCTTCTAAGTATATTTTTTCTTGATAAGATTATTTTTTTAAAAGGAACTCTTACAAAAAAGATAAGCCTTACGATGCTCGGATATTCAAAACTTCTTTTGATGCTTCTTACTTTTTTTTCGGCTATACAATAAATTGCTTCCGCTTTTCCTAAATAAATGAGCACTACAGCCCTTCTGACATTGCAGATAGTAAGCGGCTCGTAGTTTTGATTCAAAACCAGAACCTTGCCGTTAAGATAATTTATCTGATGATTAAAACTGTTTTTATGGTCATGTTCGAAGAAGACAACCTCCTTTATTTTTGGATATTATAAATTAAAGATATTAAAAAGAATAATCAATTTTAAATTAAAGAACAAAAAAATAATTGTTGTACAAGACTTTTGTAACGATCAAATAATTACATGAATTTTTTTCTACACAAAAAAATCTTATGATATTGCAAATTAATGAACTCATTTTTACAGACTATGTGAAAAATTCTTCGGATTGTAATTTAAAAATCAGAAGCAGGTTTTGTCAGAATTATAATAAACCGCTTCAAAATTTTATACAGTAAACTATTAGCTCACATTAACAATTAAAATTATTTATACCCGTCCAAATGAACTGTTTTAACAGCTCTTCCTGACGGATCATTTGCATTCTGAAATGACGCGTCCCATGCCAGTGCTTCCGGTGTACTGCAGGCAACGGATTTAACGGAAGGTACGCACGCAGCCGCAGAATCCGAAGGGAATAACTCGCTGAAAATTGATCTGTATCTGTATTCCTCTTTTGACATCGGGGGGTTTACATGGAACCGGTACTTGGCATTTGCAATCTGCTCATCGCTTATCTGTTCCTCCGCAACTTTTTTAAGTGTATCAATCCAGCTGTATCCGACACCGTCAGAGAATTGTTCTTTCTGTCTCCAGACGATACTCTCAGGCAGATAATCTTCAAAAGCTTTTCTTAGGATCCATTTTTCCATTTTACCTGACCCTGAATCCGCCATTTTGTCTTTTGGATTCAGTCTCATAGCGACATCCAGAAATTCCTTATCAAGAAACGGCACGCGCCCTTCAATCCCCCAGGATGCAAGGGATTTGTTTGCGCGGAGGCAGTCGTACAGATGAAGCTTCCCGAGTTTGCGTATAGTCTCGTCATGAAATGATTTTGCATCCGGAGCTTTGTGAAAATAAAGATATCCTCCGAAAATTTCATCCGCTCCTTCGCCTGACAAGACCATTTTGATTCCCATGGATTTGATCACTCTTGCAAGAAGATACATAGGAGTGGATGCTCTTACAGTCGTAACATCATAAGTCTCAAGATGATAAATGACATCCTTAATTGCATCAAGTCCTTCCTGAACTGTAAAATTTATTTCATGATGAACAGATTCTATGTGCTCTGCTACTTTTCTGGATGCTTCCAGATCAGGAGATCCTTTGAGTCCGATTGCAAAAGAATGAAGCTGCGGATACCAGGCCTGCTGACTGTCACCGGATTCGATTCTTTTAGCGGAATACTTTTTTGTTATTGCGGATATAATTGAAGAATCAAGACCGCCTGATAGGAGAACACCGTAAGGAACATCCGACATAAGCTGACGGTGAACGGCGCTTTCCAGAGAGGATCTCAGTAAAGAAATATCCGATGAATTGTCTTTGACACTTTCGTAATCAGTCCATTCCCGTTTATACCATTTCTTAAGTTCCTGTCCTTCTTTGCTGTACAGATAATGTCCAGGGAGAAATTCCTGAATTTTATTGCAGACACCTTCGAGAGCTTTTAATTCCGACGCCGCATAAAAATTTCCGGATCTGTCCCATCCAATGTATAAAGGAATAATGCCGATATGATCTCTCGCTATTAGATATGAATCATTCGCTTTATCATACAGAGCGAATGCAAAAATTCCGTTCATCTCTTCGATGAATCTGATTCCCTTCTTTCTGTAAAGAGCGAGAATAACTTCGCAGTCTGATTCAGTCTGAAATCTGTATCCCTCAACTTCTTTTCTTAATTCACGGTGATTATATATTTCACCGTTTGCCGCAAGTATGAGTTCTCTGTCTTCACTGTACAAAGGCTGCCCGCCTGATTTCGGGTCTACAATAGCAAGCCGTTCATGGGCAAAAACCACTTTGTCATCGCTGTAAACTCCCGACCAGTCAGGACCGCGGTGACGGATTTTTTTTGACATTTCGAGTATCCCGGGTCTTAATTCCTTAACACCGCTGTTCAAACCGAATACGCATACGATTCCGCACATAAATTTATTTTAAAATTAAAATGAAAATTATGAAAATTAATTTGCAATTTACTCAATAAGTAAAAAATTAACAATCTATATAGTGTTATAATACTGTCTTTTGCCACATCCGTCCAAAACGTTTAA
>JAFDZQ010000049.1:0-7822 GCA_018266895.1 Bacteroidota bacterium
ACCTGTATTCTGATCAACAAAGTATACTGAATTTAATAAGTTACTGCTGATCCTGGTTTGCTCAATCCAGTTGTTTCCTCCGTTTGTGGTTTTATAAATTACACCGGCATATCCTACAGCATAACCATTCAGATTATTAATAAAATGAACTGAAAGAGGTGTATTATTTCCAATAGTCTGACTGAACCAGTTCACTCCGCCGTTTGTTGATTTCAGTATATTGCTTGTCCTACCTACACAATAACCTGTCATTGAATCTGTAAAAAATAATTCAGTTCCTCTTCCGCTCGTTTGTACATTCCAATTAACACCTCCGTTTGTAGTTCTGTATGTTCTTATATCTGTAGCCATTATCCCTGTATTTGCATCAATTAAATAGATCGAATTAAAATAATCAAAAGGAGTTATTGTATTTACAATCCAGTTTATTCCGCCATTTGTTGTCTTTAAGACTTTGCTGTTCTTACCGCAGGTCATCCCATAATTTTCATTAATGAAATGAACGGAATACAGATCGTCTGTACTTCCTGATACTTGCTGTATCCAGTTGACCCCTGCATTAATTGTTTTCAGAATAACTCCTGTATCACCCGCGACATAACCTGTATTCTCATTGACAAAATAAACCGATTTTAACAGATTTCTTGTCGGACTGATTTGCTGAAGCCAGCTATTTCCTCCGTCTGTTGTTTTTAAAATCCTGCCGCTGTCGCCGACTGCATAACCAGTATTTGCGCCTGTGAAATAATTTGAATATAGACTTTTTTTAAATCCGTTTTGAATCGACCAGCTCAGCCCTGCATCTGTACTTCTCAATATCTTTCCGCCTGAACCCGCTACTGTTACATTATTAAAATCGCTTATGTTTATGCTCCAGAACTGATTTATCGGGAAATCATATTTTTTAAATGTGGAATCATGAGACCAGTTCAATCCGGAATTTGTAGTCTTCAGAATGACTCCGTAATCTGTAGCAATAAATCCCGTATTCACTCCATAAAACGAAACTGATCTTGCGAGATCATTATTGTCACCATACTGAATGTTAAATAAATTGATATTCCAGTTTAATCCTCCGTTTGTTGTTTTGAAAATTCCTGTTCCGTCAACTAATGAATATGCATTTAAGGAATCGATAAACTGTGTCGATACAAAAGCTGTAGATGGATTTACACCAAGAGTCTTTGAAGTCCAGTTCAACCCACCGTTAGTTGTCTGAAGTATTTCACCTCTGCCGCCGACTAATCCGTTATAAGCGTCCCTGAAAGATACTGAGAATAATGTCGTGAATGTTCCGCTGCTGATCTGAGTCCAGTTCTGTCCTGAATTAGTAGTCTTTATTATTATTCCGTTACCGCCTACTGCATATCCTGTGTTTGAATCAGAAAAGTAAATTTCGTGCAAATAGATTGTTGTTCCACTTAATAATTTAGTCCAGTTAACTCCTCCATTCTGGGTTCTTATAACTGTCCCGCTGTCTCCTGATGCAAAGCCTGACTCAGAATTAACAAAATGTATGGAGAGCAGTTCATCATCTACACCAGAATTTATCTGATACCAGTTCAATCCGCTGTTTGTGGTTTTTACTATAGTACCTGCTTTACCAGCTGCAAATCCGGTATTTTCATTTACGAATATGACTGAATTAAAGAAATTCCCCGTCGGCACCGGCTGCTGCCAGAACCACGTGCTCTGGGAGATAGATACATCAGGAAAACTGTTTAAAAACAAACTGATAATAATTAGTCTGAATACCGTATATTTATTTTTCAAATTTATAAATTTACTGATCATTGAAATGTTTTTTTGGCTTTTGGTAAATTATTATAATCAGTGTTTAATCTAAATACATTTCAAATAATTTTTTCAGTATGGCTCATCTTAAAATAAAACTCTTCGTGAGGCTTTCATTCACTTTTCAGATTTCATTTTTACAAAACAATTCCGATTGCTTGATGCAATTTAATCTGAAATTAAAATTATGTCAAATGGTAAAAAAACGGATTTGTGAAAGTTTTTTTATTCCCGGTTTCTGAGCGTCAGAAAGGATATGCAGTATTCGTAAATCTTATTGCGATTATAAAATCCTTATTACGGAGTTACGGAACCAACACCTGAAAATGCATTATTATCCGTCAGGCTGAGATCACTTCCGTCAACAAAGTTATCTCCGGTTACATCAGTCTTTACATAACCGCTTGTTCCGGATGAAGCGTCATTTTCTACGCTGCTTATATCTGACGCATCCGTTGTCCCGTCCTGATTTACATCACCGCTGTAAATACACCATTTACCGGATTTATAAATGAGGTTGTTACCGTATGCATTTGACTGTGAAGAAGTTAAATTAAGTAAGGTTGTGTTACCGTTTGTAAAGTTCAGAGGAACTGAACTCCAGGTTTCAGTTGAATTTCTGTGCCTGATCTGAAGATAATAACTTCCTGTTACGGCGTGAATGAAGTTCACAATGGCATTTCCCGATGTATCGGTAAAAGCTTTTGCCGAATCGACTGCATTGAAAGGAAAGGAACTGTTTCTGATATACAGATTTACTGTATCCCTGATGTTGTATATTCCGTTCCAGAATCCTTCGATTGAAACTGTCAGATCTAAAACTGCAGACGGCACAGCAGAAGGTGTAAAGCGATACGAATTTAAATTTGAATTCTGATTACTGTTACCTGTTACCCTGAAAAAATATGTTCCGCTGCTGCAGTAACACGAAACACTGTCGGCTGTTCCTGAAATTGTCTTTACTGCAAGCGCTGATCCGCTGCTGTTTAAAACAGCTATTCCGGTTACTCCTGCATTCAGCGATATTAGATGTAAGGATAAATTTCCTCCTGTACTTAACTGTATACTGTAAAAATCAGTATCCGAAGTAATTCCTTTTGACTGAAGAGTTATGTAGCCTGCATATGTTTTTCCGAAAGATATTTCATACGAATAGTTGATATTATCAGGTTCATCTAATCCCCTGATGATTGATCTGTAATCGCTTGTTTCCTGTATGTGATTTTTATTTGTCAGCAGTGTATCCGATATTCCTGCAGGTGAAGGAACAGAGCCGTTATAAAGCCATTGTCTGCTGAGAGGAACCGCCAGGTCAGTTCCCAGACTGAGATAATTTGAAGTTATCCAGGTATAGGTAATATTCTGAGGGAGTGGCATAAGAGTATTCTCAGCCGTATTAAACGATAGTCCTGTTATTGTATCTGTAACCGATCCGTTGCAGTTTATGTCAGCATTATAATAAGATGAAGGAACAGTATTTTCCGGATTACTGAAAAGGAAAGGAGCATTGACTGAGCTGTATGAATACCGCATGTCTCTTATCGCTTCACTGTTGAAATCAATTGTAGTAAAAGGGATCGAACTGACATTTGTGCCAAGATGAGGCGTTCCGAATGTAACAACTCTTGCAACTCTATGTCCGTTAACCGGATCATTAGGATCAATCCACCATTTATGAATCCCGTTTTCCGTTCTCTGAAGATATTCCCTGATTGCAAGCCCGCCCATTGAATGTCCGGCTAAGATTACCTTTGATGCGCCGGTAACTCTCAGCACTGAATCAATGAATATTTTCAGTATATAACCCTGCTTATAAATCGAAGACTGACTGCTCGGAGACTGATTGCTGCCCGGAGTGCTGCTGCTGTATAAAATTATCCGGGGGTCCGAAGGATTCCTGTTCCAGAAATTTCCGAAATTAAAAGCATAAACAGAAGAGTTTGAAATTGTGTTTACAAAATTTCCGTTCACATCCTGCTGAGGAATAATCACATCCTGCAGGTAATTTGTCGTATCACCACCTCTTGCATTTAGCACAGCGCTCAGAATATGAGCCGGACTCAGGTTCCACGTACTGCTTATCTGGCTCAAAGTAGCGCTCCAGGTCTGATCATCGGAATTAAGTCCGTGTATGAATATGACGGGATAAGGTGAATCAGCAGGCTGTGAATAAACGTAACAAATATTTAATGCTGAAAAAAAACTTATAAGCAGTATTATTTTTTTCATGGCTGTTAACAGGTTTTAACTTTATGAATATGCACTGTATAAATTTATGCAAACTCTTTTCTATTAACAATTTAACTTTTTACTGCTTTATGATTTGAGACTTAAAATGATATACAAATATAATTTACAAAGATACTTCAATCACTTCGAATTCATCATTTTTGTTCAGTTTATCAATAATGAATTTGATCTTGGCAGTGAAAAGTTTGAGATGAGACAGTCTGCTGTCTTTTGCTTTAAGTACGATTATATGGATTTTAAAATTTGAAAGGTTTTGCTGATATCTGAGATTGGAATCAAGAGTTATAAAAATGTCATAATTATTCTTAATCAGCAGCTTTAACAATCTTCCATTCTCTATTCCTTCCCAGCTTTTATCCTTAACTGTTTGTATATCGTATTCGCTAAATTCTTCTTTGAAATTTATATCAATGTTCTCATCAAGTAATATCTTCATAACTATGGTTTTCTGAGGTCGTTATTTTTTCTGCTTCTTCAAGAACACTGATCACCTGTTCTTTTGTAACAGAAGGAAATCCATTTAAAAATGATACTATAGTTTCCCCTCCTTCAAGATAATCCCATAAATTTTTTATCGGTACCCTTGTTCCTTTAAAAACCGGAATTCCGCCAAGTATATTTTTATTTATTTCGATAGCATTTTCCATAGTAAAATATATATTTAATTTGATGGTAATTCAATTAAGAATTTTATTTCATTAGTAAATAACCTTCATCACTTCCATTCTGAAAATAACATTTCCGTTTACAATTCCACCCGCCTTCATGTTTTCCCTTTTGAATTCAGGTGCGCATAACAATTCAAATTCCCCGATTGTGCCGTCGCATTTCAGAACATAAAATTCTTTCCCTGTAATCTCATTTGTCCTGGATTCCATTCCAATTATCTCAGCTGTCATATAAGCAAAGCTTGGAAAAGGTGCATCACTGCTTTCCTCAATAATTCCTGAGGCTGATAAGAATTTCGATCCTATGTACATAGGTTTTCCTGAAGGTGAAATGCCAATCGGATTTTGTTGCATTGCTTCGTCAAATTCTTTTTTATCCTCAAAAAACATTACGTCAAGCGCTAATGCATAAATCTTAACTTCGGCTTTTACAGGCAGTTCGGGCAATTTGACTAATTTATAAAAATCCAGCTCTGCGCAAAGTCCGTAATCTCCTTCCGTACTCTCTATCAGCATTGCTCCAAAATCATTTCCGTCATGATTCGTGTGAAATCCTGATAACATCACCTGTTTTGTGATATCAGTCTCATAGCAATAGTGGAATTCAGGAAAATTTTCTCCGTCAAGAAAAAAAACAAATTTTCCTTTACTATTATCGAGGGTATAAGATACATTTTCATCATTGGTATTCAGAATAAGCTTATTTTCAAGAGCGTACATTATGTATTCTGTCAGCGAACTGTCCGGATCCGGCATTCCTGTATCGTCCGCCATTATTTCTATTGATGAGTATTGATTTTCCATTTTTGTGATTTATTTAAATTTATAAATTTTAATTTTTTAATAAGTTGCTCTCAGAAAAAATATTAAGTTCTCAACTGAATGTATTTTGTATTCAGTCCCCGTTTGCATTCACCCAGACAAAATTTTCATCCGTAAGATCTTTTTCTCCTGACCATCTGTATGCTGCAAGTTTTCCGCCCGTTCCGATGCTGTAATCCACACATGCAACATTCTTCTTTTCCGTTTTCGGATCGCCTTCGAACCAGTAGTGTCCGCAGAATACCGGCTTCTCTGTCTCCTGGTAATAACTTTTCTTCTTAAGTTTTTCCGTATCGACTTTCATCCCACTTAATTCAGCTATCTTTACCATGTAGAAGTCTTCATAATTCAAGTCTGAAGGATCAAGATACCAGCGTACTCTCATCTCGCCTCTTTCCTTTCCGTGTTTGTCCGTAAATTTATATCCTTCGGGAATTTTCTCTTCTCTGCCTTTTAAACATTCATCTGCTGCACAGAACAGTGAAGAACTTTTATAATGCTTTTCGGAATTCAGCTCCTGCAGAAAATCCGGAGATATAGTATTTCTGTTTCCGAGAATTTCTATGTTATCATTGTCCCAGCAGGCGTGAACTATTCTGATCTCATTCAGGTCAAGAAAAAGCGGGAGCGTATGAAACCATTCAAGATAGTTTATCCATTCCGCATCATGACCTTCGAACTGCTTCAGCGTTGCCGAGTGCTGATTTGTGTTATTTTCATTTTGCTTTCTCAGATATTCACCTTTTTCATTCTTTGTGTGATAACACAAAGCATTGTACTCGTGATTTCCCATTACAGCCATAGCGTTTCCATGCTCTGTCATATCCCTGACAATTTTCAGTGTTTCCCTGATCTGCGGACCTCTGTCAATGAAATCTCCGACAAACACTGCTGTTCTTTCAGGATGCGAATAGCCATTTCCGTTCTTTTCATATCCCATTTTTCTTAACAGCTTTTCAAGCTGACCGGCATGTCCGTGTATGTCGCCTATTATGTCATACATATTGATTTCTCCTTTTATATTTTTATGTTTTTAATTTAAATAATCTATGCAGTTATCAAGATACTTTTGAAAGAATTTTTCATTTTTAATTCTGACTATATCCCTGACCCATTTCCCTGCTTTTGTCTGGTAACCGTTATATCTGTCGCATTTTACAAATTTTGTTTCGTTGGCAAAAGCCGTTGCTGTATTGAACAGACTGTAGGCATTTCTTCCGAGCTCTCCGATGTATTTATTCTTAAGACCTTCCATAATGTTCAGAAATTCTTCCTTCTGTTTTTCTATTATCTTCCTGTACTTTCCGGACACATTTTCAGTACTGAATTTCAATCCGAATATTTTTGCAGTGACGGGTATAAAATATTTTTCTTCTATTTCTATTTCCCTGAGATTATTCATATATGCCCTGAAATTATTTTCAATGTCATTTAATTTTTTCAGCTTCAGATCTTTGTTAATGCTTTCCATGACATTCTTTACTGATTTGTTATAATGAAAATAATTCAAACTGACTAATTCTCTTTCAAAGATCACTCCGTTATCGCAGACTTTTCTCACAAACCCTATTTCGAATCCCAGCTTTCTTGATTTATTGTAACTGTTTGTGATCCTGATGAAAGGCACATAAACTTCCTTTTCCCATAAATTGACCGTATATGTTTTATTTATCAGGTCAATGTGACAGTATGATCTTGTTTTAGGATAATTTATATTGAATACAGTGAACTTATCATCACCGGATTCCTGAAACATTTTTTTGAAAATGTTCTTGCCGAGATCAATCGCTTCTTCATTCAATATCAAAGCATAATTTCTGCTTACCACGGAAAATACAGATTCTTTTTTATTGATCGTTCCTGTGACAGCTGAATAGTTTGTTAATCCTTTATATTTATTTTTTTTAATGTAAACGGGTTTCAGCTTTACCGGAAACTGCAGTTCCTTTATGTTAGTGTTTCTGCTCATGATTGATTTCAATTGATTTAAGATTCAATTTCCTTTCATACAAAGATAAATACTATACTATGACAAATAATGTCAGAGTAAAAATATTTTTGAAAAAAAATATAAATTTATTTTTCGGTAAGTGTATAGCGGGATTTTTGCTGATTTGAATCCCTCGTTCCCAATCTCCTGATTGGGAACAGCAGACAGAGTGATACAGGGACATCATTGCCCTCGTTCCCAATCTCCCTCGTTCCCAATCTCCTGATTGGGAACAGCAGACAGAGAGATACAGGGACATCATTTCCCTCGGGGACTGTCCAAAAAGTATAGATGGAGT
>JAFDZQ010000049.1:7934-17235 GCA_018266895.1 Bacteroidota bacterium
TACAGGGACATCATTTCCCTCGTTTCCAATCTCCTGATTGGGAACGGAAAAGCAGGAATTCCTGAAGCGCCTGTGAGGTCAGATATTTTTCTGATTATACTGCTTCAGGATTTCCTTTGCATCGTTGACCATGAGCTGTATAAGTTCCGGAGGACTAATAACACGGATCCTTGTGCCTTCCTTCATCAGCCAGTCTTTGATCTCGGATAATTCATAAAGCGTGAGAGTGACATGAATGTTGCCGTTTGAGAGCTTTCTGAGTTTTTGCGAACTGTGTATTTCCCTTTCGGTTATTACATTTACAAACTGCTTTTTTATTTCAAACTCTATCTTTAAAGGTTTTGATGTTCTCTTTTTCCCGAAACTGTATTTAAAGTATTCATTCAAATTAAAACTTTCAGGAACATCAAAAGATCTGTTTGTCATCTTCACATACGAAATTCTGTTTACAGATAACACTCTTACTTTTTTTCTTTCATGTTCAAAACCAATGAGATACCAGTCTCCGTTATAATTTCTTAAATGGTACGGATCGATCGTTCTGCTGACCGCATTTTCCTTATCCGTTTTAATATACTTTATCTTTATTGTCTTTTGTTCATAAAGCGCATTCTCAATGATCTTAAAAGTTTTTTCATCAGTTCTTTTCACGGGACTGAATCTGAAACTTATTTTTCCCCTGACATCGCTTATCTGGTTTTTAATTTCATCTCCGAAAGCCGTCCTGATTTTATTCAGAAGTGATTTCTGCCCTGTCTTAAAGGGATTATGGTCATAACTTTTTAGAAGTTCAAAAATGACTGCAAGATCATAGAGCTCTCCTGCCGACAGATCAAATGTTTTCAGTTGAAACTCTTTAGTATAGTGAAAGGATTTTCTCTTAAAATCATATTCAAGCGGCGCATTATAAACTTGTCTTAATACTTCCAGGTCGCGGTAAATTGTCCTTTCGCTTACATTGCATTTGCGTGAAAGATCTGATGAATTCATATGCCTTCCTTTTGCAAAGCAACTGTCGATCTTTATCAACCTGTCAAAGACATGTAAACTTATTTTTTTCATATTTGAATTCTTTGATATCTTCAATAATTACTTATAAGTAATTGGACTTAAGTTTATCATTAAATCTTTTCTTATTTTTTCAAGTTGCTCTTTATCAAGATCCTTATAAAGCGAATTAACTAATTCCTCTTGTCTGGGTTGACCGAAAGTTAATCTGTATAAAGTTAACGCATCCAACAGTTTTTTTAAATGTTCAATATCCTTACTGTAAGAAACCAGTGGAATAATTCGCTCAATATTTATTCCATCACTTTCTACATGCCAGTAAGGAACAAGCCCACACTTGCCTTTTAACTTTCCTTCGACTTTCAATGCCTTATTAAAAAGAACATTCCATAAATCACCTTTTGAATTAATTAAGACTTTACTATACTTATTTACTATATTTTGTCTGGTAACTAAACCTTTATACCTGTTTACACGACCTTCCCTTTGTTCAAAATCTATTGGATTTGTTGGTAAATTCCAGTGCATTACTTTTCTGCAGTAATAATGAAAATCTAATCCTTCCTGTCCGATTGAAGTTGAAGCTAATACAAAAGGACGAAATGGTGAGTTAAAGTTTTCTAGGATACTCTTTATTCTTTTTCGACCATCTTCTTTATCCATATCCTGATTTCCAAAATCAACTGCATAATGACATCTCATAGATGTTGATTTGTTTTTCAAAAATTCTTCTGCGCTATCAACTTTTAAAGATGAAGTTCTGGTACTTACTGAATCTGAAATTCTTAAAGTAAATTCTTCAATATCCTTGTAGTCAGATATTATAAGATGTCCAAATTCATCTAATAGAGACTGCAGATTTCCGTCTATACAATAATTTAAAACATCTTTCCAATATACATTATCATCTGATTTCGCCTTCTTGTTTTTATCTAAACTGTTCAATCTGACTATTGATATTGCTTCCGGTTTATCAAACATCGCATAAAAAGAAGCTGCTATTTCATGAGAATTATTTAGAAGGTTACTTGAATATTCTTTTTTAAAATATTTTTTTATTAATCTAAGTGAACATATAGCTGGTGATCCTATTACTTTAAGAGTAAGTATCTCGCATAAATCTTTTGGAAACTGTCCTAACTTATATTTATCAGGATTATTAAATACTTCTATAAGTTCATCATAATGTTTATCAGCGCTTGAAATGTGCTTTAAATATTCTTTATCGCTATTCTCGCCGGAACTTCCTGAATAAAATTTTGTGGAAAAATAATCATTTTTATTTAACCAATTTTCATATTCCTTTTTAAAATAAAATTTATCAAGTAATAATGGAGCGACCCAATACCAATTAGTTGTAATGCGCTTCTCCTTGCAATACATATTTAATCCGGCAATATCGATTTTCTTTTTAATAATTGAAGATATATCTTTTTTGAGATCTCTTAATGATTTTGGAATCTTTCTTTTTATGTTTACTTGTATGTCACTTATTGAAGTTAAAGTAAGTGAGGGGTAAACTATTGAAAATGCTGACATTTTCTGTGGTTTACCGTTTTTAGTTTTTAATGCAAGTATTTTAGTTGGTTTTCTTGGCTGCCTTTTGCCACGTACCATTGGAGTAGTATAAACAATATTTTCAGATCTCCTTATTCTTTTATCCCCAATTGTTAACCGTTCAGATTCATATGATACTATTGATGAAATAGCTCTAGGAACCATCTTCCATTTAGAAAATATTAGGATCTTTGAATTCGAATGAGAGTTTTTAAATGAACCATCTGTCTCGTAATATGGAATACATGGAGATAGCCATAATTGTTTCCACATTCCATTATCAATACACTCATTCAGTAAATACCTGATTTTAGAATTTGGTAATTTTCCAAGAGGTTTATATTTTTGCACTTTACGCAGGTCAAACCAGCCAAGTCTGTTTGATCTGATAATTTTCTGAATAAATTTATTTGATTTGTTATATTTTAAATCTGCTTTTATCTGATATCCGTCTAAAAACGATAAAGGAAAAGGGACAGATTTAGAATAATCAACAATATTTCTTGCACCGTTTTTTGATTTTGCATCAAGTTCTTGAATAATCTTATCTGTTCTTATGAAATTCTGAATATCTTCAGTACATATTTCGAGCGGGCTTTGTATTATATTCTTAACAAGTGTATTTTTATCATCTGATACGAGTATTCTTTCGGTTCGGCTGATGACTTTTTTATAAAGATTTTCTAAATATTCCTTCGATTTAATTGATTCTTTGCTAAAGTTCTCAGGTCTTCTTAAAGTATCAAAATATTCTTTTCTGTTTTTTTCAAATAATCCAAGTTGTTCTTTATTATGATTGTATAGAAAAGACAAAACTGTTTTAAACTCTTTATAATGATTTTCGTTAAATTCATCATCAATAATTGTAGTATATGGTTTAAAAGGAGTTGCTGATAACATCAATACTTTTGCCTTCTTCATATGAAAAACTTTATTGGCTATAATTGTTGCATCACTAATATCTTCACCTTCGGACTCAATGAGATCTCTGAACTTCTGAAATTCGTCAAGTATATAGAGATCGGCATCCAGATAATCCAGACATAGCTCTGTTAAAATTTTCCTGAGTTTTCCTATTAGTTTTAATTGACCTGAGTATGTTTTCACAGTATCGTTCCTTAAAAAAGATGAATACCGAACAAGCAATTTTTGTAAAGATACTTTTCCCTTTAGTTTGGTTTCATCTTTAATATCTGAATAATAATTATCAGCCAAATCAATATATGTGCTTTTTATTCCATTCTTAAATTTTCCGAATAAATCTTTTCTGATTTCACTAAATTTATTTGCTTTATATTGATCAAGTTCGCGTTTCCACTCTGATGCATCTCCGACATGTCCCATCAGAGCTAATTTTAGACCATTACTTCTTTTACCTTTACTATACATATCATATTTTGACAAAATTGTCCAGATTAATTTCCTTTCTTCAGAAATACCCGTACCTTTTGTTAACCTGAATGATGTTGATGGAGTCAATGAGTTTAGTTGAAACATTTCATTATTGTTTGGCTCAAATGCCAAAAAGATCAATCTGCCTTTATCTGTCTCTACAAATTCTTTTCTGTTAAAGATGTTCAGTTTTTTAAGATTTTGACCTGTGAGTGCCTGATTTGAGCAAATATATACAACCTTAAATGGTTTGTGCTTTTGTGATGAAATTAAATGTCTTTCCATCGCCTTGAATATCATGCCTTTGGCAACAATAGTTTTTCCTAAACCTACTTCATCAGCTACAAGGTGTTTTCTGTGATTTTCTTTATATAATTTATTATACACAAACTCAACTGTAGCCCGCTGAAAATCCTTTAATTCTTTATATCCGGATTCAATTAATTTCTTTATCTCTTTTTTATCCAACTTTTATTGCCTCCTGGAACACTTTCCAAAATGTTTTGAAATCTTCAGGTATAATATCATCTGTACCTGAATTTTGTAATTGCTTAATAACCTTATCTATATCTTTTAATTTATCAGGATCTCTGGATGATGCTTTAAGCAAATCCTCAAAAAGAGGCTGTTTATGTTTGAATATCTCAAAAGATTCTCCTCCGGAATGATTTGTCTTTTCTTTTTTTCCCGGAAATTCAAATTCATCATCATTACTACCTAACAGGAATTGTATGAATTGAAAAAATTTATCCTTATCCTTTATTATGCTTCTGAATATTGACTGTTTTCTGCCTTCTGGGAGTTTTATTGGCATCCGGGTAATAAATTCTTTACTCTCGCCTGTTGGTTTGAATTGAATATTCCAGATAAAAAACGGGCTTAGATTATGTAATGCAAATCCATCAAAACTTAATGACATTTCAGATTTTATTGGTTTCAAATCTCTTCCCCACCCATATGGGGCACAGGTTATTTTAAATTCTTTTAATGAAAATATCTTATTATAGGAAAGGGTAATATTAATTCTATATTTATCTGATTGACGTGACTCAGGTTTGCATACTGCTTTAAAGTTTTCCTTATTTTCTAAATAGCTCAATAAAGAATGAATGATTTTTCTGAAATCGAATTCATCAGATTTTACAGGCTCTCTGGTTTCTCTATCATATTTTTCAAATATCTGTATTCCTCCTTTTTCTGTTTTGGGTAAAAATATTTTTAACATTTCTCTTATTGATGCATATTTATCTTTTGAGTCTAATGAAATTAAAAACTCGTAATTTCTTTTCATAGCCGCATACGTGCAGTTAGCAGACCCAAGAAACCATCTTGTTTTTTTATCTTTTTTTGAACCTATAAAAATTTTTGCATGCAGATTCTGGCTCTTTGTTTCATCTTCAGATTCTTCGGATAATTCGATATCATCTTCTCCATCTACAACTCTTTGTGAAAAGGCATAAACATCATATTTATTCAAAATATTTAAATGAATTTTATCTAATTCCTCTTTACGGCTGAATAAATACTTCTTTCTGTTTACTGAATTACCATTTGAAAAAAATTTTAGCGTGGTAATATCAAGAAAAGGGGAAATAATTATCAGATCTTCAAATTTTTCATTCCAAAGGGGATTTTTGTATTCTTCAAATCCAATAGGATGAAAACTAAATTTATCGAAAGGCTTTTCCGTTTTAAAGTTAACTTTTAAAAGATCTTTAATGAAAAGATTTGAGTTTTTGAAATCAGAAATTTTTGACAGGTATTTTAAATAATCAGCAAGAGGTTGGTTGTTTTTATTTTGCTTGCTTCCCAGATAACCTTCAAGGAAATATGCTACATCCCAGCATCTGTCATATATCATGTTCCTGCTCAAAACAATTACCCGGTAAAGAATGGATTTATCTTTTCCACGATATCTGATCACCCAGATTTTCGGGTGAAACGAATTGTTTGCTTTTTCGGGTAAGATTTCTGTAACACAATCCTCTACAAAGGAAATAAGCATGTTATTATCTGGACGGATAATTTTTGATTTCTGACAGTATATTTTAACTTTATCAGATGTCTTTTGAATTGCATCGAGAATATCCAGTCGTTTTTCATTTACTTTTCCGTCTAAGTTCTTCGAATAAAACAAAGCCACAGGTATTGACAATAGCGCCAGCATATCCAGAGAATAAGTTGTCGCTACTGCACTCTCCATTTCAAAACCTTCAGGTGGACTCAGCTGCTCTCCGTAATCAATCCGGCACCTCTTAAAATCAAGCATCTTCTCTTCCTGCACTTAAAATATCGTTTACTATGATTTTTGAATTATTAAATCTGAATTCCATATTGTCTATTCCTTCCCAGTTTTTATATTTTTCTTCATTATCAGATTTCAGTTTTGATCTTGAAAGTTTATTATTCTTTTCCTGTTTTTCTACCAGCTCATCAAGCTTAGAGGTATTAAATTTCTTACTGAATATAGTTTCTATCCAGCTATTAATAAATCGTTTTGTAAAAGATTTGATACTGGTGTGATCATCAGTGATATCCCATAGTTTTTGACTATTGAATTTATTACTGTTAAATTTTTTCATCTCTTTGATCCATTCATTCCAGAATATTTTACATTTTTTTGAATAAGCAATTGACCCGTGACGGGAATGTAAAAGGATATTGTAACGAATATGTGCACCATACATTATTTTCCAGAAGTCTCGTGCCGTGAACATCGTTTTTTGAGTTTCAATTGATAATTTGAAAACAAAAGGCATGTCGCATAAATCAACAAAGTTTTTTGCTTTCAAAAATTCTTTTATCCAGTGTTTATTTGAAAGAATTATTCCTAATAATTTATCTTTTTGAGTATCAATTATCTGCTGTTTCAAAAAGTCCCCTTCCTCCTAAGTTAAACTTATGTTCAGATTTTTTCTCCAGTTATCATTATAATCAGGTAAATAAAAAGGAAAGTATCCGTCATGTTTTGAATCTCTGTCATCACTTGTATCTCCTTCATCCGCCCGATAACCTGAATCGAACTTAGTTGTTTTCTTTTTTTCTATTGCATAAAGAAAATTTGCTAATGAAAGTTGTCCCTTGTAAATCCCGTATGTACGAATTCCATTCCAGTAAATTGAAGATGGCTTTCTTTGCAACTCCTTGTATCGGCTTTTATGTAATCCCATATTTTCTAATCCTATATCGTGACCAATAATACGTTCTTCAGAAAGAGTATTTTCATCATAATATTTTTTAATTAATTCATTCATTATTTCATTTTCCTGAGATCGCAAATATTCTTTGACACTATCCGGTTTATGTTTTAGTCTTAAATATGAATGAAGTATTCTCGGAACGATGAAGTAATATTTTGCTCGGGTCATAATTGTAGTGATTCCGGGGAACATAGCATCTGACATGGAATTTCGGACAACTCCAACGCCGAGCTCATCCACGGTTCCTTCCGGTTTGAGGAGTTCTAATACTTTTAAAACTTTTTGCTTGTCTGAATCGGAAAAGTCAATCCATCCTAAGCCTGAGGTAGGTTGATAGTTGCTCACTTTATTCTTTAAATTACTGTTTGGTTATTTTACATTTTCTTTCTGTTTCTTAATCAAAACTGTTCATCTAAGTAAATTATACTTAATTACCTGAAAAATTTCTTCCCACTTTACCTTCATAATTTCTAATGAAAAGTCTTATTGATTCCTTATCTCTATCAGTAAGAGAATCATATATTTCATTATTCGAAATATTTATAAATTTTTGAAATGTTTCTTCCTTATCGATAAATTTTATCAAATCTTCAAAGTAGATATCGTAGATAATTTTGGGAACAATATCTTCAGAACCGAATGATTTAATTGGGTACGTAAAAGCATTAATTAGTTTTATCAATAATTTGTCATCTGATTTTGCTTTATCTAAAAATATATTCAAATTTTCTTCACCACCAAATCTTTTCCATCTATAAAGAATATATGGTAATTTATTAATTGAGAAAAACTCTTCCTTGATTGAAAATTCTTCGATATTTTTAGCTACTATGTTTTCAAGTTCTTTAACTTTATCATTACTTAATATCCTATCGTTCTCGGCAACAGTACTATCAATTGAATGTTGCAAGCCTAAAAAATCAACTAAACTAACACAGGTAAATAAACCATTTTCTGAATCTGAAATAAATTCACTTAGGTCTTTGGAAAGTGTATTCTTGTCGTCATATCTGTTTGTAATTTTTGTGAATAGAACACTTGTAATCTTTTCCTCTTTTAAAAACATATCTCCTTTATCTAATAATAGTTTTATAATACTACTTTGCTTTTCCGGGTCAATTATATTTAACCTTGCATAAATCGAACTCAATAAATAAGACATGTTCCCCGATTCAATTAATTGTTCAACTTCTTTATTAAAAATACTTTTATCGTGTATGTTATCCATTAAATAACTAATTTTTTTGTCCGATATATCATTGTGTCTAAGAGATAATCTAAAATAAAGATCAAATTTAGAAGGATGGCAAATTCTTTTTTTAAGTAACCATTCATTCATACTTTCATCTGTATAATGGAATTTCTTTTCCTTTTCAAAAATATCAATCTTTGGAAACATTCTTTTAAGTAATTTATAGAAATCTTCCCTTCTCTGTTCTGGTATTACTTTTAAAATTATTTCATAATCACTAACAATACCTGAATTTTCATTATATGTAGATATATCTAAAAATTTTACCACTTCTGACACAAACAATTTCTTGTTCTCTTTTATTTGATAATAAAGTTCGGGATAAAATACTTGAATAGCTGTAACTGCAAGAAAATCAACAGGATTGATTTCTTCTTTTACTGATGCAAAACCAAAGTTTAGAAAGTTCATAAACCTCCTTACATCTCTGATAGTTTCAAAACATTTATTGATACCAAAATTAAAAATATTCCCCCAATAATAATTGTCAAAACTATCCTCCGGTATCTCTTTCATAACCTTATTCAATTCAACAAACAATAATTTATAAATCTCTGATTTTTGTGCCAAAGGTACTTCAATAGGAACCTGAATTATTTTTTCAATGAACTCGCTTCCATCTCCTTTTTGAACTTCTTTAAGTGCTTCGCAAACAATTTCTTTATCAAAGGACAATACATAAATAACATTTGGAAAATCTGCTAATGATTTTACAAGTTGAAAGATTTGCAGAACCTCTATTTTACTCAATCTATCAATGTCATCAATTATAATTATTATTTTCTTATCTAAATTGAGAAGACTTTTTTTTATGTTATTCTTAACTTGTTGTAAATCTTTTGATTTTCTCTCTCCAATATTCTTTATATTTTTTCCAAAAAATTTAAATATT